>JANQIU010000104.1 GCA_028281985.1 Alphaproteobacteria bacterium | reverse complement strand
CTGATGATGACCACCGCGCTGGTCGGACTGGCCTCCGGCCTGGCCGGCACGGCGACCGCCCAGGACCAGATCGTTTTCGACGCCACCCTGGCCGGCCATGCCATGCTGCCCGCCGCCACCTTCGTCCCGGCGCCGGCCGATGCGCCGGTGCTGTTCCACACCTCCGGCAAGTTCACTGCGCCGGGCAACCTGCGCGACGACAGCCTGTACACCCGCGAAGGCCAGACCTGGCTGTCGGACCCGGAGGTGCCACGCACGACCGGTCTGTTCCTGCCGTTCACCGGCCAGCCGGTGCAGGGCTTTTCCGGCATCAAGTCGGTGGGTGACGGCGACTACATGGTGCTGATCGACAACGGCTTCGGCAGCCAGGTGAACTCGCCCGACGCCATGCTGATGGCCCTGCGGGTCAGCCCGGACTGGGACGGCGGCCGGGTCGGCATCGAGGACGTGATCTACCTGCACGATCCCGACGGCATCGTCCCTTTCCGCATCGCCACCGAGGCGACCGACACCCGCTATCTGACCGGGGCGGATTTCGATCTCGAGGGCATGCAGCCGGTCGGTGACCGGATCTGGTTCGGCGACGAGTTCGGCCCATACATCTTCGCCACCGACCTGACCGGCCGGGTGACGGACTTCCTCGAAACGGAAGTCGACGGCGCGGTCGTCCGGTCGCCGGACCACTATGCGCTGCGGCTGCCGTCCACCCCGGACGGGTCGGTCGCCTTCGAAGTGCGCCGCAGCCGCGGTTTCGAAGGCATGGCCCAGACGGTGGACGGCCGCCATCTGCGCCCGCTGTTCGAAGGGCCGCTGTGGGACGCGGAAGCCGGCGACTGGGAGAACATCGACGGCCAGCAGTATCTGCGGATCATCGAACTGGACACCGAAACCGGCGCCTTCACCGACAACCAGTGGCTCTACATGCTGGAGGTGAACGGCAACAATATCGGCGACTTCAACATGATCAGCGACTCGCTGGGCCTGATCATCGAACGCGATGGCGGCGAGGGCGACCCGCGCCTGGCCTGTGATGGCCCGGCGCGCCCGGACTGCTTCAACGCCCCGGCCGAATTCAAGCGCGTCTATCTGGTCGACTTCTCGGATGTCGACGAGACCGGCGCGGTGGCCAAGGTCGGCTATGTCGACCTTCTGAACATCGCCGATCCCGACGGGGTGGCGCTGGAGGGCACCATCGACGGCACCTTTACCTTCCCCTTCGTGACCATCGAGGATGTGGACATGGTCGACGACCGGCACATCATCGTGGCCAACGACAACAACCTGCCGTTCTCCACAGGCCGGGCGATCGGCCGGGCCGACAACAACGAGTTTATCCTGCTGGAGGTCGGCGACATGCTGACCGGTCGCTGATTCAGCTCTGACGCGTGGCGGGCGTGGGGCGGTGCCTTCGGGCGCCGCCCCTTTGTCCGTAGGGCGCTTGCCCCGGCGCCGGGGCCCGTGCTTTCGTCGCTGCGACAAGGTGACGATCGTGGCGGGAGACGCGGGACATGCGGATCGGGGTGCTGGGGTGTGCGGGCCGGATGGGCCGGATGGTGGTACGCGAGGTCCTGGCGCATCCGGATGCCGAACTGGTCGGCGCCGCCTGTGCGCCGAACGACGATGCCGTCGGCCAGGATGCCGGGCTTGTCGCCGGCCAGCCCCACCCCGTCGGCGTCACCATCGACGACGATCCGGTCAATCTGTTCACCGCCGCCGATGCCGTGATCGATTTCACCAGCCCGGAAGCCACGGTCCAGTGCTCGGCCTATGCCGCCCAGGCCAAGGCGGCCCACATCATCGGCACCACCGGCCTGTCCGCAGACCAGGAAGAGCGGCTGCACCGCGCTGCCGCGCATACCGCCGTTGTTTACGCCGCGAATATGAGCCTTGGCGTCAACCTGCTGATCGCACTGGTCGAAGAGGTGTCGCGGATCCTGCGGGACGATTTCGATATCGAGGTCCTGGAGATGCACCACCGCAACAAGGTCGATGCGCCATCGGGCACGGCCCTGGCGCTGGGGCGGGCGGCCGCCCATGCCCGCGAAGTGACACTGGCCGACCATGCGGTCCGGTCCCGGGATGGGCATACCGGCGCACGCCGGGCCGGCGATATCGGCTTTGCCACCCTGCGTGGCGGCGATGTGGTGGGCGATCACACGGTGATGTTCGCCGGCCCGGGTGAACGGATCGAACTGACCCACAAAGCCGCCAACCGGGAGATCTTCGCCAAGGGCGCGCTAAAGGCCGCGCTGTGGACCTATGGCCACCCGCCCGGCCTGTACACGATGCGGGACGTGCTGGGAATTTAGAGGACAGTTCAATGCGTTAGCGGCGCGCCCTCGCAACCGAACCTCAACGTGGCTCGGTTGCGAGGACGAACCAGGCCAAGAGCCGCTATCGCGCCAGCGACGAGATGATTGCCTGCCGCATCTCCAGGTTCGTCGGGCCAAACGACCGGATCGGCAACCCGGCGCGGATCCGGTTGGGCATGAAGATCTCCGCCGTGACTGTACCGGTCGTCATGATCTGCCGGTTCGATGCAGTGTTGTTCACCGACACCATCAGCGTGTTGCTGGGGTCGACGATATGCAGGATTTCGGTTCCGACACCGTCCTCGCCGACGAAGATCTGTCCCTGACCCAGGCTCTCGACCCCATTGACCGAGACGACGCCAAGGCGCCCGCTCATCAGATCGTCGAGCGTGATCCGGCTGGCGACCACGGTTCCGTCGTCCATAGTGGTGTTCATCACGAAGCTGAGGTCGATCTGAATACCGTCCACGGTCAGGAAGCCGCCGCGGATCTCCGACAGGTCCTGGTCGGCCACGGCCGACGTCTCGAACGCGACGGGACCCGCCGGTTCAGCCTGCGCCTCGCCCGGATGGGCAGCCAACACCAGCAAAAAGGCGGACACGGCCAGGGCGGCCGGCCGCAGTGCAAATCGTTCGACCCAGGCATGCGCCCGTCCGGGGCCTGCATCGGGGTCAGCGTTTGGGTGGGTCATGGGAACGTCGCTCCCGTTATGCCGAATGGAATGGGCAGGCTCAGCGATTGGGCGGCGCTTCCGGGCGCCCCCGATCCGACCGGGCCGATCGGTGCCCGCGGAAGCGCGGACCAGGCCTCGGGCGGATTGAAATTCTCGCGGCCGACGGATGCATGGGTAACGATGACGAAGAATACGTCGCTGGCGACCAGTTCCTGAAACCGTTCGATTGAATACCTCTGATGGCCAAAGGCGGGGTCCCCGACCAGGACTTCTGTGTCGGTGATGCCCTGAATGACGACGAAATGCAGATAACCGCGGATGCGCAGAAGCACGATCGCCGGCACGCCCTGTCCGCGGAGCTGGTCCAGGGTGATCCGGTAGCCGTTCGAGCCAAAGCCGATGCTGTCGACATAGTTCTTCAGGTCGAGCATCGAGAAACCCTGCTCCTGGATGAGCTGCTGGTCCCCGATCGCGAACATGGCGTTGAAAACCTCGGCCTCCGTCGTCGGTATGCCGTAGTGATAGGTCAGCACGGTCGCGACGGCGGCGGCGCCGCAACTGAAGTCATGCTCCTGCTGGACCACGTTGATCCATTGGCGCTCTTCCATGCTCTGCACGTCGACCGTCGCGCGCATACCGGCCACCGCCAGGGTGACTTCTCCCGCCAGCGCAGCCGTGGCCGTCCCCAGGAACGCCAAAGCTGCCACGCCTGCGATCCGCCCAATCATCGCCTTGGCTCCCTGTCGACGCCTGTCACGGGGACAGCGGCGTGTCCGAGACGATGACCTCCAGCGTCATCTGGTTGAGCATGACGGCGTTGACGCCGGTGTTGAAGGCGTTGATCACCATCGACTGGCCATTGAACGCGCTCGGGTCGACGGAGATGATCCCGGTGTCGCCAGTGACGCTGCCTTCGACAATGTTGTCGACGTCCTGATCGGCGATGTTCAGGGCACCGCCTTCCATCACCAGCTCTTCGATGCTGAGCGCGGTGCCACCCCGGATTTCCAGAAGATCCGCGGTCGCCGCGGCATCGGCGGAGAAGGCCAGCACGGCCTGACTATCGTCGGCCCGGGCGTCGGCAAGCGGAAAGGCAATGACGGCGACGGCGATGGCCAGTCCCTGGCAATATCTGTGCACGGCGTCCTCCCTCGACCAAAAATGCGCAATAGGAAAAAGACCGACCCCCGCCCGCAGGCGGGGGTCGGGGGACGGGGAAATCAGAAAACCGAGCCGGTGCTGACCGCGATCGAGATCGCGCCCTGCTGGGCCGAGTTCACGCCCGTGTTGACGGCGTTGACGTTCAGCGTCTGATCGGAGAACGCGCCGGGGCTGAACTCGATGCCGCCTTCGGTGAAGGTGGTGATGTTGCCGACTTCCAGATCGCCCGCCTGGTTGGTAGTGATCTGGGACATCGCGTTCAGGCTGACCACGTTGGCGCCCTCGGTCAGCACGGCCGCCCCTACCGGGAACACAACGGCCCCCGCCGCCACGTCGATCGTGCCGACGGCCAGCGAGCCGGCGCCCTGCTGGGCCGAGTTCAGGCCGGTGTTCAGCCCGTTGACGTTGCCGGTCTGGCCGGCGAACGCGCCGTCAGCGAAGTCGATGTCCGAATCCGTCGCACCGTCGAAGGTGATGACGTCCAGTTCGAACGACTGGTTCAGCGTCCGCTGCTGCATCAGGTTGGACGACGTGGCTTCCGTGTCGCTCAGCACCGTCAGGTCGGCGATCGACCCGTCGGCACCGATGCCCGTGAAGCCCACGGCTTCCTGGGCGGAAGCGGAACCGGCGACGCCGAGAACGACGGCCGAAACCGTGGCCAGAAAGACATTCCTCATCTCAAGTTCTCCTGGTCTGTGCCCGGACTGCCAATGGCGTGGCCCGGGACGCGTTTCAGTTTCCAAAATAAAAAACTAAACTACAGATCATGTATCAGGCAACTAACGCACATGATATACATGCCAAAGACATGTTTACGTCAACTAAAAAACCAACAAATCAGAAGATGCTGCCAGTGCTGACGGCGATGGAAATGGCGCCCTGCTGCGCGGAGTTCGCGCCGCTGTTGACGGCATTCACGTTCAGGGTCTGGCCGCCGAACGCGCCTGCGCCCAGTTCGATGCCGCTTTCCTGGAACAGGGTGGCGTTGCCCAGTTCCACGTCACCGGTCTGGTTAGTGGTGACCTGCGACATGGCGTTCAGGCTGACCACGTTGGCGCCTTCGACCGCGGCGGCCACCGGAAACGGTCCTATGAACGCCGCAGCGGCCACATCGACCGTGCCGACGGCCAGCGAACCGGCGCCCTGCTGGGCCGAGTTCAGGCCGGTGTTCAGGCCATTGACGTTGCCGGTCTGGCCGGCGAACGCGCCGTCAGCGAAGTCGATGTCGGTATCTTCGACGCCGTCGAAGGTGACCACATCCAGCTCGAACGACTGGTTCAGCGTCCGCTGCTGCATGAGGTTGGTCGACGTCGCTTCAATGTCGCTGACGATGGAAACGTCGGCGATCGCGCCGGCCGGGCCGATACCGGTGAAACTGACCGCCTCTTGCGCTCCGGCAGAGCTGGCGAAACCAAGGACGGCGACCGATACGCCAGCCAAGAAGACTCTCTTCATCGTGATGCTCTCCTAAATTCCCGCACCAGCTTGCCTGGCGCCGTTGACACACCAAGAACGGTCGCGCTAACCAACTGGTTAGACGCCTATGCTCCGGGCCAGGGCCACACGGCAACGTGGTGCCACTGGCGCCGGCAGCCCCGCTCTGCAAGTGGCCTGCCAGATTCTGCGGTTGGAATTAGTGCTTTGATTTTATTTATTTATTTTTGTTCGCAATATTGTTTCGCGAGGGAGGCCTCGCCGAACCGTCCACGGTCTGAACGGATATCCTTCGGGGATCTGTCGAATCCCTGAACGCCTGTTCATTAACAGAACATTAACGGGCAGGCAGAATAGTTAGAGGCAGAACTATCTATGAGCTAGAAACGATCTCGATTCGAGATTTTCATGTCAAATTGATTAAACAAAGATTGCTAATGTCAGAAGAATCAGAACATCTCGTGGTCGTAAAATGTAGGTGGATGAGCATCTACTGATCGCAGTGAGTCGAAGGCAAAACACGATTGACCAGTTTTTCCTAAAGTGTTAGAAAAATTGTGGATAAATAAAAGAAACTTGAAGGGAGTTGCGGAAATTTCCTGAGTATATCCGTTTGACGTAATTGATAAATTGGGAATACGGCGATGTCGGAAGATCACGGCGCGCCCCTAGCGGCGCCGGCACGTAGGTGGTCCGACCGGTTGGGTGACCCACCTACGTCTCTTTTTCAGCAAACAAAAGTTGCCTATAAGAACACGCAAAAGTCGAACATTGTCGGCGAAAGCGATGCCTTAAAGTCGGTGTTGGAACAGGCGCGCCTGTTCGCCCAATGTGATGCCCCGGTGCTGATCACGGGTGAAAGCGGCACCGGCAAGGAGCTGCTGGCGAAGTATATTCACCGGCACTCCCCCATGGCCTCCGGCCCGTTCGTCGATCTGAACTGTGCCGGTATCCCCGCAACGCTCATCTCCTCGGAACTGTTCGGGCATGAGCGGGGGGCCTTCACCCATGCGGTGCAGCGCCGGGTCGGCCGGATCGAAGCGGCCGACCGCGGCACCTTGTTCCTCGACGAGATCGGCGACATGCCGGTCGACCTGCAGCCGTTCCTGTTGCGGTTTCTGGAGGAGCGGCAGATCCAGCGGGTCGGTGGACAGCAGTCCATCGATCTGAACGTCCGGATCATCGCGGCGACCAACCAGAATCTTGATGGGCATGTGGAGGCGAGCCGGTTCCGGCAGGATCTGCTGTTCCGCCTCAACGTCCTGTCACTGGAACTCCCGCCGTTGCGGGAACGCGGATCGGACGTGCTGTTGCTTGCCGTGCATGCGTTGAGCCACTGGTCCCGACCCGGCGACTTGTGCACGCCGCAACTGACCGATGCAGCCAAGGCGGCGCTGATGGCGCATCATTGGCCCGGCAATGTTCGGGAGTTGATGGGCCGGATGCGTCGGGCCCTGGTTCTCGCCCAGGGACAGCCGATCACGCCGGAGCATCTGCGCCTGCAAGTGCCCGGCGGGCCGCTGGAAGACTGCGGCCAACCGTCGAGCCCGCAACGGGTCCATGGCGGTGGGTGCGATGCAAAGGACAGCCGTGCCGGCACCGGTGTTCAGGTCGAGATCCCGCTGCCTTGTACCTTGGGCAGGGCCCATGCCGAAGTTGAACGGGCGGTGATCTCGTTTGCGATGCAACGGCGTCGAAACAACCTCTCAGCAGTAGCAAGAGATATAGGAATTTCCCGCGGAACCTTGTACAAACTCATCAAGCACTACAGCCTAACGAATGATGACGTGCAAACGAATGGTGACGTGGGAAGGCTCAAAACATGATGCGTTCGATAATGGCCGGGAGTGTTTCGCTCCTGGCCATCGGCCTCGTTGACGGGGCCGCTGCGCGGGACATCGAGGCCGAGCTTGATGCCCTGCGCGCGCTGGTCGAGCAGCAGCAAGACCTGATCGATCGCCAATCTGCGATCATCGAGGCCCAGGGGACGCGTCTCAGTTCCCTGGAAGCGCAGTTGGCGCCGACGCCTACGCTGATCCCGGTGGCCCTGTCGCCGTCGGATCAGGCAACCGTTACGGTCAGTCCGGAAGGACAGACGGCGACGGTTCCCGTGCAAGCACCCACCGGTACGGTCGTCCAGGCGCCGGAGCAGGGCACGCCCGAAGGGGCGCCGCAGCCAACGGGCCAGCCGCCAACCGGCCAGCCGCCGCAGCCAGTAGAACTGGACGTGGCCGCCCCGGCGAATTTCCGCGGTGTGCTGACACCACCGGGAACGGTCATCGTCGAGCCGTCCTTGGAGTTCGAGCAGACATCCACCGAAGTCTTCTTCTTTAATGGCGTGGAGGTCATCGAGACGATCCTCGTCGGCGATATTGAGATCACCGACGCCGACCGCGACACGTTCATCTCACGGGTCAATATTCGGACCGGCATCACCGATCGAAGCGAAGTCGAGCTGTCGATCCCCTACATCTATCGTGACGATACGATCAGTTCGGAAGTCCTCACCGCCGGCGGCGGCACCACGGTGGATGATCTGAGCGGGTCGGGCATTGGCGATGTGGAGGTGACCGGCCGCTACCAGATCAACGACGGCGACCTGTTCTGGCCAACCTTCATCGCCAATCTT
Organism: Alphaproteobacteria bacterium; assembly: GCA_028281985.1. Classification (GTDB taxonomy): domain Bacteria; phylum Pseudomonadota; class Alphaproteobacteria; order DSM-16000; family Inquilinaceae; genus JANQIU01. The sequence goes on along the minus strand of JANQIU010000104.1, from coordinate 4,620 downwards.
CGGTTCAAGACCGATACCGGAACCGGGCCGTTCGACGTGGACCGCAACGACGCGGGCGTCGAGACGGAACTGACCACCGGCTCGGGCTTCTTCGCCATCCAGCCTTCGTTGTCCTTCCTCTACCCCGTCGATCCGGCGGTGTTTTTCGGCAGCGCCAGCTACACCTTCAACTTGCCGCGCGATGTCGACACCACCATCGGCACGACGGAGATCGGCCGCGTGAACCCGGGCGATGTGGTCGGTATCAGCTTCGGCGTCGGCTATGCCCTGAACGATCGCACGTCGTTGAGCATGAGCTACGAGCACAGCTTCATCGACAGCAGCGTGACGGAAACCAATGGCATCGACGTCCGCGGTGAATCCTTCGACGTCGGCTCGCTGAACTTCGGCGGCAGCCTGCGGATCACCGATTACATGCGGCTCAACCTCGGGGTTCGGGCGGGCATAACCGAAGACGCGCCGGATGTGGCGATCACCGCACGGCTACCGATCAGCTTCGATCTGTTCTGACCGGGAAGGCCGCAGCCGAAGGCGGTTCGGATGCGGCCCCTTCCCGCCCGTGTCAGGCTGACGTGTCCACCTTCTGCGGCGGCTCGCCCTTGGCGACGCTGACCATGGCCGGCCGCAGCAGCCGGCCATGCAGCGCGTAGCCGACCTGCATCACCTGGACGACGGTGCCCGGGTTCTGACCGCTGTCGGCGACCTCGAACATTGCCTGGTGGTAGTTCGGGTCGAAGGGGTCGCCCGCCGGGTCGATGCGCGACAGCCCGTGGCGCTCCAGCATGTCGCGCAACAGGCGCTGGGTCGCTTCGATGCCTTCGGCCAGCGTGTTCAGCGCCGTGTCGGACTGGCGGGCTTCCGCCGAGACATGGTCCAGCGCCCGGTCCAGATTGTCGCCGACATCCAGGATGTCCTTGGCGAACTTGGACACGGCGTATTTCGTGGCGTCCTGCTTGTCGCGTTCGGCCCGGCGGCGGGTGTTCTCCGTGTCCGCCAATGCGCGCAGCAACTGGTCCTTCATCTTCGCGTTCTCGTCGCGCAGGGCGTCGACTTCCCCCTGCAGATCCGCAGTCCGCAGGCTATTGGCGAAGTCGCCGGCATCCCAGGTCGCCGCGTCGTCGGCATCGGCGTCCGTCCCGGGGTCTGCCGCCTCCGGGTCCGGGTGGTGGGCGGCCGTCGCGCCGGGATCGCCGCCCTCGGCCGACGGTGCGGCCGCGGCCGCCGGTTCGGCTTCGCCGGTACCCTTACGTTCGGAATCGTTCATGCCGCTTCCGTTTCGCCTTTCTTGTTCCAGAGAATCCGCCCGACCAGTTTTGCCGTGTAGTCCACCATCGGCACGATGCGGGCGTAGTTTATGCGGGTCGGGCCGATGACGCCGATGGCGCCGACCACCTGCTCCTGCGTGTCCTTGTAGGGGGCGACGATCATCGAGCAGCCGGTATGGCTGAACAGGCTGTTCTCCGCACCGATGAAGATCTGTACCCCTTCGGCCCGCATCGCCGCGTCCAGCATGCGGACCATGGTCTCCTTGGTTTCCAGGGCGTCGAACAGCCCGCGGATTCGCGCCAGATCGTCCAGCGCCGCGATGTCGTTCAGCAGCCGGGACTGGCCTTTGACGATCAGCGTGCCTTCTTCTGAAGGAACGCCAGTCCACATCGCCAGCCCCGCCTCGACAACTTTCGCCGACAGGGTGTCCAACTGGCCGCGCTGCTGGACGATCTCGTCCAGGATGCTGGCCCGCACTTCGGCGATGGTGTGCCCCACCGCCCGGGACACCAGGAAGTTGGATGCCTGGATCAGGCTCGACGCCGGCATGCCGGGTGGCAGTTCCAGGACACGGTTTTCCACCAGACCATCCGAACTGACCAGGACCACCAGGGCCCGGTCCGGCGCCAGCGGCACGAACTCGATATGCTTCAGCGGTTTGTCGACCTTCGGCGCCATCACCAACCCGGCGCAGCTCGACAGGCCGCTCAGCGCCTTGGTGGCTTCCTCCAGGATATCCTTGGGGCCGCGGCCTGCCGTGGCGCATTGCGCCTCGATGTTCTCGCGCTCCTCGTCGGTCAGGTCGCCCACTTCCAGCAGTCCGTCGACGAACAGCCGCAGCCCCAGTTCGGTCGGCAGGCGCCCGGCCGAGGTATGCGGGGCGAAGAGCAGGCCGGCCTCCTCCAGGTCGGCCATGACGTTGCGGATCGTCGCCGGCGACAGGTCCATTCCCATCTGCCGGGACAGGGTCCGCGACCCGATCGGTTCGCCGGTTTCCACATAGGCGTCGACGATCATGCGGAAGATGTCGCGCGAGCGTTCATTCAGCTCGGCGAGCATCTCTCTTGGGGGTCTTATCAGGCCGTCGTCGCTATGCATGTCTGGGCGCCCGCAATGTAGGGTGGCGGCGGTACGGCAACAAGGGGGCGTCGGCGGGCAGCGGCGGGGGGCGATGCCGCATACCGGGGCCGGAGGCGCTGCATGGGCGGAATGCTGGTCGCGCCGCCTGCGAATGGGTACCGTGTCGGCATGCCGGTCGCCACGATCGGTCGTCCCCCAAACACCTGGAGACAGCCATGCGCGCCGCCGGCCGCCGTCCCGACGAACTGCGTCCCGTTTCCCTGGACGTCGACGTGAACCGGTATGCCGAGGGATCCTGCCTGGCCCGCTTCGGCCATACCCATGTCCTGTGCACGGCTTCGGTGGAAGACCGGGTCCCCGGCTGGCTGAAGGGTGGCGGCCAGGGCTGGGTTACCGCGGAATATGGCATGCTGCCGCGGGCGACCGATCAGCGGACCGACCGGGAAGCGTCGCGCGGGCGCCAGACCGGGCGCACCCAGGAGATCCAGCGACTGGTGGGCCGCTCGCTGCGGGCGGTCACCGACCTGAAGGCGCTCGGCGAACTGCAGATCCGGATCGACTGCGACGTTCTGCAGGCCGATGGCGGGACGCGCACCGCCGCGATCACCGGTGGATATGTCGCTTTGGCCATGGCCTGCCGGCACCTGCAGGAGATCAAGGCCCTGGCCACCTGGCCGCTGACCACGGGTGTCGCCGCCATCTCCTGCGGCCTTGTCGGGGGCGAACCGCGTCTGGACCTGGACTACGAGGAGGATTCCGGTGCCGAAGCCGACGCCAACTTCGTCCTCACCGGTGATGGCAATCTGGTGGAGGTCCAGGTCACGGCCGAACGGGCCACCTTCAGCGAAGCCCAACTGCTGGCCCTGCTGGCCCTGGCGCGCAAGGGGACGACCGACCTTGCAGCGCTCCAGCAGCAGGCGCTTAAGCGGCGCTGAGGCGAGATGAACCTGCACCTGCAACCGGCTCGCATTCTGGGGTTGTGAATTACGAACCGACCATCCAACATTATGCTTTGGTCGTAGCTGACGCCGCTTGTGTCGGGAGCGCAGCGTGTTTCCCAGAAGGTTGTGGATCAGGATGGTATTACCCCCATCGAGGTGCCGCTGATGGGGCCGGATCCGCAGGCTCGGATCAAGGAGCCTGTTCGCGTCGGCATCCGGTGCATCGATGTCGATCATCTGGCCATGCACGAGCAGATGACCCTGTTCCTCGGTCTGCTGGACAGATCGTCTTCGCAGGAGCCGCTGGCCCAGGCAGCCAATGACTTCTTTCAGATCACGGTCCGCCATTTCGCGATGGAGGAGCGCCTGATGGAGGCGACGGATTATCCGGACCGCGGTCGCCATGCCGATCAGCACGCCCTGTTGATGCGCATTCTGCTGGATTGGTGGCGGGGCTTCGTCAGCCGGGGCCAGTACGCGCTTGCCGATGAAGACCGCGCCTTCCTGGTCGAGTGGTTCGAAGACCATATCGATACGGAGGACCGTTGGCTGGCCGACCACCTCCGCCAGCACGGGTATGCTTGAGGTGCCCGGCGGTTGAGGTGCCTGGCCCGCCGCCGGCTCAGTCCCGTAGCAGGCGGATCAGGCTCGACGTATCCCAGCGGCCGCCGCCGCGCGACTGGATGCCGGCATAGAACTGGTCGACCAGCGCCGTCACCGGCAAGCGTGCACCGAGCTGGCGCCCTTCCGCCAGTACGATGGACAGGTCCTTGCGCATCCAGTCGACGGCGAAGCCGAAATCGAACTCGTCCCGCAGCATGGTTCGGCCGCGATTCTCCATCTGCCAGCTTTGCGCTGCCCCTTTGCCGATCACGTCCAGTACCTGGTCGCCGTCCAGGCCCGCACGCTGGCAGAAGGACAGCGCCTCCGACAGGCCCTGAACCAGGCCGGCGATGCAGATCTGGTTGACCATCTTGGCCAGTTGCCCCGACCCGGCCGGCCCCAGCAGCGCCACGGCGCGGGCATAGGCGTCGATGACCGGCTTGGCCCGGTCGAACACCGCCGGATCCCCGCCCACCATCACCGTCAGGGCGCCGTTCTCGGCCCCGGCCTGGCCACCCGATACCGGCGCGTCCAGGAAGCCGAGGCCCCGCTCGCTCGCCGCCGCGTCAAGTTGGCGGGCCAGGCTGGCCGACGCGGTGGTGTGATCGACGAACACGCTGCCGTTCGCCATCGTTGCGAAGGCACCGTCGGCGCCCAGGGTGACGGCCCGGACGTCGTCGTCTTGGCCGACGCAGGCAAAGACCATTGCCGCGCCGTCGGCCGCCGCCGC
>JANQIU010000088.1 GCA_028281985.1 Alphaproteobacteria bacterium | reverse complement strand
TGTCACGGTCGATCGGCCGGATACAGACGCCGCGTGGCCGCGGGGGTGCAAGGCCCCAACGACCGGCGTGACGTCAGCCGAACCCATCGGGATCAACCGGGATCGGCAGTTCGTTCGCGCCCGTCAGGACGCGGGCGCCATCAACTGGCGCCCAGCCCCATGTTCAGCAGTCGAGCGGCCGCTTCCGTGCGGTTGCGCACGTTCAGTTTGCGAAACAGGGCGCTGGCGTAGACTTTGACCGTCACTTCCTGCAGGTCGAGCGACCGGGCGATCTCCTTGTTCGACCGGCCAACCGCGATCATCGAGGCAACCTCCCGCTCACGTCGGGACAGCGGCAGCGAGTCGACACGCAGGGACTGGGCGCCATGGACCTCACCGGCCGCCTGGCCTTGCGCCTGCAGCAGCGATGCCACGCATGTCCGGGGCAGAACGCCGGCGGCACCCGCCAGCAGATAGCTGGAAACCGCCGCGCTGCTGCCGTTGCCGTAGAGAACGATGACCGGCGCATCGCCGGCGATGGCGACGATCTTGTGCAGCATCTGCGGCGCACTGGGGCCGATCAGCCGTTCGTCGAGCAGGCACAGCCCGATGGTCGGCCGGTCGCGCAGGGCGATGATCGCCGTCTCCAACGAGTTGGCGCGGCTCAACGTCGATCCAGTGCCATTGCGCTGGGCGAAATCCGGGACAAGGTCGTCGGGGACGGCCAACAGGATCTCGCCGGCGGGCCGGGACGAGGGACTCGTAGGCCGCCAGGCGGGATCAACCATGTCAGCCAGGGGAACGACAGCAAGCGACACACTCATGTTCCTACTACTCCAGCGCTAGCGGTGCCGCACAACCGGCGGTCCGGGGTTCAGGGGGGCATATGAGCAAACGCTGGACCACCCCCCGGCTTCGGCTGGTTGTCCGTGCCATCGAGTCGCGGCAACGCCGGGAACCCGCGCAGGTTTCAGGGTTTTTTCGATCGCCTTTGAAACGGGTTGCGCATCGGCAAACGCCCTAGGGTCGAACAGGGCCGGCCCACTTGTTCGCGAAATGCAACGCACGATCCAAGCTGCCGCTCGCAGTTTCGCATTCTGCAAATGGCGAGGCGCGCGCTAGCTTCCTGTCGCGGGACATCACCGATTGCGACTCAACGGATTCCGATTGTTAATGCGTTGGATGTAGGTTTTGTGGCAGCGGACCCGGATCACCCAGGCACGTGCAACCGCCGGCGCCCTGGGCAGACCCTCCAAGACGTGTGTGGTGGCAAATCCGATATGGCGGGGCAGCAGTTCGGTTGGCGCATGCGGCTCAAGGCCTGGTGGGCAGGCTATGAGTTACCGAAGGCGCCCAGGTCGACGGATAAGCGCATTCGGCAATCGGATGGCGCGCATGCGGAATCGGTCTTCTGGTCTGCCGACCGGATCGGTCTGGTGGAGCGCGTCTGGGGTCCCGGGTTCCACACGCCCGGCGGCGAAGACCACCTGACCAACCTGATCAAGCCGCTGGGTCTCGACGAGTCGATGAGCGTCCTCGATCTGGGCGCGGGCCTCGGCGGCGCGACCCGCCTGATGGCGCAGTCGAGCGGCGCCTGGGTCACCGGCCTGGAGGCCGACGAGGTCCTGGTCCAGGCGGGTATGGAGCGCTCGAAGAAGGCCGGCCTGGAAAAGCGGGCGCCGGTCTATGGCTTCGACCCGGAGAACCTGTCGCTGGACAAGAACTTCGACTGTGTCTTCTCCAAGGAGGCCCTGTTCACGGTCAAGGAGAAGGACGGCCTGTTCGAGTCGGTCGCCGCCCACATCAAGTCGGGGGGGCAGTTCCTGTTCACCGACTATGTCCTGCGGCATTCCGCGTCGCTGAGCCGGGCAACGGAAGTCTGGCGGGACGCCGAGGAACGCCGCCCCCATCCCTGGACGGTGTCGCAAATCCAGGACCGGCTGAAGGAGTTACAGTTCGATATCCGCATCGCGGAAGACATCACCGACAGCTACATCCATCAGATCCTGCACGCCTGGGGCGACCTGTCGGCGCATCTGCCGGAAGAGAAAGCGGACCCCGAAACGGCCGAATCGCTTCTGGAGGAAGGGGAGATCTGGATGCGCCGGGTCGCCGCCCTGCACACCGGCGACGTCCGGGTCTATCGCTTCTCCTGCCTGTCGAACCGGTAGGGCATCCTGCGCTCGAAGGAACGCGGGTTAGGAACGCAGGTTGTCTGGACCAGGATGGCGATCGCGCTTACGGCTCCAGCGGCACGAACCGGACGGGTTCGGCGCGCAGCGGCAACAGTTGCAGCGCCCAGGGCGCCGTCACCACCTGGTTGACCTGTGAATCCGCGGGCGGCGTCGTTTCCAGGAAACGAACCTCCACCACATTGTCGACCGAAACGATGTTCCGGATGCTGACATTGTAGCCGCCGGTCGGGCGCGGCCCCGAGAACACCGCGACCGCCATCGTGTCTTCGGGCAACGGCCCGGGTTGCGCCGAACCGACCAGCTGCCAGAGGATGTCCCAGCCACGGGTGTCGCGAACGGCCAGGGTCATATCCACCGCCGCCGCACTCAGCGGACCGGCCCATTCCGTCCGGCCGGCAATGCCGTCGACCGCGCCCAGGGGAACCGGGGCGGGGGCCGGGGCTGCCGCAGCCTCGGCAACGGTGCCGACTTCCGTGGAATCGCCGCCGCACGCCGCCAGGGCGGCTACGCACAGCGCCGCTACCATCGTCTTCCGGACGACGCCCATCACCTTGCCCTGACCGATCATGCCGCGTCTCCCGATCCGCTCAGCCGATCTTCCGCCAGCGTCGCGAACACGCTGGCGCCGATCGGCAGTATCTCGTCGTTGAAGTCATACCGTGGATTGTGAACCGAGCAAGCCGATGGCCCGCCGGCCTGGCCCAGGAACATGTAGGCCCCGGGGCGTTCGTTGAGCATATAGGCGAAGTCTTCGCCGCCCATCACCGGGCTGGGGTCGCGGACGACGTTTTGGGTGCCGACGACCCGCCCGGCCACATCGGCCATGATCTCCGACTGGCGCGGGTGATTCACCGTCGCCGGGTAGCCGGGCCGATAGTCGACGGTCACCGTCGCGCCGAGGGCCTCGCCGATCCCGCCGGCGATCCGCCGCATCCCCTGCTCGACCATCGTGCTCATCTGCGGGGTGAAGGTCCGCACCGTCCCGCGCAGGACCCCGTCCTCTGGGATCACGTTGTAGGCGGTACCCGCATGGACCTGGGTCACGCTGACCACGGCGGAGTCGATCGGATCGGCATTGCGGCTGACCAGGCTCTGAAAGGCCGTGATCAGGTGCGCTGCCACCACCACCGGATCCACCGTCATATGCGGCATGGCCGCGTGCCCGCCGCGGGCCGCAATGCGCACGTCGAAGGTCGCCGTGGCCGCCATCATCGGGCCCGGCGCCACACCGACGCTCCCCGCCGGCAGGTCCGGCCAGTTGTGCATGGCGTAGACTTCGTCGCAGGGGAACCGGTCGAACAGGCCCTCCTCGATCATCACCCGCCCGCCGCCGGCACCTTCTTCGCCGGGCTGGAAGATGAAGTTGACCGTGCCTTCGAAGTTTCGGGTTTCCGCCAGATAGCGGGCGGCGCCCAGAAGCATGGTCGTATGGCCGTCATGGCCGCAGCCGTGGAACTTGCCGTCCACCGTCGATCGGTGGGGGAAGTCGTTCTCCTCCTGCATCGGCAGGGCGTCCATGTCGGCCCGCAGGCCGATTGCCCGGCCGTTGTCGCGGCGGCCGCGCAGAACACCGACGAGGCCGGTCTTGGCGATGTCCCGATGGACCTCGATCCCCCATTCGGCAAGCTTCTTCGCCACGATGTCCGAAGTCCGGACCTCTTCGAAGGCGATCTCCGGATGGGCATGGAGATCCCGCCGCCAGACGGTCATCTCCTCCTTCATCGCGGCAATGGAATTGATGGTCGGCATGCAGGGTTCCCAGAAGATGCGCGGTCATTGCCGGCCGGCACAGCGGCGAACGGCGGGCCGGCCTGAATTCCCGCGCACTCTGGCCCAGGGGTCCAGCCACCCGCAAGGGTGTTGCGCGGGATGCGTCAGGATCGGCCGGCAATGTCGCGGTCAGGCCATGCGGTGGGGGGCAGGGACGCGATCCAGATTGCTGTCGATTGCCGCCGCCGTCGGCAGGCTCTCCTGGGCCCCCAACGCCATGCAGGCCAGTCCGGCGGCGACCGAAGCCCGGTGCAGCGCCTTCGGCAGATCGAAACCGTCATCCAGCGCCGCCGCAAGCACGCCGGTGAACGCGTCGCCCGCCCCGGTCGCGTCGACCGGGTCGATCAGCATCCGGTCCACGACCCAGGTGACCTTGTCGCCGGCGGCGATCGACCCCTTGTGCCCCAACGTTACGATGCAGGTCAGATCCGCTTCTCCGGCGATCGACGCCGCCAGATCGGCTGGACCGTGGCAGGACAAACCAAGCGTGTTGGCGATCGCCCCGGCCTCGACCTCGTTCACGATCAGGTAGTCCAGCGCCTCCAGGGGTTGCCGGGGTACCGGTGCCGCCGGCGCGACGTTCAAGAGCGTGCGCGCGCCGACCTCATGGGCATGGCGGATCAGGGCCCAGTTCTGCTCCGGTGGGACCTCCATCTGCATCAGCACGGTGGCCGCGCCCAGCCCAAGCGCCGATTCCGGTACATGGCTGATGCTGGCCTCCAGATTGGCCCCGCTGGCCATGGTGATGAAGTTCTCGCCGTCGGGATCGACGCAGATACAGGCGATCCCGGTCGGTTCCTTGCTGCGCGTGACCTCCCGCGTCGCCACGCCGTTGGCCTGCAGGTTCTCGACCAGCGCATCCCCGAACGCATCGCGACCGACCGAGCCTACCATCATCACGTCCGCCCCGGCCCGGGCCGCGGCCACCGCCTGGTTGCTGCCCTTGCCGCCCGGCTTGGTCAGATAGCCCCGGGACAGCGCCGTCTCGCCCCGGCGCGGCAGCGCCGGCACTTCCATGACCAGATCCATGTTAAGCGAGCCGAAGACCAGAATCATGGCAGCGCCTCCTGCCTTGAGTGACCGGGATAGGATTCGGGACCGGCTACCGGATCGGCTGGGGGGTCAATGGGCCATCAGGACGGGTACGGTCATTTCCTTGAGGATCGTGCGGGTCACGCCGCCAAGCACGAGTTCGCGGAGCCGCGGCCGCCCGTAACCGCCCATGACGATCAGGTCGGCGCTCAAGTCCGCGGCGCGGGAAAGCAGGACTTCCCCGGGATCCAGGTCCTTGGCGTGCAGGTGGGCGGCTTCCGCCGCAACGCCGTGCATCGCCAGGTGCCGGGTGATGTCGGCCCCCGGCTCGTCGCCCAGTTCGGGGCCCGGATTGATGCACAGCACGGTCACCTGTCGGGCCGCTTCCAGGATCGGCATCGCATCGGAAACGGCGCGGGAGGCTTCACGACTGCCATTCCAGGCGACCAGCACCCGATCGCCGACCCCGTTCACCTTGTACGAGAACGGCACCAGCAGGATGGCGCGGCCGCAGCTCAGCAGCAGTTCATCCGGGCTGACCGTCCCGTCCCAGGTGGACTCCTCTGGATCGCTCTGGCCGAGGATCGTCAGATCGGCATAGCGCGCCATCAGCGAGATCGCGGTGTCGGCCATGCCCTTGGCGACCCGCCATTCCGCCCGGTCGTAACGCCCGGCCGCGCGGGCCCGCTCCTCGAACAGCGCGTGCGCCTTTTCGGCCAACTCGTCCACCGAGCGATCATGCACCTCGCGCGCTTCGGCCGGGATCTGCGCCATCACATAGGCGGGCACATTGGTCGGGGTCTTCACATAGAGGCCGGCCACATGGGCATCATGGCGGTCCGCCAGCGCACAGGCGAAATCAATGCGCACCCCGGCGCGGTCGGAATGATCGACATGCACCAGGAGGTCTTTCAAGGCCATCGGCGGCTCCCCATTGCCCGTGTCCGCGGGGCGCGATGCTTACCCCGGGAGCTTGTGTTGTTTCACAAGACTCTACGCCGGGTCGCACCGCCCCGCCAGAGGGTCGGTGGGGTCGGCAAACGGGGTAGGGTCTTGTGGAACAACACAAGCTCCCGGGGTAAGCATCGCGCCCCGCGGACACGGGCAATGGGGAGCCGCCGA
>JANQIU010000045.1 GCA_028281985.1 Alphaproteobacteria bacterium | reverse complement strand
ACCGAAGCGCTGCAGAAGCTGATCGGCGGCTACAACCGGCTCCGGCCGGGCGGTGCGGTGCTGTACGCCGATCTGGACTACGGCGCGATGCAGTCGGCGATGACCTGGCTGCAGGACCGGCGCGGGGTCCGGATCGGCGTACAGCACCGCATCGCCCGGCCGGAGCCGGTTGTAGCCGCCGATCAGCTTCTGCAGCGCTTCGGTTGCCCCGCGGGTGAACACCACCTCGTCGACATCGGCGCCCAGCGCTTCGGCCAGCGCGGCGCGGGCGGCGCCGAACGCCTCACCGGCGCCGCCGCCACGGGCCCATACCGTGTTGTTGTAGTTCACCATCTCGGTATGGCCGAGATAGTCCTGCAGCACCGGTTCGGGCATGATGCCCCAATAGCCGTTCTCCAGGTTCACCATGTCGGGATTGACCCGGTAGAGCCGGCGCACCGCGTCCCAGTAGGCGGTGTCCGCGGCGGCGTTCTCGCTCGGCAGGGCCGGCAGGCCCCGGGCGTGGCCCACGCCGGCATGGCCGGCCGCGACTGTCGCCCCGGCCGCTGCCAGCAGGGTGCGCCGATTGATCGAAGGTCCCATGGCCTCAGCCTCCCGTTTCGGTTCTACGTCGAAAGGGTAGCTGACCGACTTTTCCGTTCCGTGACGCCTGTATGACCGGCGTCGGTCAGTTTGCCCGCGCGGGGGCAAACGTTACCGGCGCCGGTCATGCTGAAACGTCGGTGCCGGTCCCGCCGTCCAACCGTGCGACGGGACGCTGGGTCCGACCGGTGTCCCGTGAGGCCGGTCGTCCGCCGACCGGCATCCAAGATTGAGACACCTGGGAGTTCGATTAACGCCATGACCAACCAAAATGACACGACCGCCGGCGGTTCCGGCTTCGTCGCCGGTGTGATCGGCGACGTCACCAACAACATCCTTCGACTGCTGATCGCCGGCGCCATGGGCATCGTCGCCTGGGAGGTCACCACCGACACGCTGACCCGCCTTGTGTTGGCCCAGTCGCCGCAGCCCCATGGCCTCGTGCAGGGGTTGCTCGGCATCCAGGCCCGCTGGCTGGCCGAAGCGATCCACTACGTGGCCGGGATCGTCGCCTTCCCGTTGGGCTACGTGGTGTTCCGGCGGATCTCGCCCTTGCCCTGGCTGATCAACGGGGCGATCTACGGCGTCGCCCTGTGGTTCATGGCCCTGGGCATCTTCGCAACGATCGCCGGCTTCGGGTTCATGCTGGGCTGGGGCAACCTGACCTGGGCCTCGGGCGTCGGCCATGTGGTGCTGGCGATCGCCATAGCCTGGTCGTGGGAGCGGGCGGTCGAGCCAAAGAAGTAAGTGGGAGTCGGCACAAGCGCACCAGCCGCGAGCCGTCGGTACCGGTGAACGCTCGCAGAACCGGTGGAGAGCTAATCACCACCTGTCTTCGGTGCGGCGTCGCCATCATCCGCCATCTCATCCCGCGCCCAGAGCAGGAAGCTTTCGATGGCGCTGCGGCGCGGGACTTCGGCCAGGTAGGCCACGTAGTAGACCAGCCCTTCGATCGACATGTCCAACGGCCGGACCAGCGTGCCCAGGGCCAGTTCCCGGCGCACCAGGACGTCACTGACCAGCGCGACGCCCTGGCCGGCCAGGGCCGCCTCGATCGCGTGCGGCTCCTCGCTGAAGCGCAGGCCCCTGGTCGTGTCGATGGCGACCACGTCCGGGTCGCTGGTGCGCAGTTCGGTGATGAAACGGTCCCAGGTGGGCGGATCGAGGTCCGGCCGCTTCCAGCGGAAGTGGATCAAGGTGTGCCCGGCCAGGTCGGCCGGCCTGGTGACCGGCGGTCCCTGGGCCAGCAGGGCCGGACCCATAACCGGAATGAAGCGGTCGCGCGCCAGCTCACGGCATTCGAGGTCCGGCACCGGGGTGCGCCGGTAGCGCACCACGAAATCCGCGGTGCCCGAACGCAGGTTGGCCGCGGTCTCCGACGCATCGATCTCCAGGTCGAGATCGGTATCGGATTTGAGTTTCGCCAATCGCGGGACCAGCCAGCGGCTGGCAAATGCCGTGGTCGTGGAGACCACAAGGGGGCTGTGATCGGCGTCCGCGCGCAGGCCGGCAACGGTCGCGGCGAAACGGTCGAACCCGTCCCGCAGCACCGGGAACAGGCAAGCACCCGCCTCGGTCAGCGTGATCGGGCGCGGCCGGCGGCGGAACAGTGCCTGGCCGGTGATCTCCTCCAGCAGGCGGATCTGATGGCTGATCGCGGTTGGCGTGACGGCCAGCTCGTCCGCGGCCCTGGCGAAGCTCATATGCCGGGCGGCGGCTTCGAAGGCGCGAAGCGCGTTCAAGGGCGGTAGACGGCGCATGGACGCCATGTGGATGAGTTGAGCTCATCTTGCAAGCGAGTTTATCGCTTTTGCGGCAAAGGGGTGGGGCGAATACATGACCGGTCGACACGAGCGATCCGGGGCAACCAAAACCGCCCCCGAAACGGTCGCCCGACAGCAAACGGAGTCGACCCATGACCGATCTGAGCTCTGCGATGGGCACCGGCTTGGAACTGCCGGTTCGCCAGGACCCGCCCCGGCGCCGCCATCCTTTGCGGGAGATCTTCTCCGCCAACCGGTGGCCGATCCTGGCGACCCAGGGTCTGATCGTCACCGAGGAAACGCTTGAGCTGCTGCATCCGGCGGCGATCGGCTGGGCGGTCAACGACCTGCTGCACGGGCGCTACGTGGGCTTGAGCGTCTTCGCCGGCCTTTACCTGAGCCATGTGGGCGTCGCCGTACTGCGTCAGCGGCACGACACCCGAACCTATCACCGGATCTACTCCGACCTGGCCGTCAAGGTGATCGACGAGCAGCGCCGGCGCGGCGTGGCCGCACCGCAACTGATGGCGCGTTCGGTTCTGGCGCGCCAGTTCACCACCTTCTTCGAGCGCGACGTGCCCAGCGTCATCGCCGCCCTGTTCGGCTTCTTCGGCGCGCTCGCCATGCTGTTCGCCTATGACTGGGTGACCGGCGCGGCTGCCGCCGCCCTGGTTCTGCCGCTGATCCTGATCAGCCGCTGGCAGGGCAAGCGGACCGTCACCTTCTCGACCCGGCTCAACGACCGGCTGGAGCGCGAGGGTCGGGCCATCCTGGACGGCCGGCCAACCAAACTTCGGCGGCACTATCGCTCGGTAATGGGCTGGCGTGTGCGGCTGTCGGACGTGGAGGCCACGTCCTGGGGCTGGATGCAGGTATTGATGGCGGCTCTTGGGATTGTGGTGCTGGTGCGCGCCGCCGGTCTGCCGGGTGCAGAGGCGGGTACGATCTTCGCCGTCGTCGCCTACTACTGGAACTTCACCATGGCCTTCGACGATGTGCCCGAACTGGTGGAGCAGGCCGGGCAACTGCGCGACATCGGCCGGCGGCTGGACGGGTCGCGTGACCCGGCCGAGGATGACGACGACTGAGCGGCCATTGGCCGTTCCGAAGACATCGTCTGCCGGGGCCGGGTCACGATGACCCGGCCCCTTTCTCGTGCCGGCATCCCTCTTTGATGATGATCTGAGTTCATCAACAGCGTGAGGAAGCCGATTTTGTTCAGAGGGCAAAGGCTTCGTATCTCAGGGACGTCAAACGCCTCTGCACGTTGGGAGACAGACCCGATGACCACGCACAAGACCATTCTCCGGATCGATGCCAGTGCCCAGCTGGATGAGCGGTCGCATACGCGCAAACTCACCAGGCTGTTCACCGAGAGCTGGACAGCGCTGCGGCCGCTGGACCGGATGATCCGGCGCGACGTCGCCCGCGAGCCGATTCCGCCGATCGACAGCGACTGGATCGCCGCTGCCTTCACCGCACCCGAAGAGCGGACCTCGGCGATGGCCGAGCGGCTGACCCTGTCCGACCGGTTGATCGACGAGGTGATTGCCGCCGATGTGATCGTCATGGGCGTGCCGATGTACAATTACGGCATGCCCGCGGCGTTGAAGGGCTGGATCGACCAGGTTGCCCGCATCGGCCGCACCTTCTCATTCGACCTGGCGCGCGGAGACGTGCCGATCGAACCGATCCTGTCGGGCAAGACGCTGGTCGTGCTGTCCGCCCGCGGCGAGTTCGGTTTCGCACCCGGGGGGCCACGCGCCCACATGAACGCGCTGGATCCGGCGATCGCGGCCTGTGCGCACTATTTCGGCGTGGCCCGCAGCGACATCCACACGGTCGCTGTCGAGTACCAGGAGTTCAAGGACGGGCGCTATCACCGGTCGGTCGCGGCGGCCGAGCGGCGGACGCCGGTACTGGCGGCGGAACTGGCCGCATCGCTGGCATCGGCGCCGCTCCGCCGCGCCGCGTGATCTCGCGATCGGATCGACTTCAGGGCATGCTGGGGGGCGGGCGTCCGGGCTGCGCCCGGCCGGCCGCCGCTACCCTTCCAGTGCCCCCAGTTCGTCCTCGCTGAACACCCGGGATCGGGTCAGGAAGCGGCGTTCGCGGCCGTTGTCCAGCGAGAACATGCCGCCGCGCCCGGGGACCACGTCGAGGATCAGCTGGGTGTGGCGCCAGGCTTCGAATTGCGGGCCGCTGATGTAGACCGGTACGCCCTCGACCTCGCCCAGGCGGACGTCGCGGGAACCGACTTTGAAGTCGTCGGCCGGATAGCACATCGGCGACGAGCCGTCGCAGCAGCCGCCGGACTGGTGGAACAGGATGTCCGGATACTCGGTGCGGATCTCCCGGATCAGGTCACGGGCCGCCGCCGTGGCGGTGACGCGGGCCGGTTTGGCATCGGCCGCTTTGGCATCGACGATTGCCAAGTCTTTTCCTCCCCGACGGGGTCGGGGTCCGGCAGTCGCCGGATCCCCGAACCCGCTCAGTTGCTCAGAAGAAACCCATCTTGTTGGGATTGTAGCTGACCAGCATGTTCTTGGTGTTCTGGTAGTGGTTCAGCATCATCTTGTGGTTCTCGCGGCCGATGCCGGATTGCTTGTATCCGCCGAACGCCGCATGGGCGGGATACAGGTGGTAGCAGTTGGTCCACACCCGGCCGGCCTTGATGGCGCGGCCGAACCGGTAGCAGGTGTTGGCGTCACGGCTCCACACCCCGGCGCCCAGGCCGTACAGCGTGTCGTTGGCGAGCTCCAGCGCCTCGTCTTCGTCCTTGAAGGGGGTCACCGACACGACGGGGCCGAAGATCTCCTCCTGGAACACCCGCATCTTGTTGTGGCCCTGCAGGACCGTCGGCTTGATGTAGTAGCCGTTGGCCATGTCGCCGCCGAAATGGGCCTCCTCGCCGCCGGTCAGCACCTCGGCCCCCTCCTGGCGGCCGATGTCGAAGTAGGACAGGATCTTCTCCTTCTGCTCCGACGAGGCCTGGGCGCCCAGCATGGTGGCGCTGTCGCGCGGGTCGCCCTGGATGATCGCTTCGGTGCGGGCCAGCGCCCGTTCCATGAACCGGTCGTAGATGTCGGCATGGATCAGCGCCCGCGATGGGCAGGTGCAGACCTCTCCCTGGTTGAGCGCGAACATGACGAAGCCTTCCAGCGCCTTGTCGAAGAAGGCGTCGTCTTCTTCCATCACGTCCTTGAAGAAGATGTTCGGCGACTTGCCGCCCAGCTCCAGCGTGACCGGGATCAGGTTCTCCGACGCGTACTGCATGATCAGCCGGCCCGTGGTGGTCTCGCCGGTGAAGGCGACCTTGGCCACCCGGTCGGACGAGGCCAGCGGCTTGCCGGCTTCCAGGCCGAAACCGTTGACGATGTTCAGCACGCCCGGCGGCAGCAGGTCGCCGACCAACTCCGCCCACAGCATGATGGTGGCCGGCGTCTGTTCGGCCGGCTTGAGCACCACGGCGTTGCCGGCGGCCAGGGCGGGGGCCAGCTTCCACGCCGCCATCAGCAGCGGGAAGTTCCAGGGGATGATCTGGCCGACCACACCCAGCGGCTCGTGGAAGTGGTAGGCGACGGTGTCGTCGTCCAGTTCGCCCATGCTGCCTTCCTGGGCGCGGATGACGCTGGCGAAGTACCGGAAATGGTCGATCGCCAGGGGCATGTCGGCCGCCATGGTCTCGCGGATCGGCTTCCCGTTGTCCCAGGTATCGGCCGTCGCCAGCAGCTCGATGTTGTCCTCCATCCGCTGGGCGATCTGCATCAGGATGTTGGAGCGTTCCGCGACCGAGGTCCGGCCCCAGCCATCGGCAGCCGCATGCGCGGCATCCAGCGCCGCGTCGATGTCGGACGCCGTGGAGCGGGCGATCTCACCCATCGCCAGGCCGGTGATCGGCGACAGGTTCTCGAAATAGCGGCCGGACTGGGGAGCCTGGAATTCGCCGTTGATGAAGTTGTCGTAGCGCGGTTTGAACGGGGGTTTCCGAACCGGGGTGGCGGCACTCTCGGCGCCGGCGGCCGTTGCGGACGTTCCGGTCTCGCGGACCGTATCCAGGTCGTCCATGGGCATTTCGCGTGTACTCCCTCAAATTGTCGACCGACCTTCTCGGCCGGCTTGCCGCAACTCTGGGGAGCGTCAAGGTAACCGATCAATTGACCCCGGACCGGCGCTGGGGAGGATCTGTCTCACCAATGAGACGCTTTGCACTGCGGTATTGGTTTTGTGGAATGCCCAGGCGCTTCAGGTGCCGGTACAGCGTGGCGCGGCCGATGCCGAGATCCCGGGCCGCGGCGGCCGCGTTGCCCCGCGCCCGCGACAGCGCCCGCTGGATCTCGCCGCGCAGCGCCTGGCCCAGATCGGCCTTCCCCCAGCCGGACAGGAGGTCCCCGGCCGGCATCCGCGCCACCAGATCGGCCTCGGTGATCCCGAAAACCCGCCGCGCACCGCGTGTGGCGCCGACAACCAGATCATCGGCATCCACCGCCAGCAAGACGGTCCCGTGGTGCGCCGGCCGATCGCCGATGACGATCCGGGCCTTCGGAAAGGCGGATCGGAACAGGGCGGCTTCGATCTGCCATGCGGTGTCATTGACGCTGATGGCGATGATCCGCGCCACGGCTGCCGACAGATCACTGCGGCAGGCGGACACGTCGAGGATCGCCGCCAACGACCCGTCGTGCCGAAAGATCGGCGCGTCGATGCAACTCATCACCGTGTTGCGGGTCCGGAAATGCTGGTCCCGGTGGATCGTCACCGGGCGTTTTTCGACGATGCAGGTGCCGATGCCGTTGGTGCCCTGGGTCGCTTCGCTCCAGTCGCTGCCCAGCGCCAGACCGGCCGTGTCGAACGCCGTTTGGCTGCCGGCATGCACGCGCCGGTCGGAAACGATCCCCTCGGCGTCGGTCATCAGGACCGCATAGCCGTTATCGCAGACGGCGGCAGCCAGCCGATCCAGCAGCGGCCGGGAGGTGTGAAGGGTCGCGGAGAGCGCCTGTTGCCGCTCGCGCAACGCGCCGGCGGTCAGACGGTCGCCGGTGTCGGGTCGGTCCGGATCAAGCCGATGGTGCAACAGGGAACGGCGCCAGGAGGCTGCCAGGCCGGACCGCACGATTTCCTGCCGCGACAGGGCGGTACGGCGAACCCTGTCGCCGTGCTTGCCATCGGCGTGGGGGCCGACAGGGCTCATCGGGTCCTCCCTTTCTTCGAACGCCGGATTGTTTCTTGTTGGCGTTCGTGCGCGGCCCGTCATCTCACCGCGGCTGGTCTCCTTGCGCTTCCGGTGCGGCTTTGGCCGGTTCTCGGCGACCCGGTTTGATTGCCATTGACACTACGCTAACCGACTGCCGCGCCGGTTGTCATCAGGCGTATTGGCGCAAGCAGTGCTTGAAGCGGTCAGCGGCGGGTCAGCGGGTCAGCGGGGCCGCGGGGTCAGGAGCGTGTCGATGACGCGGCGCATCCCTTCCGCGAACGCCTCGGAACTGTCGCTGACGACGAGCAGCCCTTTGGACGCCATTACCAGCGCGAACGCCATTTCCGCGGCGGCGGCCCGGTTCCCGGCGGCGTTTCGCGCAACCAGGAAACTGGCCACCTGCGTCTCGAAGGTGCTGACCGGATCGTCAGACTGCGCCTTCAGCGCTTCCGCGCCGATTTCGACCACCTCCGATCCGTGCGGTGCGGTGCGCAGCAAGGTTACGTGATCGCCGGTCCAACGCATGAATGCCTGTAGAAGGCTCTGCCCGACACTGGACCGGTTGTCCGTGAGTTCGGCCAGGGCGCGCGCCAGCATAGCCCGGATGAACCCCCCGACCGCCCAGTCGCGCACCGCCTCCTTCGTCTGGAAGCGTTTGTACAGCGTTTGGCGCGACACACCGAGCGACCGGGCGAGATCCTCCATGGAGGCTTTGCGGAACCCGTAATGGGCGAAGACGTCGATGACAGACCGGAAGCCCGCTTCGTTTTCCATTCAGACGACCTTGACAAGATATGCACGAAATGTCAACTCTGACTGAGAGTAAGCCACCATCCAGGCGCGTTTCGGGAGCACGACTATGGCAAAGCATATCGCCGACAGCGGTTTCAAGGACTGGTCGCCGGCGCAACTGCCCGATCTGACCGGCAAGACCTATGTCATCACTGGCGGCAACAGCGGCATCGGCTTGGAAGCGGCGAAGATGCTGGGCCACGCCGGCGGCGATCTGGTCCTGGCTTGCCGGTCGTCGGACAAGGCGGAGGCGGCCAGGGCGTCGCTGGTCGGCCAGACCAATGGCAAGGTCGACATCGTGCAACTCGACCTGTCGGATCTGGCGTCGGTACGGCGCGCAGCGGACGCGGTGGCCCAGGCTTACGACCGCGTCGACGGTCTCATCAACAATGCCGGGATCATGCAGACCCCGCAGATGAAGACCAGGGACGGTTTCGAGCTGCAACTGGGTACCAACCATCTGGGCCACTTCCTGTGGACCGGTCGACTGATCGACCGCGTCGAAGCGGCTGCCGGGCGGGTGGTGGTGGTTGCCAGCATCGCCCACAAGTTCGGCCGATTGGACATGAACGATCTCATGCTCGAGCGGTCCTACACGCCGACCAGATCCTACTCGCGAACGAAACTGGCGAACCTCATGTTCGCCTTCGAACTGGACCGGCGGTTGCAGGAAGGCGGATGCAAGGCGATCTGCATTGCCTGTCATCCCGGCTACGCCAACACCAATCTGCAAAGCACCGGCCCGACCGGCCTTTTCAACCTTGTCTACAAGATCGCCAATCCGCTGCTGGCGCAGTCCTCCAGGGCGGGGGCCATCCCGACCGTGCTGGCGGCGGCCGGGGTCGAGGCGAAGCGCGGCGCCTATTACGGTCCCCAGGGAATGGGCGAGGCGCGGGGCCGCGTCAGCGACGCCCTGGTGGCCGACCATGCGCTGGATCGCGGCCTGTGGGCCGACCTCTGGCGGGCGAGCGAAACCCTGCAAGGCGAACCCTTCGAATTGCCGACCCGTTAGCCCAGGATCCCGATGCCTGGCGTCAGTTGGCCGATCCCAAGCGCTGCATGACCCCCAACACCATCTTGCATCGAGGACGCGCCCCGGTACCGCACGCAACACGTCGGCGACGCTTCCTGCGAAGCTCGCCTATTTGGACAGGTTCTTGGCTTGTTGGCGTCAGAGAATTCCTGCCTGGGCATCCGCAGGAAAGCGAAATTCTGCGAGTGCTTCATCAATAATGTAAGTGCTATAGCTCTTCAAATATATGAGCTTTACTCTCTATTTCTTGGATTTGTAGTGGTCCTCCGACCCCTTAGTATTAGGAAAACTGTTTTATTTTTACAACAAGAAGCATGTGCGTTTGTCTCTTAGTGAGTGGATTTACAACGTGATTGTGAATTCCATGGTCACCGGCTTTCGACGTCAAGATGATCCACGGTATCAGAGACAGGGCGGCTAGAGCGGATTCGCGTCTGATTGAATCGCGAGGGATTCCTCTGCAGGCGGTTTTGTGATTCACCATGCAGACTGGTGAAGGAGGTCAGTTTGCATGG
>JANQIU010000027.1 GCA_028281985.1 Alphaproteobacteria bacterium | reverse complement strand
GGCCCGATCGGGCGGTCGAAGTCTTCCAGGCGCTGACCATGCCGGTCGTGTCCAGCAACATCCTGACCGCCCAGGGCGCCCCGATGGACGGCCGCGACCGCCACCGGTGCTTCGGCCGAACCGGTTCACCTGCGCATCCTGCACATCAACGACCTGGATCGCATGGAGGCCGATGACGGGCGCGGCGGCATGGCCAAGGTCGCCGGCGCCTTCGCCGCGCTTTCCGACGGCCCCGACTACGTGCTGCGGACCCATGGCGGCGATTTCCTGTCCCCCTCCCTGCTGTCGGGCTTCGACCAGGGCGCCCACATGGTCGAACTGGTCAACCAGGCCGGGTTCGACGTCATCGTCCCTGGCAACCACGAATTCGACTTCGGGCCCGATCGGGCGGTCGAAGTCTTCCAGGCGCTGACCATGCCGGTCGTGTCCAGCAACATCCTGACCGCCCAGGGCGCCCCGATGGACGGAACCCTGCAGACGCTGACGGTGGAGGTCGGCGACTATACGGTCGGTTTCCTGGGTCTGACATCGGTCAGCACGACGGTGCGGTCCAGCACCGGCGACCTCGTGTTCGTCGATCCGCTGGAGGCCGCCTCGGACACCGCCGCGGCCCTGCGGGAAGCCGGGGCCGATCTGGTGGTCGCCGTTGCCCACACCGACCGGGCGGAAGACGCCGCACTGCTTCAGCAGGGGGCGGTCGACCTTCTGCTGGGCGGCGACGATCACATTCTGGCCAGCTATTTCGACGGCCGGTCGGCCTATGTCGAATCCCGCGAACAGGGGGATTTCGTGACCGCCGTGGATCTGATGCTGGACACGGTCGAGGGGCGCAGCGGGCCGCGTTTCGTGTGGACACCCAGTTTCCTGGCCGTCGACACCGTCGACGTGGAGCCGGATGCCGAGATCGCGGCCGCCGTCCAGGTCTATCTCGACCAGCTCTCCGCCGAACTGGATGTGGAGATCGGGACGACGGAAACCCAGCTCGACAGCCGCCGGGCCATGGTGCGGGGACAGGAAACCGCCCTGGGCAACCTGATCGTCGACGCCATGCGCGAGGCGACGGGCGCCGATGTGGCGTTGACCAACGGCGGCGGCATTCGCGCTGATCGCATCTACGATGCCGGAACCGTTCTCAGCCGTCGGGATGTCCTGAGCGAGCTGCCGTTCGGCAACAAGACGGTCGTCCTTGAGCTGTCCGGCGCCGACCTGTTGGCGGCCCTGGAGAACGGCTTCAGCGACGTCGAGGGCCAGAGCGGCCGGTTCCCGCACCTGTCCGGCATGACGGCGGAGGTGGACCTGGGGGCAGCCCCCGGCAGCCGGGTCGCGGCTGTGACCGTTGGCGGGGAAGCCCTGGATCCGGCGGCAACCTATCGCCTGGCCACCAACGACTTCCTGGCCCGCGGCGGCGACGGCTACGCGATGTTCGTCGACCAGCCGATGATCATCGACGCCATGGCCGGTCAGCTCATGGCCAGCCAGGTCATCGACCACATTGCCGCCCGCGGTTCGGTTGCCCCGTCCGTGGAAGGGCGCATCGCTTTCCGTTGACGCTTTTCGGCCCGGCAAGGCGGCCCGATACCGCCCTGCCGGGTCACGCTCGTAACCAGTAGCAAGAACCTGAGGGCAAGGCGTGGACGCGGCGAATGCCGGGCCGCAGGGCCGTCCTGCCGAACCCGCCGGTGTGTGGCATCGGCGGGTCTGGCATCTGGCCGCGCCCCTGATGCTGGGCAACATCTCCGCGCCGCTGTTGGGTGCGGTCGACACGGCGGTGATCGGCCATCTGGACGACGCGGCTTACTTGGGTGGCCTGGCGATCGGCGCCATGGCCTTCAACTTCCTTTACTGGAGCGTCAATTTCCTGCGCATGGGCACGAGCGCGATGACCGCGCAGGCCCGCGGCGCCGACGATCGTATCGAAGGCATCGCCGTTCTGGTGCGGGCCATCGGCCTGGGTCTGGCCATCGGCCTGGCCATGGTTGCCCTGCAATGGCCCTTCCGGGTGGTCGGCCTAGCCTTCTTCGACGCCAGCACCGCGGTCCAGTCCAGTGCCGCCATCTACATGGAGGTCCGGATCTGGAGTGCGCCGGCCACCCTGATCAACTTCGTGCTGCTGGGCTGGTTCCTGGGGTCCCGGCAACCGGTGACGGCCTTGCTGCTGCAGGTCCTGCTCAACGGCACCAACATCGTGTTGGACCTGGTGTTCGTCGTTGGCCTGGACGCGGGCGTTGCCGGGGTGGCCGTCGCTTCGGTCTGCGCGGAGTATCTGACCGCAGCTACAGGGCTGCTGCTGGCAGCGTCTCGCATCCGGCGGCCGGCGCTCAAGGCAGCCTGGCCGCGCATCCGGTATCTTCCGGCAACCCGCCGCCTGCTGTCGATCAACGGCAATCTCTTCATCCGGACATTGTGCCTGGTCACCGCCTTCGCGCTCTTCACCCGTACCGGTGCGGGGCTCGGCGACACGGTCCTGGCCGCCAACCTGGTGCTGCTTCAGTTCCAGATGTTCTGCGCCTTCGCGCTGGACGGGTTTGCCGACTCAGCCGAAGTCCTGGTCGGCACTGCCGTCGGCTCGCGAAGCCGGCGGGATCTGCGGGCCGCCGTTGCCACCAGCACCCTCTGGGCCGGCTTGTTCGCGTCAGCATTCGCCGTCGCCTTTGCGGTGTTCGGCGGCGCGCTCATCGATCTGCTGACCGGCATCGAGGGCGTGCGCGCGGCCGCCCGAGAGTTTCTGCCCTGGCTCATCGCCTCGCCGCTGATTTCCGTATGGAGCTTCCAGCTCGACGGCATCTTCGTCGGCGCGACGCGTGGATCGACCCTGCGCAACGCAATGCTGGTGTCACTTGCCGTCTTCGTTGCCGCCATCGCCCTGCTGGTCCCGGCCCTGGGCAATCACGGTCTCTGGCTGGCCTTCAGCCTGTTCATGGTAG
>JANQIU010000024.1 GCA_028281985.1 Alphaproteobacteria bacterium | reverse complement strand
GATGAAGCTGGCCAGGCGTGGCGACAGCGCAGGGCCTTCCGGCGGCGGAAGCCGCTCCACGCCTGGCCAGCTTCACCGGGGTGCCGGATCTCGACCTGTTCCCCGGGCGATACGGCGCGCGGTCGGTGCTGTTCCGGGCGGGCCTGGAACTCCGCATCCTGCACGGTGGCCTGTGGATGCTGGGATGGCTGGTGCGATGCCGCATCCTGCGGTCGCTGGCGCCCCTGGCCGCACCGACCCGGGCGATTGCCGAGCGGCTGAAGGGCCTGGGCACCGACCGCGGTGGCATGGCCGTGCGGGTGACCGGGCGTGACGGCCAGGACCGCGCCGTCCGGCGAACCTGGACCCTGATCGCCGATGCCGGCGATGGACCGGAGGTGCCGCCGACCCCGGCAGAGGTCGTCGTCCGCAAGCTGCTGACCGGTGCGGTGGCCAGTGGTGCGGGTCCCTGCATGGGGCTGTTCACCCTCGACGAGGCGACCGCCGCGCTCGACCCGTTCGCCATCCAATGCAACCGGCACGAAGCCCCCGCCCCGCCGCTGTTCGAGCGCGCCCTGGGCGACGCCTTCCGGCACCTCGCCCCGGCCGTCCGGGACCTGCACGAGGTGCATGAACGCCGCGTGTTCGTCGGCGAAGGCCGGGTCGAGCGTGGCCGGACGCTGTTGGCCCGGCTCTGCGCGGTATTGGCACGGTTTCCGCCGGCCGCCGGCCGCGTTCCGGTCGAAGTGGAGATGACCGCCCAAGGCGGGTCCGAGCGCTGGGTTCGCCGCTTTGGCCGCCACCGCTTCCGGTCGCGGCTGCAACGGCACGCATCCGATCCGGCCGGTTCGATCTGGGAACGGTTCGGCCCGCTGTCGTTTGAGATCCGCCTCAAGCCGGGCCAAGACGGTCTGGAGTATCCGCTGGGGCGCGGACGGCTGTTCGGCATCCCCTTGCCGGGCTTCCTGATGCCGGTCAGCGTCACCTGCGAAGCCGATGCAGGCGACGGGGCAGCCCAGATCGAGACGGCGATCTTCCTGCGCAATGGCCGGTTGATCGTTCGCTACAGCGTGACCCTGCGGCCGGCGGATGACCCGGCCGGGAGCAACGGCGTCATTCGGCCGCCACCGGAACCCTGCCCTGCCGCCGCTCGTCCAGCGCTTGGGCGATGATCTGAACCGCGCTGACCAGAAACAGAGCGGACATCGCCGCCGCGACGATCAGGTCGGGCCAGGCGGTGCCGGTACCGAAAACGCCAAGCGCGGCGGCCATCACCGCGACATTGCCGATGGCGTCGTTGCGGGAGCACAGCCACACCGACCGCACATTCGCGTCGCCGTTCCGGAAGCGCAGCAGGATCAGGACGCTGGCAACGTTTGCCGCCAGGGCCAGTGCGCCGATCGCGCCCATGACCTCCGCCTTGGGCAGCCCTGGCCCCAGGGCCAGCCATACCGTGGACCCCAACACCCAGACGCCCATCACCGCCAGGCTGATCCCTTTGGCCAGCGCGGCCAGAGCGCGCGTGCGCAGCGGCTGGCCCAGCACCGCAAGGCTGATCCCGTAAGTCAGGGTATCGCCCAGGAAATCCAGCGCATCCGCCTTCAGCGCCTGGGAGCCGGCGGCCAGGCCGGCGGTCAGTTCCACCGCGAACATCACCGCATTGATGGCGATGACCCAACACAACGCCCGCCGGAACCCGGCAGACATCCCGTCGAATTTCGGCCGATCGCCGCAGCACCCGGCAGCCATGTCCATCCCCGGCACCCCCGGATTGCGGGGCGCATGGGCCGCACCGTAGGATCTACAGTCGTTGTAGCTTCAAGGGAAAAACGCATGGATGCGACCGTCGCTATCGGCGATCTGGCCCGACAATCCGGGGTCAAGGTTCAGACCATCCGCTACTACGAGCAGATCGGCCTGTTGGCGCCCGCGATGCGCACCGGAGGCAACCAGCGGCGGTTCGGCACGGCAACGGCCCGCCGGCTCCGCTTCATCCGCCACGCCCGCGACCTGGGGTTCCCGTTGGAGGCGGTACGCGACCTGCTGGATCTGGCCGACCATCCGGACCGGCCGTGCGCCGATGCCGACCGGATCGCCCGACGGCAACTGGACGACGTGTCCCGCCGCATCGCCCAGTTGCAGGCGCTGGAGCGTGAACTGTCTCGCATGCTGGTCCAGTGCCGGGGCGGACCGGTGGCGGATTGCCGCGTGATCGAGATCCTGTCCGATCATAGCCAGTGCCTGGGCGATCATGCTGCGGTCGGACAGGATGCCGCAGCCGGGCCTCGTCTGCCCCCCGAATGACCTGTCGGCAGCGCCGCTTCGGCGACGTCATCGGAACGCCCCGCCATCGGGCGTTTCGGGTGGCGCCTTCGTGCCGCCCGCCCCAGCCCACAGTTGTATAAGTCGAGCCTCCATCTAAGGAATTGTTTACCAGGTCAATGCAGACTTCAACGCGAACTCGGTGACGAATCCTGCCGAATTACGACTGATGGATAAGGGATTACAATAATCATGCGGAACAACGGGCCAGTCACCAATCGCGAGGTCAACTACCCTGACGGCGTCTGCCTTGTGTCGCGAACCGACGCAAAGGGGCGCATCACTTTCGCCAATGACGATTTCGTCACCGTCAGCGGCTTCACCCGCGACGAGCTGATCGGTCAGCCGCACAACCTGGTCCGCCACCCCGACATGCCCAAGGAGGCGTTCGCCGACCTTTGGGCCAGCATCAAGGACGGGCGCACCTGGGGCGGCCTGGTGAAGAACCGGTCCAAGAACGGCGACCACTACTGGGTCCGGGCCAATGTCACCCCGATCAAGGAAAGCGGGCAGATCACCGGGTTCATCTCCATCCGCACCAAGCCCACCCGCGACGATGTGGCAGCGGCCGAAGCCCTTTATGCGGATCTCCGCAACGGCACGGCAAAGAACAAGGAGCTGAAGCAGGGCCTCGTTCAGGACACCGGATGGTCGGCGCGGTTCGGGCGCTATACCGCAAAGCTCAGCACCCGGATCATGGCGGCGTTTTCCGCCGTGATCCTGATGATCCTGGTGCTCGGCGGTGTCGGTATGATCGGGCAAAGCGCGCTTCTGGGCGAGCGGCAGCACATCTACAACAACCATATCTTGCCGCTGCAGCATCTCAAAGTCATCTCCGACGCCTACGCCGTCCAAGTGGTGGACGCGGCGCACAAGGTCCGCAACGGCAACTTCACCTGGTCAGAAGGCCGCGACTCCGTTCGCAGTGCCGTTGATGCGATCGAGCGGGGCTGGGACGCCTATTACGCGTCGGTCGAGGCCGAAGATGAAGGCATGCGCATCGCCGAACTGCCGGATCTGGTCACCGCTGCCGACGGCGCCGTCGAAACCTTGAACGACGTCCTGGGGGCGGAGGATGCGGCAGCGCTGGAAAGCTTCATCGGCGGCCGCCTCTACCAGGATATCGATCCGCTGACCGAAGAGATCAGCAACATGGCCCGGCGCGAGCTCGATTACATCGCCCGGTCCGTGGTCGAGAGCGAGGCGCAGTTCAACACGACCATCTGGATTGACGTCGCGGCGATCACGATTTGCCTGATGGTTTCCATTCTCTTCGGACGGCTGATCTACCGCAGCGCCATCCTGCCCCTGAGGCGGCTTGAGGACGAGTTGGAGCGGATCAGCGTCGGCGATACCAGCGGCAAGCGCTACGTCCCGTCGGCGCGGGAGTTCCGCAGCATTGCTCGCGCGATCAACTCCACCCGCATTTCGCTGATCTACAGCAATCAGGAGCGCAAGGAACGGCAGCAGGAAGCCGCCCGCAACCGGGCCGAGGCGCTGAACGGCATGGCGGAGCAGGTGGAGAGCGAAGCCGGCACCGCGGTTGCCGAGATCGGCGAACGGACCGGTGGCATGGCGCAGGCTGCCGAGTCGATGGCCGCGGGCGCCAACACCGTATCCGACAACGCCCAGAGCGTCGCCCAGGCGGCCGAGGAAGCCCTGATCAGCGCCCAGACCGTTGCCTCGGCGGGCGAGGAACTGGCAGCCTCGATCCGTGAGATCTCCTCGCAGGTGGCCCAGTCCAGCGAACTGACCCGCGACGCCGTCGAGATCGGCCACAAGACCTCGGGATCCATCGATTCCCTGTCGTCCGAGGTGGCCCAGGTCGGCGAGATCGTCGAACTGATCCGCACCATCGCCGCCCAGACCAACCTGCTGGCCCTGAACGCCACCATCGAGTCCGCGAGGGCGGGCGAAGCCGGCAAGGGCTTCGCCGTCGTGGCATCCGAAGTGAAGAACCTGGCCAATCAGACCGCCCAGTCGACCGAGCGGATTTCCCAGCAGATCGAGTCGATCAACCAGGCCACCGCCGTTGCCGTGGAGTCGGTCAACAGCATGTCCGGGGCGGTAACCCAGATCGAGGAAATCTCCAGCGCCATCGCAGCAGCAGTCGAAGAACAGGCGACGGCGACCGAGGAGATCGCCCAGGGGATCACCCGTACGTCGACCGCTGCGCACGAGGTGGCCGACAAGATCTCCGAAGTGTCGCAGGAGGCATCGGCCACCGGCGAGCGCGCCCTGGCGGTGATCCAGTCCACGCAGGAGGTCACCTCGAGCGTGGAAAGCTTGCGGGATACGCTGGTCGACGTGGTCGGCACTGCCCGGAAGACGGCCGCCTGATCCCAACGGCGCCGGCCGGCGCTTCCCGACCGGCGCCGCCATCAGCCTGCGTGGTTCCAAGGTAAGGGGTTGCGAATTCTCACATTCGAGATATTCTCTCGAATATGAGCGAAGCCATTCACGACGAAACCGCGATCGATCGGCGGATCGCCCAGCGCCTCCGGGCGCTGCGCGCCGAGCGAAGCTGGCCACTGGACGAACTGGCCCGGCGAAGCGGAATCAGCCGCGCCACCCTGTCGCGGCTGGAGAAGGCGGAGGTCAGCCCGACAGCCAGTGTCCTGGGCAAGCTCTGTACGGCCTACCGGCTGACCATGTCGCGCCTGATGCGCATGGTCGAAGACGACTACGCGCCGGTTACGCGCCGGGATGCGCAGCCGGTGTGGACCGATCCGAAG
>JANQIU010000005.1 GCA_028281985.1 Alphaproteobacteria bacterium | reverse complement strand
GACCACGTTCGCGAGTACAACCGCGCCTGGAACTTCCTCGACGGCATGACCGACGATCAGGTCGAGGTGATGGTGCGCCAGGACACGGTCTGGCAGCGGCCGACCTGGCCTCTGGGGGGATGGCGCGCGGAGGAAGACGCCCTGCGTCGCGAGGCGGATTGGCTGCACGGCGAATCCGCCGCGGCCGGTGCCCGAATGGACGGCGCGGACGACCCGGCGGCCAATGCTGCAGCCAGGGCGCCGACCACCGAGGAGGACCGCGCGCTCGCAACACTCGACCTGCGGCCGCCGGTGGACTTTTCGGCCGTGAAGGCAAGGTATAAGAGCTTGGTCAAGCGGCATCATCCAGATGCCAATGGAGGCTCTCGCGAGGCGGAAGAGCGGCTCAAATCGATAAACCGTGCCTACAGCATTCTGAAAGCTGCCATGGCTTCGTGACCTGCCGGTCGCGGCGTGCATGTCGGCAACGATACCAGGAACAGCCACACCCATGCCTTCGGAACTGGACCCGGCAACCCGGCCGGACATCAAAGTCTCGGTGCGTCAAACCTTCGGCCTGGACAGCGAAATGGACGTCCCGGCCTTCAGCATCGGCAATGAATACGTGCCCCAGATCGACGAGGCCTACCGGTTCGACCGCGAGACCACCCTCGCGATCCTGGCGGGATTTGCCTACAACCGAAGGGTGATGGTTCAGGGCTATCACGGTACCGGCAAATCCACCCATATCGAGCAAGTGGCCGCCCGCCTGAACTGGCCGTGCATTCGGGTCAACCTGGACAGTCACATCAGTCGAATCGACCTGATCGGCAAGGACGCGATCGTCGTCCGCGACGGCCAGCAGGTCACGGAGTACCGGGAAGGCCTGCTGCCCTGGGCCTTGCAGCATCCGTGCGCGCTGGTGTTCGACGAATACGACGCGGGCCGCCCGGATGTGATGTTCGTCATCCAGAGGGTGCTGGAAGTCGAAGGCAAGATGACGCTGCTGGACCAGAACAAGGTCATCCAGCCGCATCCGTCGTTCCGACTGTTCTCCACCGCCAACACGGTCGGGCTTGGCGATACCACCGGCCTCTATCACGGGACCCAGCAGATCAACCAGGGCCAGATGGACCGCTGGAACATCGTCGCCACGCTGAACTACCTGGAGCACGATGCCGAGTGCGAGATCGTGCTGGCCAAGATCCCGACCTATGATTCGACGGATGGCAAGGCGCTGATCAGCGCCATGGTGCGGGTGGCCGATCTGACCCGCGCCGGCTTCGTTGCCGGCGACATCTCCACGGTGATGTCACCGCGAACGGTGATCACCTGGGCGGAGAACGCGCATATCTTCGGCGAGGATGTGGGGTTCGCCTTCCGGCTGACCTTCCTGAACAAGTGTGACGAAGTGGAAAGGCCGATCATCGCCGAATACTACCAGCGCGCCTTCGGCACCGAGTTGCCGGAAAGCTCGGCCCAGATCCACCTGACTTGAGCCATTGCCGGCGGCGGACCACCTGGGCAGGTGGTCCGCCGCAATCAGCAAGGCCTGCGGGAACGGTCAGCCGTCCGCAAGCATCTTCGCGGTCAAGTCGACCAGTTCCTGAACCGCCGCGACCGAGTGGTCGAACATCGCCTTCTCCTCGGCGCTGAAGGAAACCTCGACGACCTTCTCCACCCCGCCAGCGCCGATGATCACCGGAACGCCGACATACAGACCGTCGACGCCGTATTCCCCGGAGAGATAGGCGGCGCATGGCATCAGCCGCTTCTTGTCCTTCAGATAGGCGTCGGCCATGGCAATAGCCGAGGCGGCGGGGGCATAGAAGGCCGAGCCCGTCTTCAGCAGCCCGACGATTTCGCCGCCGCCCTTGCGGGTCCGGTCGACGATGGCGTCCAGGCGTTCCTGCGTGGTCCAGCCCATCGTCACCAGATCCGGCAGCGGGATGCCGCCTACGGTGGAGTAGCGGGTCAGCGGCACCATGGTGTCGCCGTGGCCGCCCAGGACGAAGGCGGTGACGTCCTCGATGGAAACGCCGAATTCCTCGGCCAGGAACATCCGGAACCGGGCGCTGTCCAGCACGCCGGCCATGCCGCAGACCATGTTGCGCGACAGGCCGGAGATCTGCTGCAAGGCGCCGACCATGGCGTCCAGCGGATTGGTGATGCAGATGACGAAGGCGTTCGGCGCGTAGGTCTTGATGCCTTCGCCGACCGCCTTCATCACCTTGGCGTTGATGCCCACCAGATCGTCGCGGCTCATGCCCGGCTTGCGCGGGACCCCGGCGGTGACGATGACGACGTCCGCGCCCTCGATATCCTTGTAGTCGCTGGTCCCGGCATAGGCGCTGTCGTAGCCGATGACGGCACTGCTCTGATAGATGTCGAGCGCCTTGCCCTTGGCAACGCCCTCGGCAGCGGGGATGTCCAGAAGGACGACGTCGCCCAGCTCGCTCATGCCGGCCAGCAGCGCCAGCGTTCCACCGATCTGGCCTGCGCCGATCAGCGCAATCTTCTTGCGTGACATGACGGATCCCCCTTGATGCCGTGACTGTCGGATTGGGCGAGAGCCCGCGACGGGCGCGGCCGAACCGCGCTCCCGATGGCCAATTGGGTTACCGCAGATCCGCCGGTCCGGCAAATCAAAGCCAGGAAATCCGCTGGCAACCGACGGCGTCGTTCCGAAATGCTTCGATGTCGCGTAATCTCGGCCTGAGAGCGTCAGGGAGAGGGCGATGACCGAAAGCACCGTCTACTTTGCAACCAATCGCATGCCCCTGGGCGACCCGCCGCGCACCTTCCTGAACCGGCCGACTAGTTTCGGCGACGGCACGGCGCTGCGCTTCGGCAAGGCGCTCGTCGCCCATCCCGACCGCCCCGTAAATGAGGCCGACGACGATCTGTTGCGGCGGATCAAGCTGATGGTCGCCGACGAGCGCGGCCATGCCGACGCCGCGGACGGCGCTCCGCTGCTGGGCAGTGCGGCGATCTATGACGAGATGGCGGCCGAGGCCGCCAAGGGCCGCGACATCCTGGTCTTCGTCCACGGCTACTGGAACTCCTTCCCGGCATCGATTGCCGGAGCCGCCTATGTGCACCATCAACTGATGGCGGGCCGCCGCACGGCTTACGGGCCGGGAGCCGAGCACCCGCCATGGGTCCTCTTCGCCTTCTGCTGGCCGTCCTACGACCGTCTGGTGAAGTACATCGACGAGAAGGAGCGGGCCGACAAATCCGGCGAGGCGGCTGCGCGCATCATCCGCAGCACCGCCGAACGCCTGGCGCCATCCAGCTCGCTTCTGACCGAGGCGAAGGCGCTGGAGCAGCGGGCGGAGAAGATCCGCCAGCTTGGCGGCGACCCGCAGATCGCCGACTCGCTGATCGCCAACGCGGCATTGCTGCGGAAGAGTCACAAAGCGGCGCCGCCCTGCGGCGTCCGCATCCACCTGCTGGCCCACTCGATGGGCAACCGGGTCGTCGATGGCGCGATGCGGGCGCTGGCGGCCGATCCCGAACCGGAACGCTTCGCGCTGTTCGATCAGGTGATCCTGACCGGATCGGATGTTCCGGCCAACGCCCTCGAGGACCGAAGCCGCATGGGCCTGATCAGCCGGTTGAGCCGCGGGGTGACTGTGTACCATTCCTCTTCGGACAAGGCGCTGGGTCTTTCCGACATCCTGTCGTTCCAGCCGGGACGGCTGGGTCAGGAGGGGCCGGCGGACATGCGCCTTCTGTCGACCAAGGTCCGGTCGGTTGACGTCGACGCCGTGGTCCGAAGCGACTGGGACAAGGTCGACCACTGGTATCACTCGATGAACCGGGCCGTCCGCACCGACATCGCGGCGGTTCTGACCGGCAAACCGCAGCAGTTCGGTTCGCGGCGGTCGCTCATTCGGGATCGACAGTATAAGCTTCTGTCCTCCCATTGATGGTGGGCGGCAAGCCCCACCTCCCGTCCCGAACCTGCAGGAGCCTTCCCGATGTCCCGACGCATCCTTGCCGCCCTAGCCGTGGCGGCGAGTTTTTCCACGGGTGCCGCCTTCGCCCAGAACGATCAGCAGATGGCGTGCTCGATGGCTCCGGGACTGGCGCTCGGGTTGGAAGGCATCGAGCAGATGGACCAGGGCTTCGCCATGATCGCGTCGCAGATGGACCAGATGCGCGCGACCGCACCGGAGGTGGCGGCGCTGCTGCAGGAGTTCATGACGGAGTCCGGCGATTTCGCCAGCGTCTACCGGTACACCGTCACCGAACTGCAGCGGATCTGCGGCCAGAAGCCCTGAACGCGGGTGGCGTAAGGCCCTCGGCGCCGGGCGGGTGTTCTCAGGTCAGATGCGGCGCTTCGAGATACTCGGCCGACTGCATTT
The DNA here is from genome assembly GCA_028281985.1 of Alphaproteobacteria bacterium. Lineage (GTDB taxonomy): Bacteria > Pseudomonadota > Alphaproteobacteria > DSM-16000 > Inquilinaceae > JANQIU01. The sequence goes on along the minus strand of JANQIU010000005.1, from coordinate 13,391 downwards.
CCATGAGCCGGCTGACGGTCCTGTCCAGTTCGAAGGCGTGGCTTTCGGTATCGAATAGCCGTGCGGGTTCGGTTTCGGCGGCGATCACCGCCTTGGTCCGATGCTCGTACAGGGCGTCGATCAGCGTCATGAAGCGTTTGGCCTGGTTCCGCTTGGCTTCGTTGAAGCGCGGAACGCCGTCGATGATCACCGTCTTGTAGCGTTCGGCGATGGCCAGGTAGTCGGCCGCCCCCAGCGGCTGTTCGCACAGGTCTTCGTAGGCGAACCAGGCCACCCCGCGGGCGGCGCGGGGAACGGGCAGGGTCCGACCCTTGACCCGCAGACTGTCGGCCCGCCCACGGGCGCTGTCCGTCAACTCGTCGAAGGCATGGGCCAGGGCGCGGCTGGCCGCCCGGCCCAGCGGGGCGTGGTAGACCGGATGCCGGCGCAGCCGGGCCATGCGGTAATCCAGGCCGCTGTCCAACTCCAGCACATCCATGCGCTCCTTCAGGAGTTCGATGAAGGGCAGGAAGCGGGCCCGCTGCAGGCCATCCTTATAGAGATCGTCCGGCGGCCAGTTCGACGTCGCCACGACGACGACGCCCAGGTCGAACAGCGCGGTGAACAGGCGGCCGAGGATCATCGCGTCGGCCACGTCGACGACATGGAACTCGTCGAAGCAGAGCAGCCAGCCGGTATCGGCCATGCTGCGTGCCAGGAATGGCATCGGGTCATCGTTCCGATTGCCGCCCTGCGCAGTGGCCCGGTCCGCCCGCCAGCGGTGCCAGCGGTCGTGCACCTCCAGCATGAAAGCGTGGAAATGCGTTCGACGTTTCCGCTGCACCGGCGCGGACTCGTAGAACAGGTCCATCAGCATGGATTTGCCGCGGCCGACGCCACCGAACAGGTACAACCCCTGGGGCGGTGACTCGCGCCGCCGGCGCATGCCGAACATGTCGCGCCATCCGCCCTGCCCGCTGGAGGGTTCGTACCCCCGCAAGGCGTTGTGCAGGCTCTGCAGTTTCTCGGCCGCCAGTTCCTGCGCCGGGTCGTGCCGCAGCGTCTGCGCACGGGTCAGGGCACGGTAGGCAGCCAGGGGACCTTCAGTCATGGAGTTGCCGTCCCAAGGCATAGTCGGCCCCGGGGTGGTAGCCGTCGCCCACCGGTTTGCCAAGGCCGGTCCGCGCAGGCCGATGGCTGCCTCGGCGGTGGAATGCGACGCGCGGCCCGGTTGCCGTCGGCGTCGTCCCGGTACATTTCCTTATTGTTGTAAACGACCGGCCAGCAGGGAGACGTATCGGTGGCGGGACCTCTGGACCCTTTAGTCTATACCGCAGCGCAGGGTGCCCGCGTCGGCTGGTTTCTGTCGCAGTACTATCTGTCCGCCCGCCTGTCCCGGGACGCGATGCCGAATGCGCGCGTGACTGGCCGAAAGCCTAACACGCGGGCATTCCTGCGCGAGATCGCTGCGTTGTTCCGGCAGGACTGGCGCAATATCGCCGATCGCCACTACCGGATGCCGGACGACATGGTGCCGCGCCCGCGGCAGCTGGCGGACATCTCCACCGCCTATTTCCGCGATCTGCCGACGGTCAACGCGCGGCGGAAGGACCGGTCCAATGGCCAGCGGACCAGCCGGCCCCTGGAGGGCAGCGAGCGGCTGCCGCGCTACTACCGGCAGAATTTCCATTTCCAGACCGATGGCTACCTCTCCGACCACTCGGCCCGGCTGTACGACTATCAGGTGGAGGTCCTGTTCGCCGGGGCTGCCGACGCCATGCGGCGGCAAGCGCTGGTGCCGGTGTCGGAATACCTGCGCCAGGGCGCCATCGGGCAGGGCACCCTGGTGGATGTCGCCACCGGTACCGGCCGGTTCCTGGAGATGGTGCGCAAGAACTTCCAGCGCTTGCGCCTGGTCGGGATCGACCTGTCGCGTGCCTATCTGAGCGAGGCGCGGCGGCGGGCCCGGGGGGACTCGCGGGCCAGCTTCGCCCTGGCAGGGGCGGAGGCACTGCCGCTGCCGGATGCGACGGCCGATCTGGTCTCTTGCGTCTATCTGTTCCACGAGCTGCCGCCCAAGATTCGCCCGCTGGTCGCGGCGGAAATGGCCCGGGTCCTGAAACCGGGTGGGCGCCTCGTCTTCCTGGACAGCCTGCAGCACGGCGACCGGCCGGATCTGGACGGCCTGCTGGAGTACTTTCCCCAGGCGTTCCACGAACCCTACTACGACAGCTTCATCCGGCAGGATCTGGGAGGGCTTTTTGCTGGTGCGGGCCTGCGCGTCATCAAGGTGCAGCCGGTGTTCCTGTCCAAACTCTTTGTCTTCGAACGGCCTCGGGGTTGAACACCGTCACGGCTTGTCACATATTCGTAATAGAAGGCCGGCGGCTCCCGCCGGCCGTTTGATTCACTGACCGTTTTCCGGGCCAGTCTTTCAAGTCAGGGGAGATTCTGCGGCGATGGGCGCCAAACCGATGGAACCGGCACCGGCGGCCGCTGAAGGGCAGGCCGCGGCATCCGAATCCCCTACGGTCGCGCCGACTGCCGAAATCGAACTCAAGCTTGCCGCCACGGCGGAGATGCTGGCGCAGGTGCGCCGGTCCGCGGTTGTGGCGTCGGCCGGCACGCCCGTCCGAAAGCACCTGGATACAGTATACTACGACACCGCCGACCGCCGTTTGGCACGGCGTCGGGCGGCCCTTCGTGTCCGGCGATCCGGCAAGCGGTACATCCAGACGCTGAAGACCGAGGGGGAACTGGTCGGTGCGCTGGCAGCGCGCGGTGAATGGGAATCCCCCATCCGCGGGCCGGATCCGGACCTTTCGGTCATTACCGATCCGGACGCCAGGGCCGTTCTGGGCGTCATCCTGCCGGGCGACCTGGCTCCAGTATTCGCCACCCGGTTCGCCCGCGAAACCCGACTGATCGATGTCGGGGGCGGTGGCGCGCCCGCAGCGCAGATCGAACTGGCGCTCGACGACGGCCGGATCGAGACGCTGTCGCGAAAGGACCCCATCTGCGAACTGGAGCTGGAACTGAAGTCCGGCAGCCCGGCGGCCGTCTTCGACCTGGCGCGGCGGCTGGTTGCGGAAATCCCCTTGTCGATCGCCGTCCGCAGCAAGGCGGTGCGGGGATACGACCTGGCCGACGGTCGCGACCCGTCGGCGGTTCGTGCCGGGGACCTGGACATCGGGTCCCAGGCACCGACGGCATCGGCGATCGACCGCATCCTGCGCCATTGCGTCGACCATTGGACGGCCAACCACGAGGTCGTGCTGCAGGGTGTCGATCCGGAGGGGGTCCATCAGATGCGCGTGGGGTTGCGGCGGCTGCGGTCCGCCGTCAGCCTTTTCAAGTCGGTCCTGCCGGGTGAACCGGCGGGCTGGCTGCGCAGCGAGGCGCGATGGCTGGCCGGTGCGCTGGGGCCAGCCCGGGAATGGGACGTTTTCCTGTCCGACCTGCTGGCGCCGGTCGAAACGGCCCATCCGGGTCGGGCCGAGCTGTCGGTGCTGCGCCTCCTGGCCGAGGAGGAAAAGACGCGCGGCTATGCGGCGGCGCAGGCCGCTGCGCGGGATCGGCGAGCGACGGACTTTCTGCTGCGGTTCGGCGCCTGGCTGGCGGATGGCGGGGCCCGCAGCGGTACAGAGGATGCACGCACCCAGTCGCTTGACCGGCCCATCGCCGAACTGGCCGCCAACCTGCTCGACCGGCGCCACCAAAGGGTCCTCAAGATGGGCCGGGGGTTTGCCGGGATGGCCGTGGAACGGCGGCACGCGCTACGCATCGAGTTGAAGAAGCTCCGATATGCGGTGGATTTCTTCGCCGGGTTGTTTCCTGGCAAGGCGGCCCGGTCCTACCGCCGGGCGCTGGCCCGCCTGCAAGACCATCTGGGCCATCTGAACGACGTGGCGGTGGCGGAGCGCATGCTGACGGCGCTGATCGAACAGCACGCGTCCGGCACCCGCGACGCGGCCGGTTTGGGACTGGCGTCCGGCCTGGTCCTGGGCTGGCATACCCGTGCGGTGGCCGATTCCGAGCCGGTCACCTGCCAGGACTGGGCCGGCTTTGCCGCCGTGCGGCCGTTCTGGACCCGCGGACGGGTGGAATGAGCGGCCCGCTGACGGTTCTGGTGGCCAACACCAAGGGCGGCTGCGGCAAGACGACGATCGCCACCAATCTGGCGGGCGCATTTGCCGCCGCCGGATTGACCACCGCCCTGGCCGACGGCGACCGCCAGGGGAGTGCTTTGGGATGGCTGAAGCGGCGGCCGGAGGGGGCCGCACCGATCACCGGCCTGGACTGGGGCAAGGAGGACGGAAGGGCGCCCAGGAAGGTGGCCCGCCTGGTCGTCGATGCGCCGGCGGCCATGCGGATCAAGCGGGCCGAAGCACTGATCAAGCTGGCCGACGTCATCGTCCTGCCGGTTCTGCCGTCGCCCTACGACGAAGCGGCGACGGCCCGATTTCTGAAGCGCATCGAGGACCTGAAGCCGATCCGCAAGTCGCGCACGGCGGTCGCGGTGGTCGGCAATCGGTTGCGTCCGCGCACCCGGGCGTCGACGCGGCTGGACGCCTTCCTGGACGATATCGGTCACACGGTGGTCACCCGCCTGCGGGACAGCACCCTTTATGCGGAAACCGCGGCAAAGGGTATGTCGCTGTTCGACCTGTCCACGCGGCGGGCAGCCGCCACCCGGCAGGACTGGTCGCCGTTGCTGCACGCGGTCGAAGCCGTCGTCTGAGCCGGGCCTGCGACCCTCCGACACGTGGATTCGGCCGGGCCGGCCCACACTCTCGCTACCGGTCACAGTCTGTCCGGGGGAACCGGTGGAGTCAGTTTGGGATTATCCGCGGCCGCCGCGCCTGGAAGCCACGCCACGCCGGCTGCGCGTCGAGGTGGCGGGCCGGGTGATTGCCGACACCAAGGCGGGTTTTCGGGTGCTGGAGACCAGTCACCCGCCGACCTACTACCTGCCGCCCGGTGACGTCGCTTTGTCGGTCCTGTCGCAGAACGGGCGGCAGACGCTGTGCGAATGGAAAGGGCGGGCCCGCTTCTTCGACCTTGTCGGTGACGGGCTGCCGATGGTGGAATCGGTGGCCTGGTGCTATCCGGCGCCGACCCGGGATTTCGCCGCGATCACCGGGTATCTGTCATTTTACTCCAACCGGGTCGACCGCTGCTGGGTCGACGACCACGAAGTGGCCCCGCAACCTGGCGACTTCTACGGCGGCTGGATCACCCCGGACCTGAAGGGACCGTTCAAGGGCGGTCCCGGCAGCATGGGCTGGTAGGCGGCGTCGGGGCGCGGTTCCCGGCCTAGTGCCAGCACGGCCGTGAAGCCTGCTCTCATCCAGCTTTGAGCGCGCAATTCACGGATTGAGGGGATGCGGTACGCTTCCCCTCAATTCGATCGCGCTCTAGAGTGCGCCGCGACGATGTCCCGCATGGCGGGCCACACTTGCCAAGTCCTCGGCATACCGATCCTTTCCCCTTCGTCCGACCCGCAGCGAGGAACCTGCGCATGACCGCCTTCAAGACCATCGACGACCTGGACGTTGCCGGTAAGACCGTGCTGGTGCGCGGCGACCTGAACGTGCCGATGAAGGACGGCACCGTCACCGATACGACCCGCTTGGACCGCCTGGCGCCGACGCTGATCGAGCTTGCCGACAAGGGCGCCAAGGTGGTCGTGATGTCCCATCTGGGCCGGCCCAAGGGTCAGCGCAACCTGGACTTCACGCTGCGGCCGCTGGCCGGTGCCCTGTCGACGGCGCTGGGCGGCCGGCCGGTCGCCTTCGCGGAAGACTGCGTCGGACCGGTGGCGCAGGCCGCGGTCGATGCGCTGGCGCCGGGCGGCTTCCTGGTGCTGGAGAACCTGCGCTTCTACGCCGAGGAGGAGAAGAACGACCCGGGATTCTGTCAGAAGCTGGCGGCGCTGGGCGACCTCTACGTCAACGATGCGTTTTCCACCTCGCACCGGGCGCACGCCTCCACCGAAGGGCTGGCGCATCACATGCCGGCCGCCGCAGGCCGCCTGATGCAGCAGGAAGTCGAAGCCCTGAGCAAGGCGCTGGAGGCGCCGGAGCGGCCGGTCATGGCCGTGGTCGGCGGCGCCAAGATCTCCACCAAGCTGGAGCTGCTGGGCAATCTGGTGAAGAAGGTCGACATGCTGGCGCTGGGCGGCGGCATGGCCAACACCTTCCTTTACGCCGGTGGCACCGATGTCGGCGCCTCGCTGTGCGAGAAGGACATGGCCGAGGAAGCCCGGTCGATCATGCAGACCGCCAAGGATGCCGGCTGCGAGATCCTGCTGCCGGAAGACGGTGTCGTCGCCGGCAAGTTCGAAGCGGGGGCGCCGAACGACACGGTCGGCGTGGCCGCGATCCCGGGCGATCAGATGATGCTCGATGTCGGCGCCAAATCGGCGGACATGCTGGCCGGCCGCATGGATGCCTGCAAGACGGTGGTCTGGAACGGCCCGCTGGGCGCCTTCGAGATCGAGCCCTTCGATGCCGGCACCAACACGGTGGCCCAGCATGCCGCCGACCTGACCAAGGCCGGCAAACTGCTGACCGTGGCCGGCGGCGGCGACACCGTCGCGGCCCTTGCCAAGGCCGGCGTCGGCGATGACTTCAGCTACGTCTCCACGGCCGGCGGCGCCTTCCTGGAATGGCTGGAAGGCAAGGACCTGCCGGGTGTGGCAGCGATCCGGAAGTAGTCGGCGCAGTGTCGGCGGCCCATCCGGGCCGCCGATGACTGACCGGGCGCGCCGCCAGTACAACATCGCTAAGGCAATCGCGACTTCCAGCCGCGCTCGAGAAAGGAAAGCCAGATGTTGCGGCCCTAGGGTGTCCGCCAACAAGCCCCTGGCGCGTCGTCTCGAACGCGGTCGGCCCGGATCATAGCCGTTGTGTCGATTTCAGCCGGCAGTTGTACCTGCATGGCTGTCGCTCCGGTGAAGAAGCTAGACGGAGCGTGCCAAGTGCCGGCTCCCAGCGGCAGGCTGCTGCATGCGCGGTCAACCGTTTTGCGGATAAACCCTTGCAGGAAGTGCATTGTGTCCGGCGGATCGGCGAGGCAGGCATGTGAATAGGCATTGAAATTTGACCCCTATCGGCTTCTAACACTGACCCCGCTAGATATTAATTTTGCCTGCCACCCCAGTTGGTTATGGAGCTGGGCCAGGGATCAGGGTTGCGAGCCGATTGGGGGTCAATTGGCGTGCCGATCCACAATTACGTTCGCTAAACGAAGCCGCCAGATACTCAACAAAGGCCCGTGAAGACGCCTTGGCGTTGCGTCCGCCGGCCAGCACGGCGTGAACCTCGACAGTGCCTATCGTCCAATCCGGCAGGAGCTGCACGAGACGCCCGCTCTCAATCTCCTCCCGGCAGCCGATCAGCGAGCTGGAGATGACCCCCATCCCGGCGAGCGCCGCCGCCGTGGTCCCTTCATTGACCGTGATCATCAGATTGCTCTCGACGCGCACAGAGGTGGTCTTGCCGTTCTTCTGGAAGGTCCAGCCCGCCGTTCCCGTGCTCGACGGGCCGAGGATAATCTGGTGGCCTGCCAAATCGCCCGGCGTCTTCGGCAGGCCGGCGCGCTCAATGTAGGCCGGAGACGCCGCCACTAGGCGCGGCGATTCCAGGATCTTGCGCGCCGTCATCGTTGAATCCGGCATCTGCCCAAAGCGCAGCGCCACGTCGATCGCTTCTTCAATCAGATCCTGGCGGGAATCCGTGAGCGCCAGATCGATCCGAAGCTCGGGGTGTTGCGCCTGGAACGCCGGCAGGCGCGGGATGACCTCTCGCACCGCGAAGCTGGTCGCCGCGCCAAGCCGCAAATGGCCTTTGATGTCCCCGGTTCCGCGCACGAGGTGGTTGGCCTCTTCGAGCGCCGCGAGGATCGGATCCAGGCGCTCCAGATAGTCCACCCCGGCTTCCGTCAGCTTCACCGCATGGGTGCTTCTGACGAACAGCGCCGCGCCCAACTCCTTCTCAAGATTGGAGATCAGCCGCGACACCGACGGCTGCGAGAGGCTGATTTCCTGGCCCGCGGCCGTGAAGCTGCCCGTCCGGGCCACCCGGCAGAACAGCCTGAGCGTTGAGATCCGGTCGCTCATTCATTTTCCAAATAATAATTAGACATTTTCGTAGGCTACCAACCAAAAGTCAAATGGGCAATGTTCGGACTATAGGCGGCCGGGAACTGAATATTCTCCAGCCTATTGAGCGAAAAACCCGGTGAACCGCCGGCCGTCGAACAAGTAAACGAAAGGAGACAACGATGTCTTTGCAAGATCAACTCGACGCCTTTAAGGCGAGATTCAAAACCCAGGCTCCGGCCGGAGCGTTCGAAGCCTTCGCTCGCTCGACTCAGGAGCTGATCGACAGCGGTCAGGCCGACCGCGCCATCGCCGCCGGCGATGCTGCTCCGGATTTCACCCTCACCGACCAGGACGGCGAGACCGTCTCGCTCAAGAGCCTGCTGGCGAACGGCCCGGTCGTCGTCTCGTTCTACCGCGGCGTCTGGTGCCCCTACTGCAATATCGAGCTGAAGGCCCTGGAAGCGGCACTCGGCGAGATCAAAGCCCGCGGCGCGTCCCTGGTGGCCATCTCGATGCAAGGCGCGTCGGACAGCCGGAAATCGCAGCGCGACAACAAGCTGAGCTTTCCGATCTTGACCGATCAGAACGGCGAGCTGGCCGAGAAGTTCGGCATCCGGTGGAGCCTTCAGGACTACGTCATTCCGATCCACGCGGGCTTCGGCGTCGAGCTGCCGAGAATCCACGGCGACGGACAGTGGAACCTGCCGATGCCGGCCCGCTACGTCATCGATACCGACGGCTCGGTCGCCTACGCGGAAGTCAATCCTGACTATACGCACCGCCCGGACCCGAGCGACTTGTTCCCGGTTCTCGACAAACTCACCCAAGAGGCCGCGTAAGCGCGAAACCCGTACCTCTTGTCTCTGATGTCGCCCAACGGGGCGGCATCACACCCAAAAGCGCTGGACGAGGCCAATACACGAGAGGATTAGAACAATGAAAATCGCAAACAACATAGTCATGGTGACGGGCGCGAACCGCGGTATTGGTCTCGCCCTGGTCGAAAGAGCCCTGGAGATGGGCGCAGCCAAAGTCTACGCCACCTATCGCTCCGCCGAAAACAGCGCGGTTCTGGGCGCCCTTGGGGATCGGGTCGTGCCCGTCCATCTGGATCTCGCCGATAAGGCGACGATTTCAGCGCTCGGCCAAGCCGCTACGGACGTGAACATCCTGATCAACAATGCCGGCCTCTTCACTGGCGGCAATCTCTTGAGCGACGACGAAGAGCAGACCCGCAACGACTTCCAGACCAACTTCTTCGGCACGCTCGCGGTCACCAAAGCGGTCCTGCCGGCGCTCAAGGCAGCCGGCGGCGCGGCGATCGCCAACGTCTCCAGCATTTCCGGACTCGGCGCGATGCCGAGCTTCGGCGGATACTCGGCCTCGAAGGCGGCGCTGCATTCGCTGACCCAGTCGCTGCGCGCCGGGCTTGCCGGCGACCAGGTCTCGGTGCACGGCGTCTATCCGGGTCCGGTCGAAACCCGCCTCACCGAAGGTTTCGAGATGGACAAGACGCCAGCGCCGACCGTCGCGGCGAACATCCTGGCCGGCATCGAGAACGGCGACGACGAGATATTCCCCGACGCCTTGTCCACACAACTGGGCCCGGTCTTCATGACCGCTCCGAAACAACTGGAGAGAACCTTCGCGGCGTTCTGAGCGCCGCAATCAACCCCGATAGACCCAAGTGGAGGCGAAGACATGACCGACGCAGTGTGCATCGACACCTTGGCCGCCTACGCATCGGGCATGGGAGGAAGAGAGAGACTGATGACGACTTACAAAGTGCATACGATCGAAACCGCTCCGGAGGGCTCCAAGCCGATCCTGGTCGCGGTTCAGCAGAAGATGGGCTTCGTGCCGAACCTCATGGCGACCATGGCCGAGTCCCCGGTGATGGTCGAAGCCTACCTCACCCTGATGGGCCTGTTCGACAAATCGGCCCTGTCGGAGACCGAACGCCAGGTCATCCTGATGACCAACAACCGCCTGAACGGCTGCACCTACTGCATGGCCGCCCATACGGCTGTCTCCAACATGGCGGGCGTCGACGCCGGCGTGATCGGGGCCCTGCGGACCGGCTCGGCGATCGAGGATCCCAAGCTCGAAGCCCTGCGGACCTTCTCGATCATCGTCCATGAGACCCGCGGCCATCCGAGCGACGAGCAGGTCTCTGCGTTCCTGGCCGCTGGCTACACGCGCGAAACCATCCTGGAAGTAGTCGTCGGAACCAGCCTGAAGGTGCTCTCGAACTACACCACGCCGGTCACCACTCCACCCCTGGACGCCGCCTTCAAGCGCGTCGCCTGGACCGAGGACATGGCCGTCTCAGCATGACGCCGTGATCCAGGCCACTCGCCAGCCGATCTCGAATGGATCGGCTGGTTCTCTCGCGCCGCGCCTTTTGGAGGGGAAACACGAACGATGTCCAGCAAGCACGATCATAGAGGCGATGAATTGGCGCTATGCCGCCAAGGCCGCGGTCGGATGATCAGTTGGAGTATGCGGTCAAATCACATCCCGATTTGAGTGAAGAAGGGCGACGGCAGGAATTGCGAGCCATCCAGGCGCGGCGCGAAGCTCGAGCAATGACGCGAAGGAAGTGGGATGAGATTGATCGCGTTCTCCATCAGTCGGAAGACCAGTGTGGCATCTATCGCCAAAAGACTGATCTACTGAAGACAAAACTGCAGTCCGCCAGGAGTCAGATCGGCACTCAAGCGGCCGCAATAGTCACAGTCGTGGTGGGCAACGATGTGAACGCAATCATGGCTGCTGCTGAACTTGAAGACTTCCACCTCGAGCCCTTGGACACGAGTCTAATCTCAGAACGGCTCAATCTCCGTCAGTCGACGGAGACGCCGTCGGAACCCGGACAACCGGCGATCGAAACCGGCTAGCTGTTTGATCGGCCCAACCGCGAATCAGGTGGGCCGGAGGCGAGTGGATTTGACTTGGGCAAGTTCAGGCAGCGCCGACGATTGGCCGGCGGCCAGGTGTCAGCCGCCGGCCGCCACGCGCCTTACGCCGCCGGCTTCAAGGGCAGGCAGATCTCCGTCAGCCAATCCGTTGGGGGCAGGCTGCGCGGGTCATTGAGGTAGGCCTCGAAGCAAGGACCCTCCCCGGGCTCCTGGCCGCTTTGCGGCAGCCAGGTGCCGTAGAGCCATTTGTAGGCCTTCTCCAACTCGGCATAGGGGCCCTTGTGGGTCAGCACGGCGTAGCGGCCACCGGGCAGGTCGAGCGGGTGGATGTCGCCTTCCATCGCCACCGACGGGTCGACGGTGATCGCGGCTTCCGAGCGCAGGTCCTCAGGTTTCACTTCGCCGGGGTCGTCGTAGTAGACGCCGATGCTGCGGGTCTGGGGGCCCAGGATCCCGTGGCCATTGGCCCAGACCTGCAGCCGCTCATAGGCATGGCCGATTTCCAGATACGGCCCCTTGTGGGTGATCGCCGCCAGGTGCAGCGGTGCTTCCTCACGGATCGTCACTTCGTACATGTTCGTGTCCTCCGGTTCGGTGGTCGTGGGCGCGGGGACCAGCCGACCCTGACGACGATACGCCCCCGGCGGGACGCCATAGGCACTGCGAAACGCGCGGGTGTAGGCGGCGACGCTGCCGTAGCCGGCCCGCTTGGCCACTTCCGCAATCGGCCGGTTGCCCTTGATCAGGTGTCCGGTCGACCGGTGCAGGCGCAGCCGCCGTATGGTTTCGGTGACCGGCTCACCCGCCAGGTACCGGAAGATCCGGTGAAAATGGAAGGGCGAGAAACACGCGACTTCCGCCAGGCGTGGGACGTCGAGCGGTTCGTCCAAATGGTCCGACATAAACGTGATCACGCGGTCGATCCGGCGGACGTAGTCGAGTGATGTGGTGTCTTTCGGCATGATCCCCTCGCTTCGCCTAGGACCCTAGCCAGACTCCGTTTGATCGCGCTTGCGCAAGTTCGCAGCTCCCCGGGACGGTCGTCTAATACTCCCACTGGAACCGGATGCCGGCCCGGCCCGTCGCGTCGGCGCCGGCATCGGTCTCTAGGATGATGTTGTCGGTCAGTTCCACCTCGACGCCGACGCGGCCGGACCCGGGGCCGGTCCCCTGTTCGACCGTGACCAGCACATCGTCGGTGACCCGGCTGCCGACGCTGACGGTGGCACCGCCGGCGTCGTCCTCGCCGATGGATAGCCGGTCGATACCGATCCTTTCCCGCACCCGATCCAGGACGCCGGGGCCGCCAACCCCGGACAGCGTGGCGATCGAGTCGGCAAGCTGCAGCGCCTCGAACGGCGACAGTGCGCCGGTGGCCTTGCCGAACAGCAGCCGCGCCAGCACCTCGTCTTCGGGCAGTTCGGGCTCGGACGAAAAGCGTAAGGCCGGGTCCTCGGCGGTACCGGTCACGGTGACGGTGGCGGTGATCTCATCGAGCGGGGCGGTCGCCAGCACGTCCAGTTGCGGGGTCAGGGTGCCGTCGCCGAAGAAGCTCACATTCGCCCGGTCGAAGGTCAGCGTGTTGCCCAGCAGGTCCAGGGTGCCGCCGCGCAGGCTCAGCCCGCCTTCGATCCGGGGGGCGCTGGCCCGGCCCAGGACCCGCATCGCCGCGGCCAGTTCCAACTCGGCGCCGCGGCCGCGGACAAAGATCCGCCCCGGCGCTTCGATCCGGATATCCAGTTGCGGGTCGACGCCACCGCCGCCGCGGCCGCGGCCGGAGCCGGCGTCGGGTGGCGGTCGCCGGGCCGCCAGTTCCGGAGGCAGGTTGATCTCGGTCACCGGGATCACCGGGAAGGCGGCCGGCAGGCTTTCCGGGATCCTCAACTCAGCCGCATCGATTCGGACGCTGCCGGTCAGCGCTGGCGTGTCCAGCACGGGACCGTCCAACTGCAGGTCGGCATCGACGATGACCGTCGCCTCCGCCCGGTCGACCACCTGGGCATCGTCTGCCGTGATGGTCAACCTGGTCGGGAAGCCGGCCAGAGCATCCAGCACGATGGCGCCTTGTCCGGTGATCCGGCCGCCGTTCGGTGTCCGGGCTTCGAACTGGGTCAGGCGCAGGGAGTCGGTCGTGCCCGCCAGGACCGCGTTGATGCCTTCGAACCCGATACCGACGAGGGGATTGGCATAGCTGGCGTCGGACAGGCGGACTTCGCCTTGGCCGGCCAGGGCGTTCAGCCGACCCTGGACCGCCAGATCGACATCCAGGCCGCCGGTCAGCCGGTCGGCACCGGAGAGCAGGGCGTTGAACCGGTTGAGGTCAAGCTGGCCGCGCAGTCCGGCGCGTACGCTCGGGTCGGCGGGCGGCAGCAGCAAACCGCCGT
>JANQIU010000354.1 GCA_028281985.1 Alphaproteobacteria bacterium | reverse complement strand
CGCGCGCCTGCGCGTCGGCAAGCACATCGGCAAGGGCGTCGACGCCGTCCTGCTCGAGCTGGACGATCCGCTCGGCGACGCGCGGGTTTCGCGCACCCTCCGACAACACCTCGAGGCGCAGGGCCGCTTCGTCCTGTGGATCGGCCAAGGTGACCAGCACCGTCTCGAACCCGTTCATGAAGCTGTCGGCGTTGGCGATGCTTTCGATCAGCGCCCGATCAGCCTTCAGATCGGCTTCGATGATGGCGAGGATCAGCGCCTCCTTGGATTCGAAATACTGGTAGAGATTGGCGACGCTGACCCCCGCCTCGGCGGCGATCGCGGCCACCCCCGCCCCCTGGAAGCCATCGCGGACAAAACACCGTCGCGCGCCCTGCAGGATCAACTGCTCCCGCTTCGCCCGCAATTCGGTGTCGACCGGACGGCCGACGGGGCGGCGCCCCGCCCGTTCGCGTCTGGGTTTTTGAGCCAGCTTGGTCATGCGGAAATAAATAAGTGAACGATCACTTATTGTCAACGGGGCTTGGACGCGTCCCCGCCCCCTGGGCGGCCCGCGGCCGGAACCAAGCCCGGCCGCGGCGCTACGCCCCTACGCAAGGCCTGCCCGCCGGGTCGTGACGACCGGGCGGGCAGGCCCTACGTGTGTCATTGCCCGTCCAGACACCACAGAAGGATCCCCTTCTGGGCATGCAGACGGTTTTCCGCCTCGTCCCAGACCACCGATTTCGGCCCGTCGATCACCGAATCGGTGACCTCCTCGCCGCGATGGGCCGGCAGACAGTGCATGAACACCGCTTCCGGCTTGGCAATGCGCATCAGGTGATCGTTGACCTGATAGGGACGCAGCAGGTTGTGGCGCGACGGCGCCTCCTTGTCGCCCATCGACACCCAGGTGTCCGTGACCACAATGTCGGCACCGCGCACCATGGTGTCGGGATCTTCGCCGACGGTGATCATGCCACCATGGGAATGCGCCCAGGCCAGCAGGCTGGCCGGCGGCTGCAACGGCTCGGGGCAGGCCATCCGCAGCTCGAAGCCGAACATCGCCGACGCCCGGATCCAGGACCGGGCCACGTTGTTGCCGTCGCCGCACCAGGTCACCGCCTTGCCGGCGATCGACCCGCGATGCTCCTCGAAGGTCATGACGTCGGCCATGATCTGACAGGGATGGCTGCCGTCGGTCAGGCCGTTGATCACCGGCACCGTGGCGGCTTCGGCCATCTCCAGCAGGCGGTCGTCGCCATAGGTTCGCAGCATGATGGCGTCGACATAGCGCGAAAGCACCCGGGCCGTATCGGCGATGGTTTCGCCGCGGCCAAGCTGCAGTTCATGCCCGGACAGCATCAGCACGTCGCCGCCGAGTTGGCGCATGCCCACTTCGAAGGAGACGCGGGTGCGGGTCGACGGCTTCTCGAAGATCATCGCCAGGGTCTTGCCGGCCAGCGGCCGCGGCCCGTCCAACGCCCCGTTGCCCGCCTTCAGCCGTGCTTTCTCTTCGACCCCGAGGTCCAGGATCTCGCGCAGGGTGTCGCGGCCGACCTGATGAATGTCGACGAAGTGCTTGAGATCAGGCATCGCTCACCTCGGCAGCCACCTTCGGTTTGGCAGCTTCCGCCTCCAACCGGCCGAAGACCCGATCGAGGATCGCCAGCGCCTCCAGGGCTTCCGCCTCGCCGATGATCAGCGGCGGCAACAGCCGGACGATGTTGTCCGACGCGGGCACCGTGTGCAGGCCTTCGGCCCGGAGTTCGCCAATCACCTCGCCACTCGGCCGGGTCGGACGCAGGCCCAGCATCAGGCCGGCACCGCGCAGTTCCAGCAGGCTGCGCGGATACCGGCGGACCAGCGCATCCAGCCGTTCCCAAAGGAAGGCGCCCACCGCCTCCACCCGCTCCAGAAAGCCCGGCTCCAGCAGCACGTCCAGGACCGCGTTGCCGACCGCCGTGGCCAGCGGATTGCCGCCATAGGTGGTCCCATGGGTGCCGGGGGTCATGCCCATGGCCGCCTGCCCGGTCGCCAGACAGGCGCCGAGCGGGAAGCCGCCGCCGATCCCCTTGGCCAGGCACATCACGTCCGGTGTCACACCGGCCCATTCATGGGCGAACAGCTTGCCGGTCCGGCCCATGCCGCACTGGATCTCGTCGAAATAGAGCAGCAGCCCGAATTCATCGGCGACCGTGCGCAGCGCCCGCAGATAGTCCAGCGCCGCCGGGCGGATGCCGCCTTCGCCCTGGATCGGCTCCACGCAGATGGCGGCCGTTTCGTCGGTCACGGCAGCCCGCAGCTCGTTCAGATTGCCCCAGGCCACCTGGTCGAAGCCGTCGACCAGCGGGCCGAACCCGTCGACCAGCTTCTCGGACTTGGCGGCGGAAATCGCCGTCATCGTCCGGCCGTGGAAGGCCCCGCCCACGGTGATGATCCGCCAGCGGTCCGGCTGGCCGGTGGCGTCATGGTACTTGCGGACCAGCTTGGTGCCGCATTCCCACGCCTCGACCCCCGAATTGGTGAAGAACACCGTGTCGGCGAAGCTGTTGGCGACCAGCCGTTCGGCCAGCCGCTCCTGCGCGGGCACGCGCACGACGTTCGAGGTATGCCAGATCTTGCCGGCCTGATCTTGCAGCGCCTTGTTCAGATGCGGATGGGCGTGGCCCAGCAGGGTCACGGCAATGCCGCTGGCAAAGTCGAGATATCGTCGACCGGCGGTGTCGATCAGGTATGCGCCCTCCCCCCGGTCGAACGCCAGGTCCGCCCGTGCGTAGGTCGGCATTACCGCCGGAATCGTCATCGATAGGCTCCTTTGCCATGGTCGCCGCCCGCCGCCGGGCGCAAGGCCGGCCAGTAAGCCGCCCGCGCCCGGGCGTTGTCAAACGATGACAGGGTGGCTGCACCGGGGCATGAAGGCCGGCACGGCACCGCCGGCGTCAGGCGCCGCCGATCCTGGCCAGCGTTTGCCGGACACCGATGTCGGCCAGGCTGGCCAGCGCCCGGCGAACCTGGTCGACGAACACCGTCGACCGGGGCAGGTCGGACCCGAAGACTTCGGTGATCCCCAGGAACGGCGACGGGTCCCGCCCGCCGGCCCGCGCCCGGTCGGTCAGCAGACCGGCGATCGGGTCGCCGATCCGGACCGCAGTGCCGCCGTCGTCGACACCGGCCATGGCCCGGCACCAGGCGGCAATCACCAGGCATATCCGGCCGGTCGGTCCGCCCGCGGCAAGCTGCTCGCGCAGCGTCGGCAGGATGAATTTCGGGAGCTTCGAGGACCCGTCCATGCAGATGCGGGCGACCTGGTCGCGGATCTCCGGGTTGGAAAACCGGTCGACGAGCGTCCGCTTGTAACCGGCCAGGTCGATCCCGGGCACTCCCTTGAGGACCGGGGTTACCTCCTCGTCCATGAAGCCGATGACGAACCGGCGGAACAGATCGTCGGTCATCACCTCATGGATATGGCCGAATCCGGCAAGCAGCCCGAGATAGCCGATGGCGGAATGCCCGGCGTTCAGCAGCCGCAGCTTGATGGTTTCGTACGGGCGCACATCCCGGGTCATCTGCACGCCGACTCGCTCCCATGCCGGCCGCCCGGCACAGAAGGCATCCTCGATCACCCATTGCCGGAACGGCTCGGTCATGACCGGCCAGGCATCTTCGATCGCATGGGCGTCGCGCACCATGGCCCGGTCCGCGTCGGTTGTCGCCGGGGTGATCCGGTCGACCATGCTGTTGGGGAATGCCCCTTTCGCTTCGATCCAGTCGCGGAGCCCCGGGTCGCGCTTTTCGGCCAGGGCGAGCATCAGGCGCCGGGTCACGTCGCCGTTACCCTGGACGTTGTCGCAGGACTGCACCGTGAAGGGGTCGAGGCCGCGGTCGCGACGGCGGGCCAGCGCCTCCAGCAGATAACCGAAAGTGCCGACCGGCCGCGACGGGTGCGCCAGGTCGTGGACGATGTCCGGGTGGTCCAGCACCGGCGCCCCGGATTTCGGGTCCAGGTAGTAGCCCCCTTCGGTGATCGTCAGGGAAACGACCCGCGTTTCCGGCGACGCCAGCGTTTCCAGCACCGCCTCGGCGCCGTCGGGGGCGTAAAGGACCCGGGTCAGCGCGCCGATGATGCGCGGTTGCGGATCCGCCCCCGGCCCCCGCTCGATGACCGCGTAGAGGCCGTCCTGCGGCACCAGCGCGTCCCGCATCTTCAGGTCATGGGGAAGCAGGCCGACGCCGACGATCCCCCAGGCCCCGTCCGCGCACGTATCGAGAAGATCGTCCAGATAGACGGCCTGATGCGCCCGGTGGAAGGCGCCGACGCCGATATGCACGATGGCCGGCGACAAACCCGACCGGTCGTAGGCCGGCCGCCGGACCTGGGAAGGCAACGCGTGCAGCGTCGCATTCGAGAGCCTTACCGGAGGCATGTCTGATCACCCAACAATCGCCCGCGCCGCCTTGGTTCGAGGCGACGATACAGGGCTTTCCGGACGAGGCCAGACTGTTGAACCCGTCACCCGATCCGCTGTCCGGCCCCGTCGAAGCGGTGGATCTTCTCCGGATCCGGGGTCATGAAGATCGTCTCCCCATGGCTGAGGCCGACTTCGCCTTCCGCCCGCACCGAGATCGCTTCGGCCAGTCCGGTGCCGTGCACGCGGAAGAAGGTGTCCGAGCCCAGATGTTCGGCGACGCCCACGGTTCCCTTCCAGGCGCCTTCGGTCGTCGATACGTCGATATGCTCCGGCCGGATGCCGATGGTGGCGGCACCGTGGCGGCCGGCTTCCGCGCCTTCGATGAAGTTCATGCGCGGGCTGCCGATGAACCCGGCCACGAAGACGTTGCGTGGCGTCCGGTACAGCTCCAGCGGGCTGCCCACCTGCTCGGCGATGCCCGACCGCAGCACCACGATGCGATCGGCCATGGTCATCGCCTCGACCTGGTCGTGGGTCACGTAGATCATCGTCGTGCCGAGACTGGTGTGCAGCTCGGTGATCTCCTGGCGCATGTTTACGCGCAGGGCGGCGTCCAGGTTGGACAACGGCTCGTCGAACAGGAATGCCGACGGTTCGCGGACGATGGCCCGGCCGATCGCCACGCGCTGGCGCTGTCCGCCGGAGAGCTGCCCCGGCCGGCGATCCAGGTAGTCGCTCAGGTTCAGGACCTTTGCCGCCGCCTCGACCCGCCGGTCCTGTTCTTCCTTCGGCAGCTTGGCCATCCGCAGGGGAAAGGCGATGTTCCGGCGCACCGACATATGCGGGTATAGGGCGTAGGACTGGAAGACCATCGCCAGGCCGCGCTTGGCCGGCGGCACGGCAGTGGCATCGGTGCCGTCGATCTGGATCGTGCCGCCGGAGACATCTTCAAGCCCGGCGATCAGCCGCAGCAGCGTGGACTTGCCGCAGCCCGAGGGGCCAACGAACACGACGAACTCACCATCCTCGATCGTCAGGTCGATCGACGGAATGACATGGACCTCGCCGAAGCTCTTGCTCACTTTTTCCAGGTGGATGCGTCCCATGGTTCGGTCTCCCTACTTCACGGCGCCGAAGGTCAGGCCGCGGACTAGCTGCTTCTGGCTGAACCAGCCCAGGATCAGGATCGGGGCGATGGCCATGGTCGAGGCGGCGCTCAACCTGGCATAGAACAGCCCCTCGGGGCTGGAGAAGCCGGCGATGAAGGCGGTCAACGGCGCGGCATCGGCGGCCGTCAGGTTCAGGGTCCAGAACGCCTCGTTCCAGGCCAGAATGACGTTCAGCAGCATGGTCGAGGCGATGCCCGGCACCGCCATCGGCGTCAGGACATACAGGATCTCCGACCGCAGCGAGGCGCCGTCCATCCGGGCCGCCTCGAGGATGTCCACCGGGATCTCCTTGAAGTAGGTGTAGAGCATCCAAATGATGATCGGCAGGTTGATCAGGGTCAGGACGATGATCAGGCCGATCCGCGTGTCGAGCAGGTTGAGGTCCCGGAAGATCAGGTAGATCGGGATCAGCACGCCGACCGGCGGCAGCATCTTGGTCGACAGCATCCACAACAGGACGTCCTTGGTCCGGCGCCCTGGCACGAAGGCCATCGACCAGGCCGCGGGGATGGCGATCGCCAGGCCGATCAAGGTGGAGCCCAGCGAGATCACCACCGAGTTCATGAAGTGCAGGAAGTAGTCGGACCGCTCGTTCACGGTCACGTAGTTCTCCAGCGTCCAGTCGAAGAACAGGAACGAGGGCGGCGACGCGATCGCCTCGGCCTCCGTCTTGAAGCTGGTCAGGATCGTCCACAGGATCGGGAAGAAGATCAGCAGGGCGATCGTCCAGGCGGCCGCCGTATTGACCGCCCGTCGTTGTGGGGTGACAGCGCGGGCCATGGCGTCAGCGCTCCAGGTTCTTGCCGATCATCCGCATCAGGAAGATCGCCACGATGTTGGCCAGAATGATCGCCACCACGCCGCCGGCCGAGGCCGCGCCGACATCGAACTGCAGCAGCGACTGGGCATAGACCAGGAAGGTCAGGTTGGTGGTCGCCGTGCCCGGACCGCCATTGGTGGTCACCAGGATCTCGGCGAAGACCGACAGCAGGAAGATCGTCTGGATCAGGATCACCACGGTGATCGCCCGGGCCAGATGGGGCAGCACGATGAAGAAGAAGCGGCAGAGCGGGCTGGCCCCGTCCATTTCCGCCGCCTCGAGCTGCTCGGTATCGAGTGACTGCAGCGCCGTCAGCAGGATCAGCGTGGCGAACGGCAGCCATTGCCAGCTGACGATCATGACGATGGAGAACAGCGGTGCGTGGGCCAGGAAGTCCAGCGGCTCCAGCCCGATGCCCTTGGCCAGATGGGCGAACAACCCGTTGACCGGGTTCATGAACATGTTCTTCCAGACCAGGGCGGAAACCGTCGGCATGACGAAGAACGGCGCGATCACCAGGATCCGGACGATGCCCTGGCCCCACATTGGCTGGTCGAGCAGCATGGCCAGCAGCGTGCCGCCGATCGTGGTGATCAGCAGGACCCCGCCGACCAACAGCAGCGTGTTGCGGATCGCGTCGAAGAACGCCGGATCGGTCAGGAAGAACCGGTAGTTCAGAAAGCCGGTCCATTCCTCCATGCCCGGCATCAGCAGATTGTACCGGAGGAAGGAGAAATAGACGGTCAAGCTCAAGGGGATCAGCATCCACCCCAGGAGCAGGATCACGGCAGGCGACAGCATCAGCCGCCCGGCCGCACGCGAATGCTGCGTGGCCATGACGCGACCTCCCCAGAACTGCAAGGAACGGTCGGGGGACGGGACCGCGCCGGGTCCCGTCCACCCGATCGGGATGGTCAGTCGATGTATCCCGCCCGGGTCATTTCCCGCACCGCCAGGGTCTGGGCGGATTGCAGGGCCTGTTCAGCCGAAACCTGGCCGGCCAGGGCGGCGGCAAACTGCTGACCTACGGCCGTAGCCAGTCCCTGGAATTCGGGAATGGCAACGAACTGGACGCCGACATAGGGGACCGGATCGACCGTCGGATTGGTCGGATCGGCTGAATTGATGCTGTCCAGCGTAATCTGCGCGAACGGCACCTCGGCGTAGTTGGGGTTCTCATAGAGGGACATCCGGGTCCCCGGCGGCACGTTGGACCAGCCCTCGTTTTCGGCCACCAGTTCCAGATACTCCTTCGACGTGGCCCAGGCGATGAACGCCTTGGCGGCCTCGGCGTTCTGGGTCCCGGCCGGCACGGCCAGCGACCACGCCCACAGCCAGTTGCCGCGCGGCCCCAGCCCGTTGTCCGGCGCCAGCGCGAAGCCAACGTGATCGGCCACGGTGCTGTCGGTCGGATTGGTGACGAAGGAGGCGGCCACGGTGGCATCGATCCACATGCCGCATTTGCCGGTCTGGAACAGTGCCAGGTTCTCGTTGAAGCCGTTGCCGGACGACCCCGGCGGTCCGGCATCCTCCATCAGGTCGAGGTAGAAATTCAGCGTGGTGGCCCAGGCCTCGCTGTCGAACTGCGGCTGCCAGTTCTCGTCGAACCACCGCGCGCCGAACGAATTCGCCGTGGCGGTCAGGAACGCCATGTTCTCGCCCCAGCCGGCCTTGCCGCGCAGGCAGATGCCGTAGATCTCGTTGTCACGGTCGGTCATCGCCCGGGCCGCTTCGGCGATGAAGTCCCAGGTCGGCGCCTCGGGCATCTCCAGGCCGGCGGCTTCCATCAGGTCGGTGCGGTACATGACCATGGAGCTCTCGCCATAGAACGGCGCGGCGTAGAGTTCGCCGTCGACGGTCAGTCCGGCGCGGATCGCCGGGATGATGTCGTCGACGTCGTAGTCCGCCGGCAGATCGTTCAGCGACACCAGCCAGTCCTGGCCGCCCCAGATCGGGACCTCATAGGTGCCGATGGTCATGACGTCGTACTGGCCGCCCCGGGTCGCGATGTCCGTCGTGACCCGCTGGCGCAGGATGTTCTCCTCCAGCACCACCCAGTCGAGCTCGATGCCCGGATTGGCGTCGGTGAAGTGCTCCGACAGCGCCTGCATCCGGATCATGTCGCCGTTGTTGACGGTCGCAATGGTGATGGTCTGCGCCTGGGCCAACGCCGTGCTGGCCAGAAATGCGGACGCAAGCGTCGCCGCGAAACGCGTACCCATGTCGTTCCTCCGTTCTGCACAAACTGGTCTTTTGATCTTTTAACGAACAAAAGTTCGCACATGTTGCTGGTCGTGTCAATTCCCGTTCATCCCGATGCTGACCGGGCGCGTGGCACCGTGCAGCCCCGGCACCGCAGAGCTCTGAAATCAGAGGAAGCAGGCGGAACGAAAACGCACGACACAGAGGGTAGCTCGGATCGACGAGGGCCAGGGACAGGACGCTTGATGAGAGCCCAGGAGTGGCGGCGCTTCCAAACCACCTGGTTGAGAGCGGCGGCGCCTTCGCCCGTTCGCGCCGCAGGGTCCGGAGACCGAGGTCGACTGCCCAAACAGGTCGCGCGCCTCCTGACCAGGCAAGCCCGATCGACACGCAACCCAAATGTACAATTGCTAACCAATCGAGTAAATGCCCGATCTCGACCTTGATGCCCTGGTCAAGCGGCAGGGGCCGTTTGCCGAGATCGGTCGACCCATCTGAGTCGCCACCTGCCGGTGGGTACCGCCTAGGGAACGACCCCGGCCAGTTGCGCGCTGACGGAAAAGAGGTCCTGGGCCAGATCCGGCCGCTCGGCATCGGCGGATGCGGCGGCCGGGTGGCCGGTGAAGTCGATGTAAGAACCCGATACCGCGCCCGACGGCTTCAACAGCAGATCGGCCAGGGTCGTCGCCGACTGCCGGGCGCTGCTGACGCCGGGGAAGATCCAGCGCATGGCCGGCATCAGGTAGCTCCAGCCGAACCGTTCCAGCGCCGACCGGTCCCGCGCCAAGCCCGTTCCAGGCATCAGTCCCGGATCGTATGCCACGAACCGGACGCGATCGGCCGGGACGCGGCGGGCCATCTCCTTGGTCATCAGGATGTTGCAGAGCTTGGACGTGGCGTAGCGGTCCATGCCCTGCTGACCGATCGAGGCGGCGGGGTCGAGATCGCCTTTGGCCACCGCGGCCGCGCTGGGGAAGAACCCGCCGCGGAAACCGAAGCGCCGCGCCAGCCGGTCCCCGGGATCATGCGTGCCACTGGCGGTGGTGACCACAACGCCGCCCGGCACGACCCGATCCAGCAAGGCATGCACCAGCGCGAAATGCCCAAGATGGTTGGTGGCAAACGTCACCTCCACCCCGTCTTCGGTCATCGCCTTGGGGCCGACCGTCTGAATCCCGGCATTGCAGGCGATGCCGCGGATCCGCCCGGGTCCGAGCCGGGTTCTGACCTCCGCGGCAAAGGCCGCCACCGAGGCCAGTTGCGCCGTATCGAGCGGCAGCACCGTCAGGCGACCGCCCCTCCCCGACGACGTGAGGTGCGCCAGCTTCTCCGGAGACCGCCCCCCGACGATCAGATGCGCTCCGCTGGTACCGATCAACCGTTCGACGACGCGCAGCCCCAACCCAGAGGTTGCACCGGTCAAGACCAGGGATTCATCGCCGCTCATCGGCGCGGCCCGGC
This sequence comes from Alphaproteobacteria bacterium, assembly GCA_028281985.1. Classification (GTDB taxonomy): domain Bacteria; phylum Pseudomonadota; class Alphaproteobacteria; order DSM-16000; family Inquilinaceae; genus JANQIU01. Next base: position 1,014 of record JANQIU010000354.1, on the reverse strand, counting down.
ATTGAACGGGTGGACGCCGGCCGCCGCAGCGATCGTCCGGAATAGGGTCATAGTCGAATATCCTGATCGCGCATACTGCGATCTACATATAATACGATTATTGTATTATCAAGTCAGCGACGCGGCAATCTTCGCCATGGCCCGGACGAAGCCCTTGCGATCGCCCTTGTCCAGTGCGGCGAGCATCAGCGCGCAGTGCTTCGTCTGCTGCGCCACCAGGGCTTCCGCCACACGCGCGCCCTCCTCCGAGAGCGATAGCTGCACGATGCGCCGGTTCTCCTCGGTCCGGCCGCGGACAAGCAGCCTTCTTCGGACCAGACGATCGACGATCGCAGAGGTGGTCGTTGGCACCACGCCCAGGAACTGTCCGAGATCGGCGGCAATGCATCCCGGGCGGCCGGCGACGAAGAGGATCGCTTGCGTGTCCGACGGGTTCAGCTTCAGCGCATCGTCATCGCCCACATGGCCTTCGGTGATCTTGAAGACGCGCACCAGCACGTCGATCGATTGCCGAAGCGTTTCGACATGTGCCGGATCGATCTTGCTCATCCCCGTACGCTACGGTGGCGGCCCGAACCCGGGCAAGCCTGCTGATCCGGCTGGCGGGCGGACGCCGTGCCGGGGCACGCCGGTTTCGCCACAGGCATGACCAGATCTCCTGGCATGGACGACCGCATCGAGCGTGACGCCGGATGGGGAGGCAACCATCGCGATCCGAAGGCACAAGCTGTCCGCCGGGCTACCAGTCATACTGCTGCTGGCGGCCTGCGCGCCGGACGGCAACTTCTCGCCCAGCCGGCCGACAAGCGGCCCGGTGCTGTCGGACGTGTGCCAGCAGGCCTACCGGGCCTATCTCGACGAATGGGATCCGGTCTATTTCGCCGCCGACCGATCCGGGCAGGTGTGCGCCGCGGTCATCTGCCAGCACGAATACTGCGTCACCGGGTTTCCGGGCACCGCGATCCGGGCGTGCGAGCGGATCAGCGACGGGGCCGCCTGCTTCGTCTACGCCGA
>JANQIU010000308.1 GCA_028281985.1 Alphaproteobacteria bacterium | reverse complement strand
CCGGCGTCTTCGCCTATCTGGCCGGACAGATCACCCGGCCGGTGAGCTCGGTTGCCGCCACCGCCCGCAAGATCGTCGAAGGCGACCTGGGCGCGCGGGCCAGCGGCCCGATGCCATCGCGGTTCAGCGGCGAGATCTCGCAGCTGGTCCAGGACTTCAACAGCCTGGCGGCAACGATGCAGGCCCATGACCGGCGCCTGAAGCAGGAAGCCGCCGCGATCGCGCACGAGCTGCGGACCCCGCTGACGGTCCTCATGGGCCGTCTGCACGGCCTTTGCGACGGCTTGTTCGAACCGACGCCGGAAGAACATGCACGCCTGCTGCGCCAGGCCAAGGCGCTGGCCAACCTGATCGACGACCTGCGCACCGTATCCCTGGCCACGGCCGGACAGCTCGCCCTGAACCCCGAGCCGGTCGATCTGTCGGCCGTCGCGGCCGAGGTCATCGACCAGTTCGCCAATGACATCGAAAAGAGCCAGGTGGCCCTGCATCTGGACTTGCAGGCCGCCCCGGCCCTGGCCGACCCAAACCGGCTGCGCCAGGCCATCGGCAACCTGATCGCCAACGCCCTGCGCTATGCCGGCGAATGGGGAGAGTTGCGCATCGAATCCGGCCGCCAGGGCGATTGGGCCCAGGTTCGGGTGCTGGACCGCGGTCCGGGCCTGCCCGCGGGTCAGGCTCCGGCCCTGTTCGAGCCGTTCACCCGCGGCGACCCGTCCCGATCGCGCGACAGCGGCGGCAGCGGCCTGGGCCTGGCGGTGGTCGCAGCGGTGGCGTCGAGCCACGGCGGCGAGGTTGTCGCCGCCAACCGCGACTATGGCGGCGCCGTCTTCACCTTGAGGATCCCGCAGGCACCGATTGAATCGAGCAGCCTGACGCCGACGATAAGCGCGCTTAGGATTCGATAGCGCCGCCGATCACGACGATGCCGGGTCGACCCGCAGCACCCGGCCGTCGGGACTATCCGTCAGCAGGTAGATGTGCCCGTCCGGGCCGATCCGCACGTCACGGATGCGTTCGCCCAGATCGCCCAGCAGACGGTGTTCGGCCACCACAGCATCGCCCTCCAACTCAAGCCGCACCAGAAGCCGGTCGCGCAGGGCACCGACTAGCAGATCGCCCTCCCAACTCGGATAGACGTCGCCGGTCACGAAGGCCATGCCGCTGGGCGCGATCGACGGCACCCAGTAGTGCAGCGGCTGCTCCATGCCGGGCGCTTCCGAGCCGATGCCGATGGGGGCGCCGGAATAGTCGATGCCATGGGTGATCACCGGCCAGCCGTAGTTCAGGCCGGCGCGGGTGATGTTGACCTCGTCGCCGCCGCGGGCACCGTGCTCGTGGGTCCACAGCGCGCCCGTTTCCGGATGAAGGGCCGCGCCCTGGATGTTGCGGTGCCCGTAGGACCAGGTGGCGGGATCCGCGTCCGTACGGCCGACGAACGGATTGTCGTCCGGGATGCTGCCGTCCCGGTTTATCCGCGCCACCGCGCCGATCAGATCCGAGGGGTCCTGGGACTGATCGCTGAAATCCCCCCGGTCGCCGAGCGCGATGAACAGCGTGCCGTCTTCGGCGAAGACCAGACGGGATCCCCAGTGCCGGGGGTTGGCCACTTTCGGGTGCTGGCGAAAGATCACCTCCGCGCCCTCCAGGCCCGCGTCGGCCAGCCGCGCCCGCAGCACCGAGGTGCCTGCCCCGCCGTCGCCGGGTTCGGAGAAGCTGAGATAGATCTCCCTCGTTTCGGCGAAATCCGGCGCCAAGACGACGTCCAGCAGGCCACCCTGCCCGCGCGCCCAGATTTCCGGCAGCCCGGTCAGCGGATCGGACACCTGGCCGTCGGCCGATACCAGCCGCAGCCGCCCCGGCCGCTCGGTCACCAGCATGCGACCATCCGGCAGGAAGGCCAGGCCCCAGGGATGCTCCAGGCCTTCGGCGACGGTGGCGACGTGCAGCTCGACCTGGGCCGCCGCCGACCCCGGCGCCATGGTCATTGCGACTGCCATCCCCGCCGCCGCCAATCCCTGCGCGATGAACCGCATCGACTGCCCCCCCGGTGTTCGTTCACCGCCCCGGTCAGGGTCGGCCCGAACCCAAGACATGGGGCGTCGGGCGCCACGGGCAATTGCGTGCAGGCGGGCGCCGGCCGGACCCGGTTACGGCGTGATGCGCCGGATGCGGGCGGTGCCCATCGGCACCAGGCCCTCGGCGGTCAGGAAATGTGGCGTGGCCAACAGGCGAACCGACTGCCGGGGCTGGGTGTCGGCATTGCCGGCATCGTAGGTGCCGCCGTTATCGGTCCCGCTGTCCCAGGCCCAGAGGACGATCTCCACGTCGTCGACCCACTGGTCGTCGACCCGCAGGGGTACATCCGCGCCACCGGTGAACCAGTCCGGGCTGGGCGCGAGCATGGTCACGAAGGACAGCAGCGGGTGCGCCGGTGTTGCCTCGAACGTGGTGGTCACGCTGCCCGGGGCGACCGACAGCGCCGGCCCTTCGAACACGGTGCCGACCCGCCCGCGCCGGTTCGCTTCGGCCCATTCCGCCGCCAGCACCGTGCCCCGTCCGCTCTCCGCCATCACCTCCACACCGGTGGAGGCGGTGCTGCCGTCCCGGAACAGGGTATAGCGGGTGTGATGGGTGGCGCCGAACAGCCGCGACAGATGGGCGCCGGACGGAAACTCGAACGGCGCCGTTTCGGCGCTCCAGGTGATGTCGAGGGTGAGTTCGAAGGTGGCGGTGTCGTCCTGTGCGGCCGCAGATACCGCCCCTGCCAGCACCAGGACGCCCGCAACCGCTGCCGTGATCGATCGCCTGATGACCATGCCTCCTCCCCGACAAGCGCGCCAACCCGACCCCTGGGCGCGGCCCTGGCAAATGGGGGGCTGGGGCGCACGGCGCAAGTGGACGGGGCCGGGAAGCGGCCTCACCAAAATCGTTCTGTGAAACGCGCGGAACTCGCATCCCCAGAATTTGATGTTTCATGACGCGACGCCGACAGACCGTTAGCGCCTCCCGAAGGCGTGGCCGGAGAGCAGGTCGGACAGGAGGTCGAGGTCGGCACTCTCGCGTCCGGCCTGCCGGTAGGCGGACAGGGCAATGCGCTTCAGCGCCGGCAAGCCCAGCGCCGCCTCCGGCACATGCAGCGGCGGCGCGACGGTGGTCTGCGGCATCACCGTCGCCGCGAGACCCGCCAGCACGAAGGCCCGGACGCCGATGGGGTGGACGCTCAGATGGGCGATGTAGCCCTTGCGCCCGATGCGGTCGAGCGCCTCGAAGGCGTATCCCCGCAGGTCCCGGCCGTCGGCCAGGAAGGCCAGCGGGACGTCCTCTGCGCGCTGCAGCCGGAAACCCGGGCCGGCGGCCCAGACCAGGGGCAGCGTTCCGACGAAGTCCCGGCCCGGTCGTTTGCCCTGGTCCATCATGAAGGCCAGATCGATCTCGTCGGCATCCAGCCGGTCCAGCAGCGCGTCGCTGCGGTCGCACTGGATGTGGATCTGGACGTCGGGCCGCGCTTCGGAGAAGTCGCCCAAGGCGTGGGTCACCACCGACATGGCGAGCGTTACCGTGGTGCCGAGCCGAATGATGCGGCGCGATTGCGCGGTGCGGATGGCTTCGACCGCCTCTTCCGAAAGGCTGAGGATGCGGCGCGCGTAGACGGCAAAGGCCTGGCCTTCCGGCGTCAGGTGCATGGCCTGGCCGCGCCCCCGGACGAACAGCGGCCGCTGCAGTTCCGCCTCCAGCTTGCGGATGTGGGCGCTGACCGCGGATTGCACCGTGTTCCGCCGTTCCGCGGCGACGGAGAAGTTCAGGGTTTCCGCCGCCAGCACGAAACTGCGGAGGGCGTTCAGATCCGGCATAAAATCTAACTACACGATTTTAATGATCAGAAGAAACCGTTTCTCTGATTTCTGACGACCGTGTATCCCCGGGACACACACTTCCCGGATGCGTCCATGGACCTGCCCCTGTCGTTCTACCTCGTCACCACGATCGCCATCCTGATCACCGGCATTTCGAAGAGCGGGTTCGGTGGCGGTCTGGGCGTGATGTCGGTGCCGCTGATGAGCGTCTTCGTGCCCCCGCAACTGGCGGCGGCGGTGCTGATGCCGATCCTGCTGGCGATGGATATCATCATCGTCTTCCAGTACCGGCACCACTGGAGCCGCCGGATCGTCCTGGTGATGCTGCCCGGCGCCCTACTAGGCCTGGCGATCGGCGCCGCCTCGTTCCGCTGGATGGACGGCAACCTGATCCGGCTAATCATCGGCATCCTGGCCCTGTTCTTCGTCGCCCAGTACCTGCTGGCCGGCCGGGAAAGCACCGAGCAGCGCCGCAGCCCCCGCCTTGCTGTCCTGGCCCTGGGCACCGTGTCCGGCTTCGCCAGCTTCGTCGCCCATGCCGGCGGCCCGCCCGTCAAAGGGTTCCTGCTGCGCCAGAATCTCCAGAAGACCGTCTTCGTCGGCACCAACACGATGTACTTCTTCTCGATGAACGCCCTGAAGACGGTCGCTTACGGCGCCATGGGCCACTACAGCCTGCAAAGCCTGACCATCAGCGCCGCCGTCGCCCCGATGCTGTTGGTCGGCATCTTCATCGGCACGCGACTGCACCGCATCGCCGACCAGCAGACGTTTACCCGGGTGGTCTATGTGTTTCTGGGGATCACCGGGCTGAAGCTGCTGAGCGACAGCGTTCCGGTCGTGTTTGCATGAAGTGCGGCGCCTTAAGCCGACAGACCTCTCGACCGAGATTGCGCCCAAGCCTGGAGGGACCGCCGCCCGCCCGTGTTTGCCGGTACCTCCGGCAACCACGGGGCCGACACGACATTGACGACAGGTGCTGCCCTTAGACCTGCTTTTCCCAAAGACTGTCCTGGTACTTCTTCACATCCGCCACGAAACGTTCGGGATAGACGTTGCGGAACTTGTGATGGTCTTGCGGGATCACGTCGACCATGAAGTCGATCATGCCCTGCGGGTCGAGCTGAAGCTTGTCGCCCGCAAACAGGGCCTGGGCGTCCCGGATCGGTTGTTCCGCGGTGAAGTTGTTTGCCGGCTCGTACCACTGGTCCAGCGTGTCGTACATCCGATCGTTGAAGCCGGTTCGGAACGGCCCCGGGTTGATGGTCGCAACCTGGACCCCCGTCCCCTCCATCTCCTGCTGCAGGCTCTGGACCAGGCCTTCGAGGGCGTGCTTCGAAGCCACATAGGGGCCAAGGAACGGGAAGGTCGTGAAGCCGGCGATCGAGGATGTGAAGATGATCTTGCCCTTTCGCTTTGCCACGAACAGCTTGGCGAAAGGCTGGGTGAACGCCAGCGGGCAGAACACGTTCACGTCGAACTCCCGGCGGATCCGGTCGACGGGGATCTCGGCGATGGGACCGGTCTCGCCGGTCGCCGCGTTGTTCACCAGAATGTCGAGCCGGTCGGCGTATCGGCGGAACACGGCCTGATGGTCGTCCGGGTTCAGCAGGTCCAGCTTAGCAACCTCAAGCTGGACCCCGGCGTCCCTGGCCGACGCCATCAGATCGCTGACCTGGGGCCAGATCTCCACGGTGGCGATCACCGTGTGGCCGTTCCTGGCGAGGCCCAGCGCGGTGCCCTTGCCGAAGCCGGACCCCGCACCCGTGATAAGGATGGTCTTGCTCATCGCTGTGCGTTCCTGGTCTTGCTGGGGTCAGATGATCTTCGCGCCTTGGTGGACGACCGGGTCGCCCTCCAGCAGGTCCTTGAACTGCGCGATGGCAGCGGCGAGGTGCGGCGTCTTCCAATGGGCGTATTCGGCGCTGGCATCGGTCCATTTCTCGTAGGACAGGATGACCTCCGGGGTCTTCCGATCGCGGATGAACCCGTACTCCTCCGCGCCTGGTTCCTTTCGCGTTGCGGCGGCCAACCCCTCCAGCACCGAGATCAGCGCATCGGTTTTGCCCGGCTTGGCCTTGAGGATGGCGACGGTGTAGACGTTCGCGCTCATATCCGGTTCCTTGCTGCTCAGGTCTTCTTGACGTCACCAGCGAACCGCGCGGCGTTTTCCGCCAGGAAGGCCGCTTCATCCGCCTTGCCCCAGAAGGCGGGCACGGGTTTGGGCTTCTCCAGCGCGCGCTGCACGGCGGGACGGGCATCGATGCGATCGAACCAGGCCCTGAGGTGGTCCAGGCCGTCGATGGACACCCGGGCCCAGGGATAGGCCCGCGCCCAGGGATAGGTCGCGATGTCGGCGATCGAGTAGCTGTCGCCCACAAGATAGGCTCTGCCTTCCAGCCGCGCGTTCAGCACCTCAAGCAGGCGCCGGGATTCGTCGACATAGCGCTTTATCGAAAACGGCTCGTCGTGCCCGTTGGGCGCGGCAATGCGCTGGAAGTACATGGCCTGGCCCAGCATCGGGCCGACACCCGCCATCTGGAACATCAGCCATTGCAGGGTCTCGGACCGGAGCTTTGGATCGTCGGATAGGAAGACGCCGTACTTCTCCGCCAGATACCAGAGAATGGCGCCGGACTCGAAGACGACGAAGTCGTCATTGCCGCGGTCCACAATGGTGGGAATACGGCCGTTCGGGTTGAGCTTGGTGTACCAGTCCGACTTCTGCTCCTTCTTGGCGAAGTCGATGTATGTCAGCTCGTACTCGACCTCCGCTTCCTCCAGGAAGATCGTCGGCTTCCACCCGTTCATCGTCGATGCGGTGTACAGGTGGATTTCCGGTTTTGCGGACATGCCTGGCCCCTTTCGCATGTTTCCCGGTTGTCGCGCGAACGAACGTGCGATCTCAGATCACGGCACCGGATGCCTCGAACCTGGTTTGCGGCTGCGGCTGCCGGCCGGTGTCCGTGAACACACGCTGCAAATGCCGAACGTACCGATCCCGATCGGCATCGAAATTCGGGTTCTTGATGATGTCGTGACAGGAGAAATGCGGCAGTTCGTCGAAACCGCAATACGCCTGATCTTTGCGCATCGGCAGCAATACGTCGTCGACCGAGCGGCCCTCGAAGAACCCGTCGGGCGAGTCGAAGGCATCGGCAGGCGCGTTCCAGGTCGTGGACAACATGAACGCCTTGCCCTTCATCAGGCCGCCGCTGCCATAGGGGCCGTCGTTGAAGGCAAAGAATTCGCCGTAGGCGTACACCTCGTCCAAATAGCGCTTGAGCGCAGACGGCATCATGAACCAGTAAACCGGATACTGAAAGATGACGGCATCAGCCGCTTTGAACTTGGCGATCTCCTCCGCAACATCATACCCATTGTCGATAACGGTCGTCAGAACGTCATAACTCTCCTTCAGGATGTTCCTGGCCGTATCAAACAGACCCTGGTTGTAGGCCCCTTTGGCGAAGTCGTTCGTCTCTTTGCCCAGGATCAGAAGAACCGTTTTCATCGATTGGCCCCGTCAGCGGCGATGGCGTTTGCGCTCGCCGCGTGACGTAGCTACGCTGGTTACAGTCGTCAACCAGTATACTTTTTGTAACCAGGCGTAGTTTCGGAGCGAAAACGATGAGCACGGTCGTCGCGATTGAAACCGGGAAGAACGGGCGCAAACAGGCGATCGAACCCTGTCTGGAGCCCTGCCCCATCGAGCGCGGCATGCGCGTTCTCGGCGGCAAATG
>JANQIU010000259.1 GCA_028281985.1 Alphaproteobacteria bacterium | reverse complement strand
CGATCGGTCTCGATGACGGGAGCCCTGGCAAAGCCCGGCGACACGACCGCAATGCCGATCATCGGTTCAGCTTTCAGCAAAACGGGCGAACGCCTCCGGCCCGGCGAAGAAGACGTTCAAGTCGACCGGCCCCGCGATCCCGGGCCAGCGCCCGTGGTGGTGGTACTGCCAGAAGGTCCAGCCGGCGTCCCGAAACCGGGGCTGCAGGACAAGGCCCATGGCCCAATAGGCCCGATCCTCGATCTGGCCTTCCAGATACCGGCGATAAAAATCCGCCGTGGTGTAGATCATCGCCTGCCGACCATAATGGCGTTCCACCGGCTCCAGGAACGCGCGCAGTTCCGCCAGGAAGGCCGCCTGATCGGGACGGGCGGCGCAATTGCCGCCGAACTCCAGGTCGACGACCGGCGGCAGGGCGGTCGGATCGATCGGCACGGCATCGATGAAATTCTGCGCCTGATCCGCGCCTGGCCGGCACAGGGTGAAGAAGTGATAGGCGCCGCGGGGGATGCCGACGCGTGCCGCCTCGCGCCAGTTCTCCTGAAAGCGGGTGTCCCGGAAGTCACCGCCTTCCGTCGCCTTCATGAAGACGAAGGTGGGTGGGTCGGTCGCGACCGCATCCCAGTCGATCTCGCCCTGGTGGTGCGAGACGTCGAGGCCGTGCAGGGGGAACACGGCGTGCGACAACCGGAAGGTCATGTAGAACGCGTATCCGCCACCACCGGCCGCGCCGGCGATCACGAGAAGCACGATCAAGGAGATGATGGCGCGGCGCATCGGCAGTCTCACCCAACCAGGCGTTGTAGGATACCGGCGACCTGACCCGCATAGCCGCCGCCGAACAGGCGCACATGCACCAGCAGCGGATACAGGTTGTAGAGGTCGCGCCGGACGTCGAAGAAGCCGGGACGCAGCGGCCGGTGTTCGCCATACCGCTCGAAGAATGGCTGGCCGAAGGTCCCAAACAGGGTGGAGAAGGCCAGTTCGATCTCCGGATCGGCGTAGTAGACGGCCGGATCGATGAACCCGGCGATATGGCCATCGCCGGCCAGGACATTGCCGCCCCACAGGTCGCCATGTACCAGCGTCGGCGGTGCCGGATCATCGATGAAGTCGTCCAGCCGATCGGCCAGCCGGTCGATCCGCTGCATCATCGGCGTGGCGATCGCGCCTTCGTCCAGGGCCTTGCGGGCCATGTACAGCAAGCGGTGATCGCGGAAGAAGGCGACCCAATCGGCACCCGGCGGGTTCGGCTGGTGAAGCGGGCCGATCAGCGTGTCGCGCTCCAGCCCATAGGTTTCGCCCGTGCGGCTGTGCAGATCGGCGATCAGGTCGGCGGCATGCCGCTGGGCCGGCGCGTCCAAGCGGCCGCGGGCTTCCAGGTAGTCCATCACCAGCAGGTCGTCATCGGCCAGGTAGACCGCGGGGACCGGCAGGTCCGATCGCTGCGCCAGCAGGCGCAACATGTAGCCTTCGATGTCCAGATGGCCGCCCGGGCCGGCCTGCTTGATCACCATCGCCCGGCCGTCCGCCAGCCCGGCCTTGTAAAGGACCGCGTTGTTCCCGGTGGACAGGGGCTGGATGTCGATGGCCGGGCTGCCGGCCGCCTGGTCTACCCGTCCGCGCACCGCGGGCGTCAGCGTCACCCGGCGCTGTCCGGTACCAGGTCGCGGACGAAGGCGGCCAGCGCCCCGAAATAGATCCGGGCACCCATGTGGATGATGTCGTTGTGGCCGACACCCGGGATGACCACCAGCCGTTTGTCCTGCGCCGCCGACGCTTCGTGCAGAGCATGCGCGTCGGTCACCGGGATGATCCAGTCATCGCTGCCGTGCAGGATCAGCGTCGGTGTCGCGACCCGGCCGATCTTCTCGTCGTTGCCGAAGCCGTGCTCTTCCTCCGTCGCGCCGGGGATGCGCATGCCGGACAGGCGCTCGCCCAGGGCGATGGTGAAGGCGAACCCGCTTTCGATGATCAGGCCGGCCAGCTTGTCCTGACGCTTGTCGGCCACCTCCAGGACGGCGGCGCTGCCCAGCGACCGGCCCATGGCGAAGATGGCCGCCGGGCGCAGCCCGGCATCGGCCAGCAGCGAGGGCAGGGCATCGAAGCACGCCACTGCGTCGCCGATCAGCGTGCTGCCCGTCGGGTGGCCACCGCTGGCCCCGTAGCCGCGGTAGTCGAAGGCCAGCAGGGTCAGGCCGATCTGGCGGTAAACCTGGGCGATGTCGGCATACTCGCCGGCAATCTCACCATTGCCGTGGAAATGCACCACCACCGGAGCCGCAGCGTCCTGCGCCGGGTACAGCCAGCCGCCGACGGCGACCCCGTCGGCAACCGGAACCGAGACCGGACGCGCCCCGTCCGACCCGCCCATCATCGGGCCTTCGGGGCGCGGATGGAAAAGAACCTGACCGACATCCGGCCGATCGAGAAGTTCGTAACTCCGCATGGGTAACAACCTCAACGTCCACGGGAGGGATGGCTAAGGAACAGTCTGTTCACCCAACAAAGCGGCATAAACGTGATGCGCTTCGATAACCCGTTGGACGTAGTTGCGGGTTTCGTTGAAAGGAATGCGTTCGACCCAATCGACCGGATCCGCGCCGGCCCTGGGGTCGCCGAGCCGGGTGATCCAGTCGTCTGCCCGCGACGGCCCGGCGTTGTAGGCGACCGCGGCCAGGATAACGCTGTCCCGGTAATCGCCGAGCAGTGCCTCCAGATAGGTCGTGCCCAAGCGGATATTGTAGTCGGGATCGGCCAGCAGCATTGCCTGCTCGTAGGCCAGCCCAAGGCGGTTGGCCATGGAACGGGCGGTCGCCGGAACCAGCTGCATCATGCCCATCGCCCCGGCCCGGCTGACTGCGCCAGGCCGGAAGTCGCTTTCCTGACGGATGATCGACAGGATCAGGGCCGGATCCCGGGACTGGTCGACAGCGCCACCCAGGACCGGATACCCCGAGACGCCAAGCTCTACGCCGGCCCGGCTGGCCTTCTCAGCCGCCTCGACCATGCCCCAGCGTAACCCCAGGTCCTGGGCCAGCCGGGCCGCCAGGACAAACCCCGCCCCCGTACCGGTGTTCTCAAGCAGAACCTCGAAGAAGCTGTCCCGCAAACCGGATTCGCCGATCTGATCGAGGTGCAAGACGATCGAGGGTAGATCGCCGCCGGCAAACAGGGCGGCGTCTGCGGTGCCGACCGGTGGGTCGGCGGGCGGGATCGTCACGCCGATCGCTTCGGCTGCCAGCTGTCCATAATACGCGGTTGGCCGCGTTGCGGCTTCGGCATACCAGTCCTGGGCCGCGGCGCCGTCACCCAGCACCGCATAGCTGCGGGCGATCCAGTAGGCGCCGGTGGCCCGGCCAATCGGCGTGACGGAGTTGTCCCAGACGTCGTTGAAATGCGCGAGCGCAGCGTCGGCATCTCCCAGCAATCGCAGGGCGATCCAACCGGAAAGGAACTCCGCCTGATAGCGCGGCAGGCCGCCCGTCTGCTGGTGCTGGCTGGCGACGGCGTAGGCGCGGGCCGGGTCGCCGCGGGTCAACAGCCTCCGCGCCACCGTGCGCCGTTCCGACCACCATTCCGACCCGTTGGCGTCCGCGGGCTGGGCGTCCAGCATGGCGATCGCGCCATCGAGCAGCCCCGACCGGCGGCGCCAGCGCGCCCGGTCCAGGATCAGCCCGGCATCGCCGGACAGCGCCTCCGGGACGGCGGCAACGCGCTCGTTGACGTCGGGAAGGCGGTCGATCAGGGCCCGCCGGGCCTCCAGCAGCGCCTCATATCCCGGATCCAGGTAGGGCAGAAGCACACGGGCTTCGGCGTAACGGCCGGCCGATACCAGGGATGAGAGCCGGGCCGCGTGGTCGGCTTCGTCCACGCTCGGCAGGTAGGCCACGAACAATTCGATCTGTTCGGTCGTCAGTGGCAGGCGCGGCCAGGCCACGTCGATGAAGCGTGCGGCATCCTCGGCGCGCCCGATCTCACGCAGCGTTTCCTCGTACCGGGCGGCGGCGACGACCGTCAGGGGCGGATGATCGTCGAAGAAGGCGGCAACCTCCTCGGGATCGATGTCTTCGGGAATGCTGCGTTCGGCGCGCAGCCGAAGCTGCGTCCGTTCCGGCCATGACGGATGGTCGGCCAGGAAACGGGAAATGTCCGCGAACGTCCCTTCTTCCTGCAGCCGCAGCCATTCCAAAACGGACAGCAAACGCCGGTCGGAAACGACCGCAGAGGCGCCCGCCAGGGCATCGGACACGTCCGTACCCGACTCCAGCGCCAGGAAGGCGGCGCGGTAGGCGGACTCGTCGATCGCATTCAAGCGGGGCGGCATCTCGGCAGATGCCGGTTGCGCCAGCAGCATGGTGGCGGCCAAGCCGGCGGCAGCGATCTGTCCGCCGGGGCACAGGGATTTCAGGACGGATGCATTCATCATTGCGTCGTTATGGCGACGTTCAGCCGTTCGAACAATGTTCCAGGTCCGGCAACGGCGCCAAGCCCGGCTTCCAGCAGGGTGACCGGACGGTCTGGCGCAGCCTCGATCGTCATGGTTCCGGGGGCCGTCAGGAAGCCTTCGATGGCGTCCAGTAGATCCGTGCGATGCGGGTCCTCGAGCTGCCATGCGTCCGCCAGGGCCGACACCTGGCCGGTGACGTCGTCGATGACCTGTTCGGCCGTCCGCCCCTGGACGCTTGCGGCCCGCTGGATCAGCCGTCCGGTCAGCGAGGCGTCGGTCATGGTGATCGATGCCGAATCCAGCGTGGTCGGGGGCAGTTGGGGGATCCCCGTGCGCGCCATCGTCTGGACCTGCCCGATCAGCGTTTCCAGGTCGAACCGGCCGAGCGAGAAAGCGACTTCGACCGTCGCCATGTCGACCAGCGCCAGCCGGAACGGGCTGAGTGCCAGCGTTTCACCGGTCCGGTCGAGCTGCAATGCCACCTCGATGGAAGCTTCCAGGTCGGCATAGCCGAGATCCCGGAGGGCGGCCTCGGCGACGGCGTCGTCCAGCGTCGACACCGGGAACGCCAGGCCATCGACAACGACCGAGGTGCCGGCCCCTTGCGTGTCGTCGGCCGGTATCTCGAACCGCCCGCCGGCCAGCGCCAGGAGCGGGGATCCGTCCTCGCTTGTCATGTCGAAACCGGTGATCGAGACGGATTCGAGTCCCGGTTCAACGATCAAGGCCAGGGGGACCAGCTCGACTTCCGTATCGGCGGCCAGGGTCAGCCAATGCCCGATATCCATGGCCCGGACGTCGATCCGGTCGATATCGACCCGCGAACGCTCGGTGATCGCCAAGGTCTCAAGTGCCAGAGCCTGCACGACACCACCGCCCACCGGGCCTACGGTCAGCCGGTCGAGCGACAGCGTCTGTTGGCGGGTTCCACCACGCCGTTCGATCGTGGTCACGCCCTCCGCCGTTATGGATTCCATCTCCAGCGCCTGCAGCACGGTGAGCAGTGTTTCGATGGTGGCTGCGGGCACGGCCGGCTGTGCCGCTTCGGTCTCCGCTTCAGCCGCCTCCGGGGCATCGCCGGGGTTTTCGCCATCCGGATCGGCATCGTCATCCGGCAGCGTCACCAATGCCTGCAGAAAACCGCCGAGGCCTTGCGCCCCTTCGATGGTCAGGCGATCGATGCGTCCGACGCCGCTGCCGCCGGGGCGATACAGGACGTCGTGCATTACCAGCCGGCCGATCGCATCGGGGTTTGATGGGTCGGGCGTGCCGTGCAGCTCCAGCCGGCCGACGGTCAGCGCGCCCGGGGATGCCGAGGCGTCGGCCGCCGAGAAGCGCACGGAGGTTGCGGTCAGACGATCGTCGGCGGTGTCGAGCTGGTGGTGCGACAACGCGATCGACGGGGCCAACGATGTCGTGAGCGCGACCCAGGCATCCGGCACCGGGGGCCCCGGCAGCAGGCCCGCCGCATCGGTGTCGGCCGACTGTGCCCAAGCGGCGGGGATGACACCCAGCATCAGGGGCGCAGCGAGGAGGGCGGCCAGGCGCTGCCGCGGGCCGGTATGCCTTGGACGGATCACGACAAACGACTGATCAATAGAGTCCGCCCGTGCCCAGTTGGGTGCCGGAGACGCCGGTTGCCTGATCGCTTCCGTGAGTGAGAACGACGCTCGTCGACTGCGGATCGGCGACCGTGCCGGCCCGGAAATACTCCGGAATCCCGCCGTCGCCGACCAGCTGGCCGGTCAGGCGGTCGATCATCACCGTCTGGATGCCGGCGGGTGCCGGGAATGAGCCGGGATCGCGGCCCGCCATCGCCTCTTCCATGAACTGTCGAAAGATCGGCAGGGCGGCACTGGCGCCGGTTTCCCGGTTGCCCAGGGATCGGTTGTCGTCGAAACCGACATAGACACCGACCGTCAGCCTTGGGGAAAACCCGACGAACCAGGCGTCGCGCGTGTCGTTGGTGGTGCCGGTCTTGCCGGCAAGCGGCAGGCCCAGGCTGGCCAATCGGGCACCGGTGCCCCGGGTCGTGACGCCCTGCAACATGGTCAGCATCTGATAAGCGCTGATCGGATCGATGACCTGGTCGGTTTCCGGGTTGAACGGGGCGAGCAGGGGCGGGGTCACCTGGCCGGACCATTCCGCCGCGGCACATCCGACACAGACCCGGTCGTCGCGGCGATACAGGGTCTGGCCCTGCCGATCCTGGATCCGGTCGAACAGGGTGGGCTCCACCAGCCGCCCGCCGGTGGCGATCATCGCGTAGGCGGCCGTGAGGTCCAGCACCGTCGTCTCGCCGGCGCCGAGGGCGAAGGAGTAGAAGAGCGGCATGTCTTCGTAGATGCCGACCCGCCGCGCCATATCCGCCACCGGGTCCAACCCGATTTCGGTCAGCAGCCTGACGGTCATCAGGTTTCGGGACCGCTCGACACCGACGCGCATGGGGACCGCGCCCATGAAGTCGCCATCGTAGTTCTTCGGGCGCCAGAGACCCAGATTGTCGCCGCTGGACACGGCGATGGGGGTGTCCAGCAGCAGGGTGTTGGGCGGATAGCCCAGCTCCAGCGCCGTCGTATACACGAACGGCTTGAACGCGGAACCCGGCTGCCGGAACGCCTGGGTCGCCCGGTTGAACGGGCCGGTCTCGTAGTCGAACCCGCCGGCAATGGCCAGAACCCGGCCGGTATGCTGGTCCATGGCGACCAGCGCGCCCTGCGCTTCCGGGATCTGGCGAAGATCGAACACGTCTTCGCCGTCCTCGGTCAACGCGCCGGAAAACGCGGTCAGCACCACGTCGCCCGGGGCCATAACGTCTTCGACGGCGCCCGGCTGCGGGCCGAGGCGGCCGCTCTCGGACACAGGCCGCGCCCAGGCCAGATCCGCCAGCCGAATGACGCCGGTCTCGCCTTCGCCGAGGCCGATGCGTGCCGCTTCGCCTTCGGACGACAGGACCACCGCCAGCCGCCAGTCGCCGGCACCGGGGGGCACTTCGATTTCCTGGAGCGCCTGCATCCAGGAGGTCGGAACGCCGGCGTCGGCGACGGCAGTTTCCCCATCGCCGGTGGCCAGCCGCATCAGCGCCTGTCGGAGGCTGAGCCCTTCGTCCTGCTGGGGATCGGGTTCGGCCGCCTCGGCCATCGGTACCGCCGTGCCCGCGTCATCCGCCTCGGGCTCGGTTTCGGTCTGGTCGATCAGCGCGGTGTCGATCCGGTCTACCGGTCCGCGCCAACCGTGCCGGCGGTCGTACTCGATCAATCCGTCGCGCAGGGCACGTTCGGCCATGTCCTGGACTTCCACGTCCAGAGTGGTCCAGATCGACAGGCCTTCAGTGGCGACAAAATCGCTTCCGAGCTGTTGCACAAGCTGCCGGCGTATTTCTTCCGTGAAGTAGTTGTCGGACGCCGACGCCACGGCCGCATCGGTGCCGATGACGGTGACCAGCGGTTCCGCCTTCGCCGCCTCGGCTTCGGCTTCGCTGATCACCCCATCCTCGGCCAGGCGATTCAGCACATAGGCGCGTCGCGCCAGGGCGCGATCCAGATGGTGGATCGGATGATAGTTGTTCGGCGCCTTCGGCAGACCCGCCAGATAGGCCATCTCGGCAAGGGTCAGGTCTTCAGGGCGCTTGCCGAAATAGCTGGTCGCCGCCATGCCGATGCCGTAAACGCCGCGGCCGAAATAGATGTGGTTGAGGTAGATCTCGAGGATCTCATCCTTCGACAGCATGTCCTCGAGCCGGACCGCCAGGATCGCCTCGCGCAGCTTCCGGTCGAGGCTGATCTCCGGCGACAGCAGCAGGTTCTTGGCGACCTGCTGGCTGATCGTCGAGGCGCCGAACAGCCGGCTGCTGCCGGTCAGTGCATTGGTCACGTTGTCGATGGATGCCCGGAGGGTCGCCGGAAAATCGATCCCTTCATGGTCGCGGAAGCCCTGGTCTTCGGCGGATATGAAGGCCTGAACCAGCAAGGGGGGCAGGTCCTCGACGGGATAGAAGGTGCGGTTTTCACGGAAATGCCGGGTCAGCAGCGTGCCGTCCGCCAGGAAGACGCGGGAGGTCTCCGGCGGGTCATAGCGGGTCAGGTCCGCCGGATCCGGCAGATCCAACGGGCCGAACGGGCCGGCCATGACGGTTCCGGTGGCCGCGACCAGATTGGTAAGCGCTTCAGAGAACACCCTAGATCCTCGTGCAGGTTCGATACGCCATTATGTGTAGATCCGCCGCGGAATGTCATGGCGTCCGGTCGACACGCCCTCCACAGCCGCAAAAGGTCAAGTCAAGATAACCGTTTCGGCTGTCCGCAACAATTCCGCAGAAGCGATGCCGCGTGGCCATGGGTGCGCCATGCCTGCGCGAATCGGCCTCGGCGGCGGGGCTGCGCGGTCTCCTGGCCAGATTGACATGCCGCCATCGACGTTCCAACATGATGGTGTTTGTCCCGGAGGTTCTTCGGGATCCGGCCGCGCGGGTGTTGGAGATGTCGACGCTGACTCGGATGGTAAGCACCTACCCGGTAGTATACTACGACGAGGCGTCGCGGGCGCCCGGATGGTACTTCCGCGATGCCGGTGAGACCGTGCCCCAAGGTCCCTTCGCCAGCCGCGACCAGGCGGTTGATTTCGCGCTTGAGACGGCGGTCCGGTCCGGGGCTAAGAGAACGCACGAACCGGGGCGGGAGGCCGCCTGAGCGACGGGCAGGTTCCCACGGGAACCGAAGGTCGCGGGGCATGCCGGACGCTGTTTCCCGGCAGCCGCGGTCGAGGCAACGACGAACGCCTCTGATCCCCTGAATGACAAGACGATACAACCGGCAGCGCTGCCTTGCAGCGGCGGTTGGACGGCGCCTATGCCAATGTCGATGTCGTCCAGTTCATCCTGCGCGAAGAACTGGGATTGCCCGGCGCGCTTCAGTTTCAGCCCACGCTGCCCTACACCAGCAGCTTCTATCGCCTGTCGTCCACCCAGCACCCGGCGTTGATCGACACGTTCGACGCCTGGCTGGTGGACAACGGCGATTGGCTGGACGCCTTGCGGCGGCTGCGCGGGCTGCACGGGGCCCGGTGAGGTCAACCGCGCCGGTGGTCCCGGTGCGGAGCGGCCGGCATACACCTAGATCTGCCCCGCGCGCCGGTGCTTGCCAAAGACGGCCCGCCCCGTGAGGATCGCCGCCATGACCGACGCCTCCCCCTTGCGCCCTGAATCGCTTGTCGTGCGTGCTGACGGCTTCCTGTGTCCGCAGACGGGGGCCGTCGTGCCGCAGATCCACACATCCAGTACCTATGCCCGCGATGACGTGGACTATGCGCAGATCGGCGGGCGCGGCTACAGCCGGGACGACAATCCGTCCTATGAAGTCGTGGAGCGCGTGCTGGCACAGCTCGAGGAAGGCGCAGCAGCGAAGCTTTTTGCCTCGGGCATGGCGGCGGTGGCGGCGGTGTTCCAGTCGCTGTCGCCGGGCGACCATGTGGTGGTCAGCCGCGAGGCCTATTTCGGCACGCCGAAATGGCTGCGGGAGTGGGGCATCCCGTGGGGCCTGGACGTCACCTTCGCCGACACGACCGATCTGACGGCCTTGTCCCGGGCGGTGCGGCCGGGCGCGACGCGGCTGGTCTTCGTGGAGACACCGGCGAACCCGTCATGGTGCGTCACCGACATTGCCGGCGCGGCCGAGATCGCCCGCCGGGCCGGCGCCCGTCTGGTGGTCGACAACACCTCGGCGACGCCGGTACTGACGCGGCCGTTGGGGCTGGGGGCCGATCTGGTCGTGCACTCGGCCACCAAGTATCTGAACGGGCATACCGATGTGGTCGCCGGTGCGGTGGTGACGGCGACCGAGGACGCGTTCTGGGAGCGCATCGGCCGCCTGCGCTTCCTGGCCGGTGCGGTCCTGGGGCCGTTCGAGGCGTGGCTGCTGCTGCGCGGCATGCGCACCCTGTTTGTCCGGGTTCGCCAGGCCTGCGCCAGCGCCCTGTCGATTGCCGAGCACTTCGCCGACCATCCCGCCGTCGCGCAGGTGTGCTATCCGGGCCTGCCCGCATTCCCTGGGCATGCCGTGGCGGCCCGGCAGATGACCGGCGGTTTCGGCGGGATGCTGTCGTTGCGCCTAGCCGGCGGTGAAGCGGCCACCCTGAAGGCGATCAAACGCTGCCGGGTGTTCATTCGCGCCACATCCTTGGGGGGTGTGGAAAGCCTGATTGAGCACCGGGCCACGATCGAAGGGGACGACAGCGACGTGCCGGCGGATCTTCTGCGCCTTTCGGTGGGGTGCGAGGCCCTAGACGATTTGATTGCCGACCTGGAATTCGCACTGTCCTTATAGACGATATCGGTCGACCGGTATCCCTCCAGACCCCTATCGGCAACGATTTCTTTGTCTTTTACTTGTTAACGTAAAGGTGGAGGACGGGAAGCGGGCACGCGGCCCGCCGACACGCGCCGCAACCACGCCGTGGCTCCGCCAGAGCCCGACCGGGGGATTTTCCGATGGGCCTTGATCTTGCGACCTATCTCAGCGAAGACGATCTGATCGCTCGCGTCCGCACGCTGCAGGCCAAGGGCTTGAGCTTTCGGCCGACCACCCTGGACGAGCTGGTGCTATCCGACCGGCTATGCCAGCGGGGTGTGCTGTTCCGCAGCGGCTCGGTCGTCCAGCTCCACACGGAGCCGGCGCTGGCGTAGATGTAGCAGTTGTAACCGACGGCGGCTTGTTCCGCCGGACGCAGAACCCTAGGGTCTGAGGCTCCCCATCCCGGTTTCTTGGGAGCCTGCACCTATGATCGATCTCTACACCTTCACGACGCCCAACGGGCGCAAAGCCTCGATCATGCTCGAAGAGGTCGGGCTGCCGTACCGTGTCCATCGAGTCGACATCACCAAGGACGAGCAGTTCGCCCCGGACTTTCTGAAGGTCAGCCCCAACAACAAGATCCCGGCCATCGTCGATGCGGATGGCCCGGGCGGGCAGCCGATCAGCGTATTCGAAAGCGGCGCCATCCTGATCTACCTGGCCGAAAAGACCGGCAGCGGTCTGTTGCCGGCGGATCCGCGCGGCAGGGTCGCCGCCTTGGAATGGCTGATGTTCCAGATGGGCGGGGTCGGGCCGATGTTCGGCCAGGCCAGCCATTTCGTGCGGTTCGCCAAGGAGAAGGTGCCCTATGGCATCAAGCGGTACACCGACGAGACCTTGCGTCTGTTCGGCGTGATGGACCGGCGCTTGGGGGTGGGGGCCTACCTGGCCGGCGACGCCTGTACGATTGCCGATATCGCGACCTATCCCTGGGTTGCCGCGTCGGACATGCTGGGCCTGGACACTGCGGGTTTCGCCCATGTCGCGGCCTGGCGCGGCCGGATGGCCGACCGGCCGGCGGTTCAGCGGGGCATGGCGATCCCCTGAGCCCGGTCCCCTGCGCCGTCCGGTCGTCGCCCTGGCCTGGATCGGCCCCTTGCCTTTCCCATGGGCGTTTGTAGAGTGCCGAAAGCCGCGGGACAGGTGGGTGAGTGGCTGAAACCAGCGGTTTGCTAAACCGCCGTACGCGTAACAGCGTACCGAGGGTTCGAATCCCTCCCTGTCCGCCACGAATTAACTAACTCATACTCAATAATAAAACGTTTTTCTTGGCTGGTCGAGGAATCGCCTGGCTTACGGTGGCCCGGCGTCTCCGGGCGGCCGGGAGGCGAACCCAGTTGGCCAGCCGCCTGGCTCGGTCGTCAGTCCGTCCGGCCTTCTGTGGCCGCGTCCATGGCCTCGGCGAGAACCGTCAGGATGGTCTGACAGTCTTGCGGTGTGAACGACACGGCGATGCGCATATCCATCAATCGGGGCAGAACGGCGTCGGCACCGCGGAGGCGGCGACCGTCGGCAAGATAGCGCCACTGATCGTATCGGCTGGTAAAGCCGGCAGTGCGCTCGGCGCCGAACCATTTGATGTAGACGCCATGGGCGGCCGCTTCCTCGACAAAGGTCGCCACGACGGCCGGTGAGAGTCCCGGCCGGGCCAGGAACTGGATCGAACTGCCGACGAAGGCGTCACGCGGGTCGCGCGGGATTGGGGCAACATGCGGGATGGCGTCCAGCCCCGCCTCGATCCGCCGATAGGCGTCGTTCCAGCTTTCGATGCAGCCGCCGAGCGCGTCAAGCTGCGGCCTCAGAATGGCCGCCACCAGATTCGACATCCGCATCGAGTAGTTGGGCGTGGCATCGCGGATCGGCGCAAAGATCTCATCGGCCGGACGGGCGCCGTTTTGGCCGTACATCATGTAGCTGCCCGAAAGAACGATCGCCTTGGCGGCGACGTCCGGGTCGTCGGTGGCCAGGATGCCGCCTTCACCGGAATTGATATGCTTGAAGGTCTGGCTCGAATAGCAGGCAACCTTGCCGAAGCTGCCCACGGGACGGCCATTCCAGCGCGCGCCCAGCGTATGCGCGCAATCCTCGATGATACTGACGCCCAGCCGGTCGCACAGCGCCTTGACGGCGTCGAGATCGCCGACATGGCCGCGCATATGCGAGAGGATCAGAAGTCTGGCGCCGCTTTGGATGGCCTTTTCTTCGAGGTCCTTAAGGTCGACGGTCAGCCTTTCGGTGATATCCACCAAGATGTGCTCGGCACCGATATGCGAGATGGCGCCGGGAACCGGTGCCAAGGTGAAGCCGTTGCACAGCACCTTGTCCCCAGGCGCCACGCCCAGCGCCTTCATGGCCAGGAACAGGGAGCAGCCGCAGGAGTTGACCGCGACGGCATAGGGCCGTTCGACAAAGGCGGCGAAGGCGCGCTCGAAAGCCGCTGCCTCACCCCCGCCGGCTGTGTCCTCGCCGTAACGAAACAGGCGGCCCGAGCGCATGACCGTCACGGCGTTGTCGATCGCCGCCTGGGGAATGGGCACCGGTTCGCTCATGATCTTGTCGAAGCGGGTTCGCGTCTTCCGTCGGCCCGCCTTGGATGGCCGCTCGCCGGCCATCTCGGCCCATTGCCGTCCCTCTGGCACCTTGCTCGTCCCCCGCCCGTGCGTTCTCAACCCTGGCCCGCATCGACATTTGAAAACGCTTACACTATTCTCTTCGGGAACTCAACATAGGCCCCGGAGTCGTCGTCGGCGGTCTGGCGACAGACCCCGATAAGCCCTGACGAGGCCGAACCAAACGCCGAACTTCATGGCGCAGGCGCGAGTGAGACATGATAAAGCGGAACCAGGAAGTGCCTGTACCGGGCGTGCTGTAACGGTTCGATGGGTGGTTGGACGGGTAGGCTGTGACGATGCGGGGGGGGAGCAAGAACGGTTCGGGACGCGGTGCGGCGGCGACCTTAGCCGA
>JANQIU010000247.1 GCA_028281985.1 Alphaproteobacteria bacterium | reverse complement strand
GCGCCGCCCAGCACCAGGGTCACCAGCACTACGCCGATGGTGCCGCCGACGAACTGGGCCAGGATGTAGAACACCGCGTCCACCGGCCGGATCTTGCCCAGGCGAAGGAAGCTGAGCGTCACCGCCGGGTTGATATGCGCGCCCGACTGCTTGCCCCAGCGGGAGTAGATGATGGCAATGGCCGTCGCCCCCATGGCCAGCCCCATCAGCAGGCGGCGGAGCAGCGGGTCGTCGATGGCGTCGCGCACCGGCGAGCCCGGCGCTTCCAGGAGCGTGGCGAACAAGCCGGCGGAGACCAGGAAGGTGCCCAGGCCCCAGGCTTCGATCAGGTATTCCGGCCAGTGCCGGCGCAGGGTCGCCAAGACCCCGGCCGGCCCGGCGACCGGGTCGGTGGTATCGCTGTCGGCCATGGTCGGACCTGTTGCGGTCGGTGGCGGTGAAAGCGGCAGTGGCGGGGCCGGTGGCGCTAGCCCCCGGTCTCGAAGCCCGGATACAGCGTCATGCCGCCGTCGACATAGATGTTCGACCCGGTGATGTAGTCGGAATGGTCCGAGGCCAGCCACACCGCCACATTGCCGATGTCCTCTGGTTCGCCGATCCGCTTGTACGGCACCAGCTTCATCAGCTCGGCATAGGCTTCCGGCGTGCTCCAGGCCTCGGTGTTGATCGGCGTACGCACCGCGCCGGGGCAGATGCTGTTGACCCGGATCCGGAACGGCGCGACCTCCTGGGCGATCGACTTCATCATCAGCATCACGCCGCCCTTGGACGCAGCATAGTTCACGTGCCCCGCCCAGGGGATCACGTCGTGGACCGAGCTGATGCAGATGATCTTGCCGGCCGCCGCCGAAACCGACGGGCGGATGCCCTGGCGCTTGAACGCCCGTACCGCCGCCCGGGCGCACAGGAACTGTCCGGTCAGGTTGACGTCCAGCACCCGCTGCCAGTCGGCCAGGCTCAGGTCCACGAACGCCGCATCGCGCTGTAGCCCGGCATTGTTGACCAGGATGTCCAGGTTGCCCCAGGTGGACAGCGTCGTTTCGAACATCGCCTCGACCTGGTTTTCCTTGCTGACATCGGCCTGCACCGCAATGGCGGTGCCGCCGGCGCCTTCGATAAGGCCGACCACCTCGCGCGCTTTCTGTTCGCCGCCCGCGTAGTTGACGGCGACCTTGGCCCCGGCGGCCGCCAGCGCGATGGCGATGGCCCGGCCGATGCCCGAACTGCTGCCGGTGACGATCGCTACCTGACCCGGCAGGATCTTCGGCACGGCCAGCTTCGGCGGCTCAACCGTCGGCAGATCGTTTTCCTTGCAGTAGTTGGTTGCCAGTGTGTCGGCCATGTCCCGTTGTCTCCTGACTTGATTTCTTCCGGCGCCCGGTCGGGCCGGTCAGACGACCCGCCGCGGCTGCAACAGCTTGGCGATCAGCCCGGTCCACCCTGTCTGGTGTGACGCTCCAACGCCGCGACCGGTTTCACCGTGAAAGTACTCGTAGAAGTGCACATGGTCGCGGAAATGCGGATCGTCCTGGATCCGCGGATACTGGCCGAATACCGGCCGCCTGCCCTGGTCGTCCTTGACGAAGATCCGCGACAGCCGGCGGATGATCTCCTCCGACGCCTCCAGGATCGTCATGAAGTTGCCCGATCCCGTCGGGCATTCGATCTTGAAGTCGTCGCCATAATAGTGGTGGAACCGCTGCATGCTTTCCACCAGCAGGAAGTTGACCGGCATCCAGATCGGCCCGCGCCAGTTGGAGTTGCCGCCGAACATGTAGCTGTCGGACTCCGCGGGCAGGTAGCGGACTTCGATCTGCTGACCGCCCCAGTCGAAGCGGTAGGGTTCGCGTTCGTGCACCTTGGACAGCGCCCGGATGCCGTAGTCGGACAGAAACTCGGTTTCGTCCAGCATGTAGCGGAACAGGCTCTTCATCCGATGCCCGCGCAGCAGCGACAGCAGGTGCCGCTCGCCCTTGCCCGGCACCTCCCAGCGCGCCACCAGGTCGGCCAGATCGGGCCGGTAGTTCAGGAACCAGCGCAGCCGTCGGTGGAAGCCGGGCAGCCGGTCCAGCACCTCCGGCTCCAGCACCTCGACGGCGAACAGCGGGATCAGCCCGACCATGCTGCGCAGGCGCATGCGGTGCACGCTGCCGTCCCAGGCCTCCAGCGCATCGTAGTAGAAGCCGTCCGCCTCGTCCCAAAGCCCGGTGCCGGTGCGCCGGAAATCGGTCATCGCTTCGGCGATGTGCAGGAAATGCTCGAAGAACTTGGTGGCGATGTCTTCGTAGACCGGGTTGTGCTGGGCCAGCTCCAGGGAGATGCGCAGCATGTTCAGGCAGTACATCGCCATCCAGCCGGTGCCGTCGGCCTGGTTGATCGACACGCCCGGCGGCGGGTGGCTGCGGTCGAACACGCCGATGTTGTCCAGACCCAGGAACCCGCCGTGGAAGATGTTGTTGCCGCCCTTGTCCTTGCGGTTCACCCACCAGGTGAAGTTCAGCAACAGCTTGTGAAACACCCGTTCCAGGAAGGCCAAGTCGCCGTCGCCGCCGCGGTTCTTCTGGTCGATCTTGTAGACGCGCCAAGTGGCCCAGGCATGCACCGGCGGATTGACGTCGGCGAAGTTCCACTCATACGCCGGCAATTGGCCGTTCGGGTGCGTGTACCATTCGCGGGTGAACAGCACGAGCTGGTCCTTGGCGAACTCCGAGTCCACCAGCGCCAGCGGCAGGCAGTGGAACGCGCTGTCCCAGGCCGCGAACCAGGGATACTCCCACTTGTCCGGCATCGACAGCACGTCGGCGTTGTTGACGTGCTCCCAGTCGGAATTGCGGCCCTGCCACCGGCTGGCCGGCGGCGCCGGCTGGGTCTCGTCGCCCTTCAGCCATTCCGGCACGTCGTAGTTATAGACCTGCTTGCCCCAGATCATGCCCGCCAGGGCCTGGCGCTGGACGTGGCGGGCGTCCGCATCCGGCATGTCGTGCTGCAGATCGGCGTAGAAAGCGTCGGCCTCCTCCACCCGCTGGGCCAGCACGGCGTCGAAGTCGTCGAAGGGGGCAGGCTTCGGGTCCTTCGACAGCCGCAGCCGCAGGGTCGCCTGACCGCCGCCCGGGATGTCGACGCGCCGGCGGACCGCCACCTTGGTTCCAGTGCCGTGCGGGCTGACCGCGCCGGTGTCGCCGTGGACGACGAAATCGTTGATCCCGTCCTTGAACGGCCCCGGGGCGGACACGCCCCAAAGACGCGGCAGGTTGCTTTCGTTCTCGCAGAACAGCCGCTCGTCGCCGTCTTCCACATAAAGGTGGAAGGTGCCTAGCTTCTCGTGCTCGGCACGGATGACCCCATCATTCCCGAGGGTGATCGCCGGCTTCGGCCGGTCGCGGTACCAGGTCCAGGTGTTGCGGAACCAAAGCTGCGGCACGATGTGCAGCGGTGCCGTATCCGGCCCGCGATTGTGGGCGGTGACCGCCATCAGAATATCGTCGGTCCCGGCTTTGGCGTATTCGACGAAGGTGTCGAAGTACCGATCCTGGTCGAAGATGCCGCTGTCGATCAGCTCGAACTCCGGATCGTCCTTCTTCCAGCTCGGGTTTTCATCGATTACCTGCGAGTAGGGGAACTCCGCCTGAGGGTACTTGTACAGATACTTGAGATATGAATGGGTCGGGGTCGCATCTAGATAGTAGTAGTACTCCTTGACGTCTTCCCCGTGATTGCCCTGCGCCCCGGTCAGGCCGAACAGCCGCTCTTTCAGGATCGGGTCCCGCTCGTTCCAGACGCCCAGCGCCAGGCACAGACGCTGCAGATGGTCGGACACGCCGGCGATGCCGTCCTCGCCCCAGCGGTAGGCGCGGCTGCGGGCGTGATCATGGGGGAAGTAGTCCCAGGCATTGCCGTCGGCGCTGTAATCCTCGCGCACGGTGCCCCATTGCCGTTCGCTCAGATACGGTCCCCAACGCCGCCATTTGCGTTCCTTGCGGTTGGCTTCTGCCAGCCGCTGGTGTTCGGCGGTGTCGCGCGCAAAACCTGCAGCCCCAATATGCGGCATTGTCCCCGGCTTTCCTTGTTCGTTCGGATCGGGCGTTCGGCCCCTTATGATGTCGCGTGTCCGGCGGCGGTTACCGTAGTGACCCGCCCATCGGACATACTCGCGTCCTGGGCGGCCATCTGTCACGTTGTCGTGAAACCCATCGTCGCGATGCCCTCGCAAAGGGCTTCCGGAAAATGTACAGATGGATAAGCATAGGGCTTGAGGGTGTGGGCGCGGCTTGCCCGGGGGGACGAGCCGCCACTTAACGAGAACCAAAGCCGGCGATGGTCGGCCCCGGGGCCAGACCACGGCAGGGAGAGTCGCATGACCGACGACGTCCTTCGTCTTGCCGAGGGTTTCCCCGACCCGTCCTACGAGGAGTGGGTGGCGGAAGTGGAGCGGGTCCTCAAAGGGGCGCCCTTCGACAAGAAGATGCTCCACCGCACCTACGAAGGCCTCACCCTGAAGCCGATCTACACGCCCCAGGACTGGAGCGCCGACGGCGACCCCTCCGGCATGCCGGGCCACATGCCTTTCACCCGCGCTGGGTTCGCCGACGGGGCCAGCGCCGGCGGTTGGGACGTGCGGCAGGAACACGCCCATCCGGACCTTGCCGTGACCAACGCCGCCATCCGCGCCGACCTGGACCGGGGCGGCCGGTCGGTGCTGCTGCGCCTGGACCGGGCCGGCCGCGACGGCCAGGACGGCGATGCGGCCGGCGATTTGGCCGGCGACGGCGGGCTGATGGTCTACAGTGCCGCCGACCTGGACACGGCGTTGGCGGATGTCGACCTGACCCGCACGCCGGTGGTGATGCAGGCGGGCGGGCAGTTTCTGCTGGGCGCCGGCCTGCTGATCGGGGTGTGGTGCCGGCGCGGCATCTCCGCCCGTGCCGCCCGCGGCAATTTCGGTGCCGATCCGTTCGGCGCCCTGGCGGCCACCGGCAGCCTGCCCTTCGGCATCGACACGGCCCTGGATCAGCTGGCCGACCTGGTTGCCTATTCGGCCAG
The DNA here is from genome assembly GCA_028281985.1 of Alphaproteobacteria bacterium. Lineage (GTDB taxonomy): Bacteria > Pseudomonadota > Alphaproteobacteria > DSM-16000 > Inquilinaceae > JANQIU01. The sequence goes on along the minus strand of JANQIU010000247.1, from coordinate 704 downwards.
GATTTATCCGGCCGTGCGCAGCGTACGCATCGACACCGCGGCTTATCACCTGGCCGGCGCGTCGGAGGCCCAGGACCTCGCCGCAGCCATGGCGACCGGCGTTGCCTATCTGCGTGGCCTGGTCGACCGCGGCGTGGCCGTCGACGAGGCCTGCAAGCAGATCGCCATGGTGCTGCCCGTCAGCTGCGATCAGTTCATGGGCATCGCCAAGCTGCGTGCGGCCCGCAAGCTGTGGGCCCGCATCGCCGAGGTGGCCGGCGCGTCGGAAGGGGCGCGCGCCCTGGCGCTGGAGGCGCGCACCGACGACCGGATGATGACCCGGCATGACCCTTGGGTGAACATGCTGCGCACCACCGTCGCCTGTTTCGCCGCGGGTGTCGGCGGGGCGGAAGCCATCACCGTCCAGCCCTTCGACGCGGCGCTGGGCCTGCCGGACGACTTCTCCCGGCGCATCGCCCGCAACACGCAAGTGATGCTGATGGAGGAAACCCATGTCAGCCATGTCGTCGATGCCGGCGGCGGCTCCTGGTACATCGAAACCCTGACCGACGAACTGGCGGAGGCGGCCTGGGGCCAGTTCCGCGAGATCGAGCGGGCCGGCGGCATCGGCGAAAGCCTGACGTCCGGCAGCATCGCCGAGCAGATCGCCGCGACCCGGGCCGCCCGGGAGAAGAACATCGACAAGCGCAAGGACCCCCTCACAG
>JANQIU010000207.1 GCA_028281985.1 Alphaproteobacteria bacterium | reverse complement strand
CGGCAAGGGTCAACGCCACCCGCAGGGTTTCGGTCTCGCCGATCAGGATCACGCCGGGGGCATCGATCTCGATGTGAAGGTGATGCCGGCGGGGCGCGGATAGGGCATCAAGCGCCACGGCCAGGAGCGTAGCGGCGGGTACGCTCAGGCCCAGGACCCAGAAATCGGGCATAACCAGAACCAGAAACACACAGGCCGCGCCGCCCAGGCCGGCGAGGACGGCGGCCCTTGGTGTCGGGCGCATCAGCGCGGCACCGCCACTTGCTCCAGCAACTGCGGCACCAGGAAGTCCGCGGTGACGCCTTCCATTTCGGCCCCCGCAGCGATCACGATGCGGTGTCGCAGGGCAGGCACCGCGAGGTACTTGACGTCGTCGGGAATGACGTAGTCCCGGCCTTGGAGCGCGGCATAGGCGCGTGCCGCCGCCGTCAGCATCTTCGCCGCCCGGGGCGAGGCCCCGAACTGAACGGAAGGGTGCTCCCGCGTCGCGCGGACCAGGTCGACCACGTAGCTGATGATCTCCTCACGGGCGGTGACCCGGGCCGCCAGCCCGCGGACATCGGCCAACGCCGCCTGGTCGGCCACCGGTTTCAGCCCGAACCGGTCGAACTGATCGGCGGACGTCCCGATCCCGGACTGTCGGGCGATGGCATGTTCCTGCTCGCGGGTGGGGTAGTCGACGATCTGCTTGAACAGAAACCGGTCGAGCTGGGCTTCCGGCAGCGGATAGGTGCCCTGCTGTTCGACCGGGTTTTGGGTCGCGATCACCATGAAGACCGACCCGAGCGCGTGACCCTGGCCGTCGATGGTGACCGACCGCTCCTGCATGGCCTCCAGCAGCGCCGCCTGGGTCTTTGGCGGCGTCCGGTTGATCTCGTCGGCCAGCAGCAACTGGGTGAAGATCGGGCCCTTTGTCAGCGTGAACTGATTGCTTTGGAAGTTGAACAGATTGGTGCCGATCACGTCGCCGGGCATCAGGTCGGGCGTGAACTGAATGCGCCCGAAATCCAGCGACAGGCTGGCGGCAAAGGCTCTGACCAGCAGTGTCTTGGCGGTGCCCGGCACGCCTTCCAGCAGGATGTGCCCATCGGCCAGCAACCCGACCAGCATGAGGTCGATCGTGGTCTCATGACCCACGACAGCCTTGCCGATTTCCCGCTTCACAGCCGCTGCAAAGGCGCCGACCGGCTCAAGATCCATGGGTCAAATCCCGTCGCCAACGATTCAGATGCTGGGCAAGCCGAACGATGTCCGGCGCCGAGGCGCTGCTGCCTGCCGGTACCGCCGCCACCTGCCGCATCAACTCGCTGAAGCTGTATTGCGTGCCGCGGGCAGCGCCGATGCGGTCCAGCCAGTTCGCCAACTCCTGGTCCGTCGCCGGCCGATTCAGTCGCTGCCGCCGCACCTCCGAAACGGCCGCGGCAGCGTAGGATTCGAGCAGAAACCGGCCGTCTTGCTGGTGGCGCAGCAGGCGGGCGCCGATCCGGACCAGGGTCGCGGTCCCCGGGGCCAGGTTCGGCGGCCGGGGTTCCGGGCGTCCGAACCGAATGGCCGATGCCCAGGCCAACAGGACCGTCGCCAGACCCGCCTGGATGGCTGTCGGCAAAAAAGGCGGGGAAAGGATGGTTCGCCAGAGGCTATCGGCCCTGCGAAAGCCATGCAGGGTTTCGTCGATCAGGACCCGGCCGTCCACGGGTCGTAGGGCCTCGATCATGTCGAGCACGAATGACGCGTTCTCTCCATGTCCGATGCCGTGGTTGGCGATCACGTCGGGGTCGGCGAGAATCCAAATGCGGGTCCCGGCACGGCGCACTTCGGCCAACAGCATGCCGTCCGCATTCGCGACGATGGGCCGGAGGGATGACGACTGGATCAACTGGGGGGCATTCGTGGTCGGGTTGGCGGCCAGCCGGTTGGTCGACCAGGATGCGGCCCGGCCGGGCCGGTGGACTTTGGCGTCCGCGGCGAAGACTTGCAGAACAGGCTGTATGTGCGCCAAGTCGACCTGTCTTGCTCGCCCGATCCATCCGGCTTCAGAGGATGACGGGACGCCCCGCCATCTCGGCAGCACGACCAGCATGGCGCCGGCTTGCGCCGAGACATGCGTCAGGGCGTGTGCCGTCGCCGTGTCGGCGGGTTCGGCGGCGATCAACAGGGTATCGTTGCTGACCCGTCTCGCGAGGTCCACCCGGTTCACGGTGACGGGGATCCCGGCACGATCGATCAACGTCGCAACGGCTCCGTGGCCGATTGCCGAACGTGAGAAGGTGCTGGTGCCCGCGGTCGATCCCCGCTCGGGGTCGCTATCGACGATCAGCAGGACGAGCATCGCAACAAACGCGATCCCGCCGATCAGGAAAATCGCCAGGACGAACCGCTGGTCGAAGGCGGGCGTCGGCGGCGCCACTATCCGGCCTCCACCCATTGCCTGAACCGAAGGTAGTGGTCGCGGCAGGCGTCATAGTCGGTCGCGGATGCCGGGCGGTCCGCGAAATGGGCCGATTCCGATGCCCCGACCAGATGGGCAAGCGTATCGGCCTGCTCATCGGGTATCGGTGCCCGCCGCACCAGCTCGCGCCCTGTCCATGATGCCGGGAAGGCGCCGTCGAGCCGTTGCGGAAGCTTCTGCAGGGCCGACAGCAGCAATGCGTGAATGGCCATCGACCACGCGCCTTTGGCGGCAAGGGCGTCCGCGGCCGCGAACTGTCCGTCGGGATCGGCCATCCCGGCGAGGTCTTCCTGCCATGATGATCCGGGGTTGGTTGGCGTCCCTCGCTCGGCCTTCCGCCAGCTTTGCAGCTTCAGCCGCCGCATGACGTCGACGGCCAGGAGCGCCACACCGGCAATGAGGACGAACCACAGGAGCAGGCGGAAAAACCCGCTCAAGTCGACCGTCTCGCCACTGCTGGCCCGCGGTATCGAGGGCGCTCGATCCGGCTCCACCGGGACGATACAATCCGCCTCGGCTGGACCGTCGCCGCCCGACGCCGTTGGTCCCGGGAGATGACACTGGTAGCGTCCCATCCCCAGGATCTCCTGGATCAGCGTTTGCGGGTCGCTGTGTTGCGCCCGCGCCGCCTGACAAAGCGATAGCCCGACCAGAACCGCGACGATCCCGAACACCGAGGCATTGATGGCGGTCCACGACCGGCTGCTCTCGCTGCGCTTGCCAGGCATCCCAAGTGCAATCTGCGGTGCCGAGCGGCACGGGATCGGAGTGACGCTATGGACGTTACTAGAGGTTGCGCTCGCGGTTCAATGGCCGGCTGGTCGAAAAAGTTGCCGGTTCAACGCGTTCGATAAACCCGGGGCGGTATTGGTGCCGCGCCGGCTGGCAGCCTGTGTCGGTCTTTGGCGGCGCTCCATCGTCCGGGGGAAGGGGCGCAGCATCAATCGCCACGATGCCATGCCTGTCTGATGCTACCGGCCGCCCATGGGGAAGGGCAGGTAGCCGACGAAGCTGGTGATCTTCCAGCCGGCGCCGTGGTCGGCGCAGAAATACAGGGTCTGCCAGTTCAGCACCTCGACGCCGCCGTCGGCGCGGGCGACCCGGCCGTCGAACTTCTTGCGGACGATCGCCACCCCGTCGCCGATATCGATGTCGCGTAGCGTCGTCGCGCGGAACAGGGCGGGGCGCAAAGGCTCGGCGAACGACACCGCTGCTGTGTCCGCGGCCTGGCGCAGCCAGTCGTCGCGATAGGCGCTCAGGTTCGGGTAGCCGAGCCGCCAGCTGTCCGGATTGTCCCGGCCATGGGCATGCAGGCCGAAGAAGCCGTCTTCGATGAAGTCATCCGCCACCATCGACCAGTCGCGCGCCAGAAACGCGTCGATATCGCGGGTCACCAGCATCTCCCAGATGGCGTGCCGGGCGGTGTCGGCGGGAACAAAGGGGTTGCGGGTGTAGTCCATGGGTCTCCCCCGGGAGATGGGATGTGCCGCTACTGCACCAGGCCGCGGGCGGCAACGGGAACGGCTTCGGCGGTTTCGCCGTCCGCGGTCAGGAACACGCGGTCGAACAGGTTCGACACCACGCATACATGGTTGGGGATGACGTGCACGCGCTCGCCGACCGCGGGCTTGGCCCTCGACGCGCTCAGATCGACGATGCCGTGCTCCTCGTTCAAGGCGGCGAGCGTGGCGTCGGGATACTCCACGATATGGCCGTGACCGCCGGTGGTGCAGGGATCGGCGGCCAGCGATTTGGAGCCGG
>JANQIU010000203.1 GCA_028281985.1 Alphaproteobacteria bacterium | reverse complement strand
GACTTATCACGCCTATGCTGGTCATCCTGTTTCTCGTCGGGGTGCTGCCGTTCCTGTTCGTGCTGGTCGTCGGCTTCTTCGACTGGAACCTGTTCGCGGCCGATCCGACGATGCGCTGGTCGGGCGCCAACAATTACCGGTTGCTGGTCTTTGATCCGGCGTTCCTGAAATCCATCGGGCTGACCCTCCAGTTCACCTTCTTCGTGCTGGTGAGCCAGCTTGCCCTGGGCTACCTGCTGGCGCGCCTGCTCATGCGCGATATCCCGGGCAAGGGCTTCTTCCGCACCGTTCACACCCTGCCGCTGATGATCGCGCCGATCGCGGTCGGGGCCACGTGGAAGCTGATGACGGTGCCGGGGCTGGGACCGGTTCCGCACTATCTCGATGCGTGGTTCGGCATCAATTTCACCATCAGCCGGTTTGCCGACCAGGCCTTCCTGGCCGCGGTGGTCATGGATATCTGGCATTGGACGCCGCTGGTCACCCTGACGCTGCTGGCCGGCCTGTCCAGCCTGCCCAAGGACCCGGTTGAGCAGGCCCGGATCGACGGCGCCGGCGAGTTCCGCATCTTCTGGGACATCACCCTGCCGATGCTGCGGCCGGTGATCCTGACCACCGTCTTCATCCGGCTGATGGACGCGCTGCGGACCGTCGACGAGGTGTGGATGCTGACCCAGGGCGGGCCCGGAACCGCTACCCGGTTCATCGGCCTGCATATCTGGCGGGTGATCTTCCCGGCGTCCGACTACGGCTACGGCTCGGCGATGTCGCTGCTGACCCTCTACGTGACCATCGTCATCTGCTGGCTGTTGTACGTCGCCATGACCGCGCGGTCGGAAAGCAGGAGTGCGGGCAATGGATAGCACCAGGGGCCGCTGGAGCGGCTTCATCATCTGGACCGGCCTGACCATCGTCACCCTGCTGCCGATCTACTGGATGGTCTTGGTCTCGCTGCGCCGGCGGGTCGATCTGTTCGGCAACCCGTCGCTGATCCCGGATCGGATCTTCTGGGGCAACTATGCCGAAGTGCTGGCCGACGACCGGTTCCAGCGTTTCATGATCAACTCGCTGATCGTCGCGACATCCAATGCCGTTCTGGTCTGCACCCTGGGGCTCCTCGGGGCCTATGCGATGTCCCGGTTCAAGCTGACCGGCAAGAACAACATCTTCTTCTGGACCCTGACCAACCGGATGGCGCCGCCGGCCGCCTTCTTGATCGCCTATTTTCTCCTGTTCACCGTGGTGTTCCGGGTTGGCGACGTGACGATGCTGGACACCCGCATCGGCCTGATCCTGGTCTACTGCGTCTTCAATCTGCCGTTTGCGCTTTGGCTGCTGCAGGGGATCATCGACGGGATCCCCAAGGAACTGGACGAAGCGGCGATGGTCGACGGCGCTTCCCTCTGGCAGGTGCTGTGGACGGTCATCCTGCCCCTGGCCAAGCCGGGATTGGCAGTGACGGCGATCCTGACCTGGGTGTTCGCCTGGAACGAGTATCTGCTGGCGGCGACGCTGACGCGGACCGAGGCGCGGACGATCACTACCTTCCTGGCGGAGTTCGTCACCGTGACCGGCACCAATTGGGGGGCCATGGCCGCGGCGGCCACCATGACCCTGTTGCCGGCGGTGATCTTCCTGGCCCTGGTACAGCGGCACATCGTGGCCGGGCTGACGTTCGGCGCGGTCAAGGAGTGATCGGGATGACAGACGGCGACACCCGCCCCGACAACCGGCGCAAACGGCGGCAGCCGGGGTTCCTGCCGATGCCGGCCAACGGCTTCGACCGCATCTTCATCAGCGTGGTGCTGTTCATCGCCATTCACCTGCTGTGGATGCGGTTCCTTGAGCCGATCGCCCCGCTGGAGGTGGCAACCGTCCTGGCCCTCGCGCTCGGCGTCCTGATCTACCTGAAGGGCTGATCTCTAAAGAAGGGGAACACCGGTAATGGTGTCAGTCGCATTGCGATCGGTCTCCAAGGTGTGGGACGAAACGGTCGCGCTGAAAGCGCTGGATCTGGACGTGCACGAGGGCGAGTTCCTGGTCCTGCTCGGTCCGTCCGGCTGCGGCAAGTCGACGACGATGCGGATCATCGCCGGCCTCGAAAGCGCCACTAGCGGCCAGGTCCTGCTGGACGGCCAGGACGTGACCAACCAGCCGCCCCGCGACCGCAACGTCGCCATGGTGTTTCAGAACTACGCCCTCTACCCGCATATGACGGTGGAGGAGAACATCGGCTACCCGCTGCGCATCGCCGGCGTCCGCAAGCCCGACCGGGCGGCGCATATTCGCAAGGCGGCCGAGCGGGTCGATCTGCTGGACCTGTTGCGGCGGCGGCCCAAGCAGCTTTCCGGAGGCCAGCGCCAGCGGGTGGCACTGGCCCGGGCGCTGGTGCGCGATCCCTCGGTCTTCCTGCTGGACGAACCGCTGTCCAATCTGGACGCCAAGCTGCGGGTGGCCATGCGGGCCGAGATCAAGCATCTGCAGCGCCAGCTCGGGGTGACGACGATCTACGTCACCCACGACCAGATCGAGGCGATGACGCTGGCCGACCGGGTCGTGGTGATGAACAAGGGCGAAATGCAGCAGATCGGCACGCCGGACGACATCTACGACGATGCCGAGAACCTGTTCGTAGCCGGTTTCATCGGTTCGCCGCCGATGAACTTCATCGAGGGCGCGGTTGAGGCGGGGACGTTTGCCAGCGATGGGGTGCGCGTGCAGGGGGCGCCCGGGCATGACGGGTCGGTCACCCTGGGGTTCCGGGCGGAGGACGCACGTCTGGCCGACGGGACCGGGATGATCGCCGGCCATGTATTCGATGTGGAGCCGACCGGCGACGCGACCCTGATCGTGGTTCAGATCGGATCGAACCGCGCCACCTTCCGCGCCGACAAGCGCACGCGCCCGACGATCGGCGACCCCATCGCCTTCGACGTACCGCCCGGCGAGGTTCGCTACTTCGACACCGCCACCGGCCAGCGCATCCGGGCCTGAGGCGACACCAGCCGGAGGAACCGCCGCCCATGTATCTCGACAAGCTGGACCTGACGGGCCGGACCGCCTTGGTGACCGGCGGCGGCCGCGGCATCGGGCTGGCCGCCGCCGAAGCGCTGATCGAAGCGGGCGCGTCGGTGACCATCACGGCCTCGACCCGCGAGACCATCGACAATGGCGAACGCGTGCTGACCGGGAAAGGGCACCCCGTTCGAGCGGAACTCATGGACGTGACCGACTCCGCGCGTGTCGCCGCGGTGGCGCGGGATCACGGAACGCTCGACATCCTGGTGTGCAACGCCGGCGTCGCCCGTGCCGACGTTGCCGCGGAAGACGTGTCCGACGACCATTTCCGCGGCGTGCTGGATGTGAACCTGAACGGCGTCTTCTGGTGCTGCCGGGAGTTCGGCAAGCCGATGCTGGCCCGCGGCCGGGGGACGATCGTCATCATCGGGTCGATCTCCGGGCACATCGTCAACCGGCCGCAGCTCCAGTCCTACTACAACGCCTCGAAGGCCGCCGTGCACCAGTTGAGCAAGTCGCTGGCCGCCGAATGGGCCGACCGCGGCGTGCGGGTGAATGCGATCGCGCCGGGCTATGTCGAAACACCGATGACCCAATACGGCATGGCCAATCCGGAAACGTCCGACACCTGGATGTCGCTGACGCCGACCGGGCGGTATGGCCAGCCGGACGAGATCGGCTCGATCGTGCATTTCCTGGCCAGCGATGCGTCCAGCCTGATGACCGGTGCGGTCGTCGTCGCCGATGGCGGCTACACCTGCTGGTAGGGTGCGCGAAACGGGGGAGAAACAACCGATGAACGCCCAGTTGCCCAAGACCATGGCGGCCGTGATGTGCCATGGGCCGGAGGACTACCGTCTGGAGGAGGTGCCGGTGCCCCAGGCCGGTCCGGGCGAGGTGGTGGTCAAGGTCCGGTCTACCGGCGTGTGCGCCAGCGACGTCAAGTGCTTTCAGGGCGCGCCGATGTTCTGGGGGGACGAGCACCGTACTGGCTATTGTCAGCCCGTGGTGACGCCGGGACACGAGTTCGTCGGCGAGGTCGTGGCGCTGGGCGACGGTGCGGCCGAGAAGTACGGGCTGGAGATCGGCGACCATGCCGTCTCCGAGCAGATCGTGCCCTGCGGGGAATGCCGCTTCTGCCGCAACGGCCAGTACTGGATGTGCATGCCGCACGATATCTACGGCTTCCACCAGGCGACCTTCGGGTCCTGGGCGGAGTACATGCGGTTCCCGGCCAAGGCGCTGAACTACAAGGTGCCCAAGTCGATTCCGCTGCCCCACGCCGCCTTCGTGGAACCGCTGGCCTGCTCGATCCACGCGGTCGAACGCGGTGACATCCAGTTCCAGGATGTGGTTGTGATCGCCGGCGTCGGGCCGCTGGGCCTGGGCATGGTGGCCGCCGCGCGGGCCAAGAACCCCGCTCTGCTGATCGCCGTCGACCTGTACGACATGCGCCTGGACGTGGCGCGCAAGGCGGGGGCGGATCTGTGCCTGAACGCCAGCAAGGTCGACGTCGTCGACGAGGTGATGGCCCTGACCGAGGGCTATGGGTGCGATGTCTACATCGAGGCGACCGGTCACCCCAACGCCGTGACCCAGGGGCTGCGGATGATCCGCAAGCTGGGCACCTTCGTGGAGTTCAGCGTGATGCGCGAGCTGGTGACGGTCGACTGGACCATCATCGGCGACAGCAAGGAACTGAACATCCACGGCGCGCATCTCAGCCCGCACGCCTATCCGGTGGCCATCCGCATGCTGGAGAAGGGGCTGTTGCCGATGGACGACATCGTCACCCATCAACTGCCCCTGGATCGCTATCTTGATGGGATCGAAGCTGCTGCCGGCGGCACGAAATCCGTCAAGGTGACGCTGGAGCCCTGAAGGCAGGGGCGTGTGGGGCGCCCCGGAGGAGAGCATGATGAAAGCGCTGGTTCTGGAGAAGAAGGGCGAGTTGTCGATCCGCGATGTCGAGGTGGATCGGACGCTTGCGGCCGACGACGTTCGCATCCGCATTCACACCGTCGGCGTCTGCGGCAGCGATGTGCATTACTTTACCCACGGTCGCATCGGCCCCTTCGTGGTCGACGCACCCATGGTCCTGGGCCACGAAGCGTCCGGCACCATCGTCGAATGCGGCAGCAATGTCCGCACCCTGAAGATTGGCGACCGGGTGTGCATGGAGCCCGGCGTTCCCAACCTGAACTCCCGCGCCTCCAAGCTGGGCGTCTACAATGTCGACCCGGATGTGGTGTTCTGGGCCACGCCGCCGGTGGACGGCTGCCTGATGCCGGAAGTCACCCATCCGGCGGCCTTCACCTACCGGCTGCCGGAAACCGTTTCGTTCGAAGAAGGCGCGCTGATGGAGCCCTTCGCCATCGGCATGCAGTCGGCGGCAAAGGCCAAGATCGCGCCCGGCGACACCGCCGTCGTCACCGGCGCCGGGCCGATCGGCATGATGGTGGCGCTGGCCGCGCTGGCCGGCGGCTGCGCCCGGGTTTTCGTCACCGACATGAAGCAGGAAAAGCTGGACATCATCGGCCAGTACCCGGCGGTCGAGACCATCAACATCGCCAAGCAGGATCCGGTTCAGGTCATCGCCGACGCCACCGACGGCTGGGGCGCCGACATCGTGTTCGAGGCCAGCGGCGCAGAGAAGGCGATCGCCTCCATGACCGACCTGGTCCGCCCGGCCGGCTGCATCGTGCTGGTCGGCATGCCGGTGGAACCGGTGAAGGTCGACATCGTCGCCATCCAGGCCAAGGAGGCGCGGGTCGAAACCGTGTTCCGCTACGCCAACATGTACGATCGGGCCATCAACCTGGTGGCCTCGGGCAAGGTCGATCTCAAGCCGCTGATCTCGCGCACCTACGAGTTCAGCCAGAGCATCGACGCCTTCAACCGTGCTGTCGAAGCCCACGACAGCGATGTGAAGATCCAGATCCGCATGCCGGAACCGGCGGTGTAGTCCGCGCGCGGTGGGCCGCCCGACCGGGATTGGACGAGCGGCCGTTCGGCGCTACGCGGCGGAAGCTTCGTCCGCCACCAGCGCGTCCGTGTCGACGATGGCGGCATAGGCGAAGCCGAGGGCCGACATGTAGGCGGCGTGGACCTGGGCGGCCGGGATCACGGTGCCGTTGAACTCCAGGTCCCGGGTGGCGCAGGCGTCGTGGGCGACCGCGACGGTGTAGCCAAGGTCGTTGGCGGCCCGCGTCGTGGCGTCGATGCACATGTGGCTCATCGCACCGGCGATCACGACTTCCTCGACACCGTGCCGGTCCAGAAGCGACTTCAGATCGGTCTCGCGGAACGAGTTGGCGTAGTGCTTCAGCACCACCGGCTCTTCCGCGGCCGGTCGGACCTTCTCGTGGATGGCGGCGCCGTCCGAGCCCGGGGCGAAGAACGGCGCGTCGGCGATGGTGAACTCGTGACGGATATGGACGACGAGGTCGCCGCGGTCGCGGGCGGCGGCGATCAGCCGGGCGGCGTTGTCGGCCGCATCGTGGACGCCTTCGAGGGACCATTTCCCGCCGGGGAAATAGTCGTTCTGGATATCGACCAGGATCAGGGCGCGCTGGCTCATCAGGGCTCTCCGTGTCGGTTGCGAAACGGCATCATCGCCGTTCGCTGGACAAGATGGGGGCGGCGCCGCATAACGGGGTTGGCGGAACCGACATTCATCAGGCCGAATCTGACAAATGGCCCGACGCGATCACCATGAGATCGGTATTCTGGCCTATCCCGGCGTCCAGCTTGCCGCGGTACATGGCCTGACCGACCTGTTCGAAACCGCGGATCGCCTGCACGCCGAACAGGGCGGTGACGGGCGGCGGCTGACGACAAGCCGATGGGACGGCACGCTGGCGCCACCCGCGCCGGTGACCGCCGTCATCCTGCCGCCCAGCCTGCAGGGCGATGTGCCGGACGATCGAACGGCGCCGCTGGTCGCTTGGAACGGCGACCGGCACCGGGCCGGGGGGCTTCTGTGCTCGGTTTGCGCCGGTGCCTTTCTGCTGGCCAGCACCGGCAAGCTCGCCGGACGGCCGGCCACCACCCATTGGGCGCTGGCCGACCGCTTTGCAGAGCGGTTTCCCGAGATCGCCCTGGAGCCTGAGAAGCTGGTCGTCGACGACGGCGACATCATCACCGCCGGGGGCTTGATGGCCTGGGTCGACCTGGGCCTGAGGTTGATCGAGCGCTTCCTCGGCCCGGCGACGACGGCGGCGACCGCCCGTTTCTTCCTGGTCGACCCAGCCGGCCGCGAGCAGCGGTTCTACAGCCGTTTCTCGCCGCGGCTGACCCATGGCGACCAGGCCGTGCTGAAAGCTCAGCGCTGGCTGCAGGCCCACAGCGGCGATGCGGTGACCGTGCCGATGATGGCGGTGCAGGCCGGTCTGGGCGAACGCACCTTCCTGCGCCGGTTCCAGAAGGCCACCGGGCTCCGGCCGACCGACTATCTGCAGCACCTCCGGGTCGGCAAGGCGCAGGAACACCTGGAGCTGTCCGCCGATCCGTTGGACCGGATCGCCTGGCGCGTCGGCTATGGCGACCCCGGCGCCTTCCGCAAGGTGTTCTGCAAGCTGGTAGGATTGACGCCGGGGGAGTACCGGCGCCGTTTCACGGTCGTGCCGCCAGCCTGACCACCCCTATGATGGGGACAACCGCCCGAACGAAGACGGAGCCGCCCCATGGATCCCACAAGCCTGCGCCCCCTCGGTGAAACCGGCCTTCGTGTCAGCGTGATGGGGCTGGGAGCGGCGCAGGTCGGCGGATTGTTCCGGCCCATGCCGGAAGCCGAGGGGCGGGCCATCGTTGAAGGGGCGGTCCAGGCCGGCCTCCGATACATCGACACCGCGCCGTTCTACGGCTACGGGCTGTCGGAGCGGCGGGTCGGCGACGTGCTGCGCGGGCGCGATGCGGCCACCTGGACGCTGTCCACCAAGGTCGGGCGCCGCCTGACGCCGCATCACGAACCGGCCGCACCCAATGACCTGTGGCCCGATCCGCTGCCGTTCCGGGCCGAATTCGACTACAGCTATGACGGCATCATGCGCAGTTATGAAAGCAGTCTCCACCGGCTGGGGCTGCCGCGCATCGACATCCTGTTCCTGCACGACATCGGCCCGGTCACCCATGGTGACGAGCATGCCCGGCATACCGAGACGGCCTTGACCGGCGGCTACCGGGCGTTGGACGAGCTGCGGCGCAATGGCGATATCCGTGCCTTCGGCATCGGCGCCAATGAGTGGGAGATCTGCGACTACGCACTGGATCACGGCCATTGGGACGTCTTCCTGCTGGCCGGCCGGTACACGCTGCTGGAACAGACGCCGCTGGACCGGTTCCTGCCGCGGTGCCTGGAGCATGGCGCCCAGGTGGTGGTCGGCGGGCCGTTCAACTCCGGCATCCTGGCGGGGGGCGAGACCTGGAACTACGGCGCCGCCCCGCCGGACATTGTCGACCGTGTGGAACGGCTGCGCCGGATCTGCTCGGCCCATGACGTGCCGGTACCGGCGGCTGCCCTGCAGTTTCCGTTGGCGCATCCGGCCGTAGCCTCGGTGATCCCGGGCCTGCAATCGAACGAGGAACTGCACGCCAATGTGGCGATGATGGGCATGCCCATGCCATCGGCGCTCTGGGACGATCTGCGGCGTGCGGGCTGTCTGCATCCCGACGCGCCGACGCCGGCCGCCTGACCGGTAGGCCGGGGCTGGCGGCGGCGAGGAATCGAAGCCGCGGGCCGGGCTTG
>JANQIU010000180.1 GCA_028281985.1 Alphaproteobacteria bacterium | reverse complement strand
GAAGCCCTGGCTGCCCAGGTCGAACAGGACCAGTCGATCGGGGCGGTCCGGATGGCCGAGCTGGCGGCGATCGCTGAAGCGGACGAACGCCTGGCCGCGATCCGGGACAAGTCCAACGCGTTGCGGTCGCTGACTGCCGCGGTAACGGAAGACGCCCAGGCGACGACACGGCAGGCGACCGAAGCGGCGGAAGACCAGTTGGCCGCCAGCCAGACGACACTCATCGCCATTGCCGTGGCAAGCCTTGTGCTGGCCGGGCTGATCGGCTGGTTCTATGTCGGTCAGCGCATTGTCGCCAAGCTCAACAGCCTGGTGGGCAGCATGCAGATCCTGGCGACCGGGGACACCGATGTGCGTGTGGATGGCCTGAACCGTTCCGATGAGATCGGTGACATGGCCCGCACGATGGAGGTGTTCCGCGACAACGCGATCCGGGTGGAGCGGATGCGCGAAGACCGGCGGCGCGCCGATGAAGCCGCCACCGAGCAACGGCATCAGGCCATTCTGACGATGGCCGATACGATCGAGCGCGAAACCCGAACGGCCGTCGACCATGTGGCCGGTCTGGCGCACGAGATGAGCGAGACCGCCGACGGGATGCAAAGCGCGGCCGACAGCATGACCGGCACGGCCGGGTCGGCGTCAGGTGCGGCGGAAGCCGCCCTGCAGAACGCGCAGACGGTCGCCTCGGCTGCCGATCAGCTGTCGGCGTCGATCTCGGAGATCGGCCGGCAGGTCAGCCAGTCCAACGACGTGTCCCACCAGGCCATCGCTTCGGCTGAAACCGCCAAGACGGTGGTCCGCGGCCTGTCCGAAACCGCGGACGAGATCGGCCAAGTGGTGACGGTCATCAACACCATTGCCGAGCAGACCAACCTGCTGGCGTTGAACGCCACGATCGAAGCGGCCCGGGCCGGCGAGGCCGGGCGCGGTTTTGCCGTGGTTGCCGGCGAAGTGAAGACCCTGGCCAGCCAGACGGCCCGGTCGACCGAACAGATCAGCGGTCAGGTCGAGGCGATCCAGCGGGTGGCCCAGGAGACGGCGAAGGCGATCGGCGAGGTCACCGACGTGATCGGGCAGATGAGCTCGATTGCGACGACGATCGCTGCGGCGGTGGAACAGCAGAACGCGGCGACCCGCGAGATTGCGCGTAGCGTCAACGAGACCGCCGAAACCTCCCGCGCCGTGAGCTCGGGCATGGAAAGCGTTTCCAGCGATGCGCAGACCACCGGCAGCCTTGCCGACTCGGTTCGGAGCGCGGCGGCCCGCCTGAGCGAGGACGTCACCGGCCTGGGTGACAAGCTGACCGAAATCGTCCGTACCTCCATGCAGGAGGCAGAACGGCGCCAGCCCAACCGCTACCAGTGCCGACTGCCGGCCTTGGCCAGCGTCGGTGATGGCGGACCCGTTCCGGTGACCATCGTGCAGATCGCCACCGACAGCGTCTGCCTGGCAGGCGGGGTAGCTGGCGAGGAAGGGCAGTCCCTGATGGTTCAGGTGACCGACGCGGGCTGGACCTTCCGCGGTCAGGTTGTTGGTTCGGCTGGAACGGCGGGCGACGTCAGTCTCGAGGGGGCGATCACCGATTGCCCTGTCGGGGACGAAGACCTGGCCCGGCTGGCCGATCGATCCCTGGCGGGGGCGCCGGTTCAGGCGGCGGCCTGACCATCGGCGCGCTTCAGGACGAAAGCGATAGGGATTCCGCCAGCGTCAGGGCACCCGCACCGGTCAGGACACCGGCCAGGATGTTGCGCCGCAGGCCGAAATAGACGGCTACAGCCAGGCCGATCCCCACCGCACGCGATACCGTGGCGGTCTCCATCAACGGACCGGCGGGCAGCAGCAGCATCCGGGCGATAAGGCCGGCCAGCAAGGCGTAGGCGACACAGCCGACCCAGTCGAGCCACGGGCTGTTCGGGCCGATGCGCCCGGCAAGGGCGACGCCCAGGGCGCGCCAGCCATAGGTGCAGATCGCCGCAATCGCCAGGATCAGGTAGCCATAGGCCGCGTCACCCATGGCTGGACGTCCCGGGCTTGCTGCGGCCCAGGGCATAGGCCGCCGTACCGCCGACCAGCCCGGTCAAGAGCAGCCCCCACTCGGTGCTGACCAGATGGAACAAGGGGCCGAGGCAGGCGCCGAACAACAGCGACAGCGCCCGGGCCCGGTCCTTTACGTCGCCGATGAGCACGAGGGTGAAGTAGACCGGGGTCAGGAACACCAGACCCAGCGACAGCCAGCCGGGCACCTGGGCAGCCGACACATAGCCGACCGCTGTCGCCACCAGGGTCAGCAGCCAGAGCGTGGTCCCGAAACCGGCGACGAAGGGCAGGCGCTGGTCGACCGGCAGATCCGGTACCCGCCGCGTGGCGTGCAGCCAGCTGGTGATCGCCACCACATGGGCGACCAGATAGAACTGCCAGCGCCCCCGGCCCGGCGACCGTAGCTGGGGGATCAGAGCCAGGATCATCGGCGTCAGCCGCGCGTTGCTGAGCGCCGTGGCGACCGAAATGGCCAACAGCGTGGCGCCGGCGGTGGCCAGTTCGATGGTGGCAATTTGCCCCGGCAAGGCCCAGGCCGTCGCCGTGGAGAACAGGGCATGTCCCACATCCAGGCCACTGCCGCGGACCAGCGACCCGAAACCGACAAAGCTGGCCGACAGCACCAGGGCCGGCGTGCCCAAGGATTCCCGGGCGCCGCCAATGGCCGCGCGGCGCGGTGACCGGAACCCGTCGGGCTTCTTGGCGCTACCCATGGCGGAACCCTCTGCGGTCGCCGACGGCGAGGAGAAAAGGTGCGACCAAACCTTGGTATCGCCCGATGGTCCGCATGGGATGGACGGGACCCGCGGCCGGCACACTTTGTTTCGCGATCCTAGCCCGGGTTGACAAGGCAAGCCGAGTTGATCACCTTTACGTTTACGTAAACGTCAAGTTCGGACCGACGGGTTCGTCGTTTCGTACAGGGGTGTCAGGCGGATCGGAATGGAAGACGGGCAGAGGCCACCTTTTGGGGCCGAAACGCCGGAAAGCGAGGCTGAGGCTGCCGCACGCCGGCGGACCTACTCGATCGGCAGCCTGGCCGCTGAGTTCGGGCTGACTGCCCGGTCCATCCGCTTTTACGAGGATGAGGGGCTGCTGTCGCCGGCGCGCGAGGGACAGCACCGGATCTACACCTACAAGGATCGCGGGCGGTTGAACCTGATCTGCAGGGGCAAGCGGCTCGGGTTCTCGCTGGCTGAGATCAAGGAATTCATCAGCCTGTACGATGTCGACGGCAACCTGATCAGCCAGATGACGTTCGGTCTGCGGCTTGCGCGGGAGCGGATCGCTTCGCTGGAACGCCAGCGTCTGGACGTCGAACAGACGTTGTTCGAACTGCGGCAGATCGAACACGACCTGGTCGAACACCTTCGCGATGTGGGCAGCGACCCCGACACGCCCGAAGCCCTTCAGTCGTCCCTACAGCCCGAAACCGATCTTCCCGTCGTCAGTTCCCAGCGGCCGAAACAGGCCCGTACGGAGGAATAGGAGCGCCTTTCGATGAAGAACGTCGTGATCACCGCCTATGCGCGGTCTCCCCACCATTTCGCCAACAAGGGCGACCTGGCCAAGGTGCGGCCGGACGATCTGGCCGCCCAAGTCGTCAAGTCCGCCGTCGAAGCGTCCGGCGTGGCGCCGGGGGATATCGAGGACCTGATCCTGGGCTGCGCCTTTCCGGAAGGCGAACAGGGGCTGAACATGGCCCGCTTGGTGGTGTTCCTGGCCGACCTGCCGATCACGGTTGCGGGCACGACGGTGAACCGGTTCTGTGGCTCTTCGATGCAGGCGATCCATCAGGCCGCCGGCGCCATCCAGTGGGGGGCCGGTGACGTCTTCGTATGCGCCGGGGTGGAGAGCATGACCCGCGTGCCGATGATGGGCTTCAACCCCATGCCCAATCCGGCGGTGACCGAGAAGGCGCCGGGCGCCTACATCTCCATGGGCGTGACGGCAGAAAACCTGGCCAAGCAGTACCAGATCACCCGCGAACGCCAGCAGGAAGTGGCGGTGCGCTCGCACGGCCGGGCCGCGGCGGCCCAGGCGGCCGGCAAGTTCGCCGACGAGATCGTGCCGATCCGGGCGAACGGCAAGGTCGTCGAGGAGGACGGCACCATCCGCGCGGAGACCGACCAGGCCACGCTGTCCGGCCTGAAGCCGGCCTTCGACGCCGAGGGGACCGTGACCGCCGGCACCTCCTCGCCGCTGACCGACGGCGCCTCTGCGACCGTCGTGGCGTCGGAAGAGTACGCCCGGGCGCACGGCCTGCCGATCCTGGCCCGCATCCGCTCGATCGCCGTGGCCGGCTGTGCGCCGGACATCATGGGCATCGGCCCCGTGCCGGCGACCAACAAGGCGCTGCAGCGGGCCGGTGTGACGATGAAGGACATCGACATCATCGAGCTGAACGAGGCGTTTGCCGCCCAGTCGCTGGCGGTCGCCCACGATCTGGGCCTGGATTGGGACAAGACCAACCTGGATGGCGGTGCGATCGCGCTGGGTCATCCGCTGGGTTCGTCCGGTGCCCGCATTGCCGGCAAGGCGGCCAGCCTGTTGAAGCGCGAAGGCAAGGAACTGGCCTTGGCCACCATGTGCATCGGCGGCGGGCAGGGGATTGCCACCGTGTTCGAGGCGGCGGCCTGAGGCGCGGAAGCGGGCGGGGCGGCGCCATGGTAGCCGGGGCGGTCTTGCGCATGGCGCGGCCGACCGACGACCTGGACGCCGCCGTCCGGTTCTATGTCGACGGGCTGGGCCTGGCCGATCTGGGCCGGTTCGGGCCGCATGACGGGTACGACGGTGCCCTTCTGGGCCATGCCGGCCAGCCCTGGCATCTGGAGCTGATCAGCCGGGCCGGGCACCGGTACGGGCGGGCACCGAATGCCGAGCACCTGCTGGTGTTCTATTTGCCCGAACGCGCCGAGTACGACGCGGCCGTGGCCCGTCTGGCGCGGCACGGGGCCGGGCCGGTGCCGTCCGACAACCCGTACTGGGATCGCTGCGGCATCACGGTGGAGGACCCCGACGGGTTCCGCGTGGTGCTGGCCAACCGGGCGT
>JANQIU010000179.1 GCA_028281985.1 Alphaproteobacteria bacterium | reverse complement strand
GCAAAAGCCGTCTTCGCCGATACCTTCGGCGCCGAGCCGGACGCCGTTGCGTCGGCGCCAGCCCGGGCCAACCTGATGGGCGAGCACACCGACTACAATGATGGCCTGGTGCTGCCGGTTCCCCTGGCGGATCGCACCGCCGTCGCGGTGGCCCGGCATGGCGACCCGGGTACGGTCGACGCCGTCAGCGCCACGCTGGGGGCGCGGGTTTCGGCGCATCTGGAAGATGGCCGGCGCGGCGACTGGCTGGACTATATTCTGGGATGCATCCAGGGACTGACGGACCGGGGCGAGGCGGTCACCGGATTGCGCTTGGCGGTCACGGGTTCGATCGCCCTCGGCGCCGGCATCTCCAGTTCTGCGGCGCTGGAAGTGGCCACATTGCGGGCGTTGCGCGCGTTGCTGGGGCTCGACTTGTCCGACCGCACGATCGCCCTTCTCGGCCGGCGGGCGGAGCGGGACTTCGTCGGCATGCCGTGCGGGATCATGGATCAGATGGTGTCGGCCACCGGGGTGCCCGGGCACGCGCTGTTCCTCGATACCCGGGATCTCGGCATGCGCACCATTCCGCTGCCCGCGGGCATCCGCTTGGCGGTGGTGCACTCCGGCGTTTCCCACAAGCTGGTCGACGGCGGCTACGAAAGCCGGGTCCGCGAGTGCCGGTTGGCATGCCGGTCCTTAGGCGTGGAAAGCCTGCGGGACCTTGGCCGGGAAGACCTGGTGAAGGTCGACGGGCTGGACCCGCCGCTGAACCGTCGCGCGCGGCACATCATCACCGAGAACGATCGGGTGGAGGCCGCGGCCGCCGCCCTTATCGGGGGCGATGCGGACGGTTTGGGGCGGTTGATGCTGGAGAGCCATGCTTCCCAGCGGGACGACTACGCCGTTTCGGTGCCGGAAGTCGACCGGTTGCAGGCAGCGGCGGTGCAGGCCGGCGCCATCGGCGCGCGTCTGACCGGCGGCGGGTTCGGTGGCTCGATCATCGCCGCGGTGTCCGCCGATCGTTTCGAGGCCTGGCAGCAATCCTTGTCAGCCGATGTACCGGAAAGCCGACTGGTGGCAACCATCGGCCCTGGCTAGGGCAGGCTTGTCATGGCTGGAATCGCGGTTGGGCGATACCAGCCAAGACGTAGATCCTGCTCTCATCGATCATCGGAGCGCGGTTGATCTGGATCGAAGCGGGAAAGCCGGTCGGCATGTCCGCGTGTCCGACGGCATGTTGGAGAACTCGGTGACGGCTTCTTCCAGTATCGATATAGTTTTGGCTTCCATACACCCGCATTCGGGTGAAAAATCTGAACCGAATTTTTGTCTTCTGCGGTTCTTTATTAGTGAATTTTCTCAGCATTGGTTGGTGTCGCCGCGGCAAGCGTTGACATGCGAATAGCAATACACATACATGGATGGATTGCTTCTCAAAAATACACGGCATCCGGTTAGGGCTATGGACTGGGAGGGCGACTGGGACGATCCGGATCATCCGGCTTTCTTCCCCATGCAGGCACCCCCCCGTTTCGATGCGCGGACGCCTGATTACGTGCAGGAGGCCTATGACGTCTGGCTGGCCGCGTGCGGCGACCGCGACCTGCCCCCGACATCCAGCCTGACGGCGTTCTTCTTCCCGCCGAAAACCCTTCCCTATGTCGGCATCTTCCACGTCGAGCACGATGTCCGGCGCCTGAGAATCCGTTTGTCCGGAACCGCCGTCGGCCGGCGAACCGGCGTCGAGTTCACCGGTTTCTACACCGATCAGGTGCCGGGGGCAGAGGACGCGAACATCCGGTTTCACTGGTGTGCGAAGACCGGTCGCCCGTACAGCGTCGTTGGGAAGGTCACGTGGCCCGCCCCCCGCTATGCGGAGTACGGTGTCCTGGCGCTGCCCTTCGGCGACAGCCGCGGGACGGTAAGCAAGGTGGCGTTGATCTTCAGCTTCTTCTGAACGGTCAGCCCTTGGTAGCACCAAGCGTCAGGCCGGCGATGAAGTGCTTCTGCATCAGGAAGAACATCGCCACCGGCGGCAGGGCTGCGACGATGGCGCCGGCGGAGATCAGTTGCCAGGACGCCACCCACTGTCCCTTCAGTGCCTGCAGGCCGGCGGTGATCGGCATCGCCTGTTCCGATTGCACCAGGACCAGGGCCCAGAAATAGTCGTTCCAGATGAAGGTGAAGATCAGCACCGCCATGGCCGCAATGGCCGGTCGCACCAGTGGCACGACGACGTTCCAGAAGATCTGGAACTCGTTGGCGCCTTCCACCCGCGCAGCCTCAATCAGCTCCTGTGGCAGGCCCTTGATGAAGTTGCGCATGAAAAGGGTGGCGAACCCGGTCTGGAACGCCACATGGAACATCACCAGCCCCCAGATCGTGTCGTACATGCCCAGATCGCGGGTCAGTTCGCGGACCGGGATCATCAGGATCTGAAACGGGATGAAGTTGCCGGCGATGAACATGGCGAACAGCGCAATCTCGCCGCGGACCCGCAACCGCCACATGGCGAGGGCGATAAAGGCCAAGACCAGAACGGCCAGGATGACGTTTACCGCGCCAAGGCCGACGGCATTGACGAACATCAGCACCGGCAGCGCCAGGAACAGGCCGAGCACGTAACCCGGCAGCTTGTATTGCGCCAGCGCGAAGCCGGACATGGTGGCCAGGATCAGCGTCCCCAGGACCGTCGGCAAGGTGATCATCACGCTGTTGACCATGAACCTGCCCATGGCCGATCGCGTAAACACCTCGGTGTAGTTCTCGATCAGGTTGAAGCCGCCCGGCCAGCCCCAATAGTTGCCAGCGGCGATGTCCTCCAGCGTGCGGATGCTGGTCATCGCTACCGCCAGCAACGGCAACAGCCAAACGGCCAGCGACACCCAGAGGGTTAGCTTGTAGGCGGTCTGGGTGCGCCGCGACAGCTTCGCGATGGGCGTCGGGAACATCGTCAGCGCTCCTGACGCACCATGCGGGTCAGGAAGAACGCGATATAGACCGACATGATCAGGAACAGGACCACGGCCACGGCCGCGCCATAGCCCTGGCGGTAGTTGAACAGCGCCTCTTCATACATCTTGAACGCTAGCACGGTGGAACTGCCGAACGGGCCGCCGGCCGTCATGATCGCCACAAGATCGAAGCTGCGCAGCGCGCCGATCACGGTGATCACCACCGCCAGGAACGTGGCGGGGCGCAGCTGCGGCAGGATCACGTTGCTGAGCAGGGACCAACCCTTGGCGCCGTCGATCCGGGCGGCCTCGATCTGCTCGGCGTTGATGTTGTTCAGGCCGGTCAGGTACAGGATCATGCAATAGGCGGTTTGCGGCCACAGGCCCGCTGCGATGATGCCGAAGGTGACGGCGCTCTCCGAACTGAGGATCGAGAACTGGGGAACGCCGAAGGAACCGAAGATCGCATTCAACAACCCGTTGGCCGGATCGTAGAACCAGCTGAAGACCAGGCCGACCACCACCTGGCTGATGACGAACGGGAAGAAGAAAAGCGACTTGATGAGACGGATGCCGAACACCGTCTGATTGAGGAACAGGGCAATCGCCAGTCCGAACACCGGCGCCAGCATGAACAGCGTCAGCCAGAAAACGTTGTTGATGATGGCTCTCCAGAAATCCTGATCATTGGCGCTTTCGACCAGGGCTCTCCAGTAGCTCTCACCGTCGTCGACAAGAATTCCCAATAACTCCCAATCAAAACCAAACAACTCCATGTAGTTGCCCAGTCCGACGAACTCCATGTCCGGCGTCAGGCCATCCCACTCGTGGAAGCTGACCCAGAAGCTCTGCAGGATCGGGTAGATGACATAGACCGCGAACAACAGCATCGCCGGCAGCAGGAACACCGCCGGGGCGATACGCATCTGGTTTCGGGTGAACCACGTGACCCGCTGGCGGGTCGCATTCGATCCCGTCAGGTCGTCACGCAGCGCCGTGGTGCCCGTTCCGGGCCGCCAACGGTCGGCTGTCTTGGTTATGGGCATATCGTCTGCGTCCTGCGGCGGCGGCCCCGCGGTTCTCCCGCGCGGGGCCGCCGCCGGCCCCGACGATCTTACTGGGTGAAGATCCGCTGTCGCGTGCGCTCAAGCTGCGCCAGGATGCGGTCGAGCCGTTCCGGACGCACCATGAACTCCTGGAAGCCCTCCATACCGGCCCGCGCCATCTCCGGATTGGTGTCCCGGTCGTAGAACTGGGCAATGCCGTCGGCGTTGCTCAGCATCTCGAACCCGGCCTCCAGGAAGCGGTCTTCCAGCACCGGTGCATTGCGGTTCGGCGGGAGCTGCTGCAGGGCGTCGTTCATGAGCTCCTGCTGTTCCGGCTGGGCGACGAAGGCCATGAACAGCTTCGCCGCTTCCACGTTTGCCGCACCCGTCGGGATGTGGATCGAGTCGATCGGCGCGTCTTCGTACACACCGACATTCGGGTCGATCACCGGGAACGGCATGAAGGCGTAGTTCTCGCGCTCCGCTTCCGGGAAGAACGGGACGATGAAGTTGCCGATCAGGTACATGGCGGCATCGCCCTGCACCAGGAAGGGAATGGCCTCCTGCCAGGAATACGCGGTGTGGTCGTCGATGAAGCAGCCGGCGTCGATCAACTGCGCCCAGGTGTCGAAAACGGCGCGAACCCGGTCGTCCTCATAGCTTTCCTGGCCGGCCATCAGCGACATGTGGAAGTCGCGGCCGTTCTGGCGCAGGTTCAGGTAGTCGAACCAGCCGGCAGCGGTCCACAGGAACTTGGTGCCGATGGTCACCGGGGCGACGCCGGCCTCCCGCAGCGTCGTGCAGGCGGCGACCAGGTCGTCGATGGTTTCGAACGGCGCCGATACGCCGTGCGCGTCGAAAATGTCCTGACGGTAGTAGATGCCCCATTGGTAGTAGCTGTAGGGGATCCCGTACTGCCGGCCGTCGACGCTGACCGACGGCATGGTCGAGGCCATGGATTCGGCCAGGCCGTTCTCTTCCCAGATGTCGGAGATGTCCATGAACAGGCCGCGTTCGACGAACGCGTTCATCCGCTCGCCGGTGAACCAGTCGACGACGTCGGGCGGTTCGGAGCCCAGCCAGTTGCGAATGGCCGTCTTGTACGCTTCGTGCTCGAGGACGTTCACCTCGACCTCGATGCCGGGGTGGGCGGCCTCGAAATTGGCGACGATCTGTTCCCAGGCGGCCCGGGGGGCAGGGTCGGACCGGCCGTGGTTGAAAACCATGGTTTCGGCCTGGGCCGACCCGGCGGCCATGGCGCCGACGATCGCGGTCGCGCACAAAACTCGGCTTGAAAGCATTCTCGACTCCTCCGTTGGGGGAAGCGCGCTGGCCGCGCCTTGTCTTCGTTCGTCAGAAGCCTGAACAACAAGCCCCGATGACATTCCGCGCATTGTCCGGGACGGTACGGGCATGTCAAGCAAAGCCCATGTGACCGGTCTTCTTCAGCACCGCCAGACTGCCAGATCGAAGGGCGGTATATGCGACCCGCCCAGAACGAACTCGGCGCCGGCAAGTACCGGGGCGTCGACATCGTCCGGGCCGTAGTTGAAGCAGAAGCACAGATTGCCGCGCCGGCGGATGCGCAGGCCCTCGGTGACCCGCTCGGTGTCCAGCCCGGCCCGGCCCGCGACCAGGTCGACGATGGCGTTCAAGCAGGTCCGGTCGGGCCAGAAGCCCAGGTAGAAGCGGTCGCCTTTTGCCACCAGGGCCGGGCTGCCGTCGGCATAGGTCGCTGCGGCGGCCAGGTCGGTTTCCAGATGTTCCACCCACCGGCGTGCCGGATAGAGCCGGTTGCCCAGGCGGACGCCGCGTTCCAGGCCCGGCCGCAGGCTCTCGACCCGGTTGACGCGGAGGGGCAGCAGCCGTGCCAGTGGGCCGGGCGGCAGCTCGTCGGGGATCTGGAAGGTCGCGGTCTTCGATCCGGAGCGGGGACCGAACAGGATCGGCCCGGTGTAGGTCTCGAAGGCGGCGACGGCCGTCTCGCGCAGGATCGGCAGGGTCGGGACGAAGACGGCCCGGTAGCCGTTCAGCGCCGTACCGGGCGGCACGACATCGACATTCAGCCCGAGCCGCCGCAAGGCCGTGTACCACCGATAGACCAGGTCGAAATAGACGAAGTCGGCGCCCTGGGGCTGGATATCGGTGACCCAGGCGGCTTCGTAATCGAAGACCAGCGCCAGATCGCCGGGCTCGTTGGCCGGAAGCGGCAAAGCTGCCAGTTCCGCGGCGACCTGTGCCGCCTCGGTGCTGCCGACATCCGGTGAGCCGTTCGGCAGGTTGAGCCCGGCATGCATCTGCTCCTGGGCGAACGGCGCCTGCCGCCAACGGAAGTAGGAGACCACTTCGGCGCCGTGCGCGATCGCCTCCCAGGTCCACAACCGGACCATGCCGGGCTGCGGTCCCGGGTTCCAGTTGGCCCAGTTGACCGGCCCCGGCTGCTGTTCCATCACCCAGAACCGGCCTCGGCCGGCGCCGCGGAACAGATCGTGATGCAGGGCGGCCATGTCGGGATGGCCGGTCCGTGCGTAGCGGAGCTTGACCTCCTCCGGCAGGTCGGCCTGTTCCGTGAACCCCAGCGGGTAGCTGTCCCAACTGGCGAAATCGAGGGGGGCGGCGGTCGCGAAGGCGTCGAGGTCGACAAACCGGCCCATGAAGTTGTGGGTGATCTCTCGGCCGGGCGATAGCTCCCTGATGATCGCCACCTGCTCGCGGTTGAAGGCATCGACTTCCGATGACCCGAACCGGCGGAAGTCCAGCCAGTGGGAGGGATTCGCTTCGGTCACGGTCAGGTTCGGCAGGTCGATCTCGTCCCAATGCCGGTAGGGCATCGACCAGAAGCGGTTGCCCCAGGCCTCGTTCAGGGCGTCGATGGTGCCGTACCGGTCCGCCAGAAAGCGCCGGAACCCGTCCCGGGCCGCCGGGGAATAGCTCAGAACGGTGTCGTGGCAACCGTACTCGTTGTCGGTCTGCCAGCCGGCGACACCGGGATGACGGCCGTAGCGATCGGCCAGGGCGCGGGTGATGCGCCGGCTCTCGGTCCTGTAAACGGGGCTAGAGAAACAGTAGTGCCGGCGCGATCCAAAGCGCCGGGACCGCCCCTCCCGGTCGACCTGCAGAATCTCCGGAAACCGGTCGACCAGCCATTTTGGCGGGGTAGCCGTCGGCGTCCCCAGGATGACTTTCAGGCCGGCACCGGCAAGCGTGTCGATGGCCTCGTCCAGCCACGCCCATTCGAAGACGCCCGGTTCCGGTTCCAGAACCGACCAGGCGAACTCGCCGATCCGCACGAACTGGATGCCGATGTCACGCATGCGCCGGGCGTCGTCCGGCCAATCGGACCGGTTCCAGTGTTCCGGATAGTAGCAGACACCAAGGGTGGGTTGGTCGGGCATAAGGGCCTCTTGATTGGCGGCGTACCGATGCAGTGCAGATGCGCGGACGCCACTCCCGCTGGTCGTCCGTGTCAAGGCGCGTCCGCCCCTGCGCGGCGCCCGGATTTGCCGGCATTTGACGCAATTTGACCTGACTGAGGTAGTGGTTAACAGTACTTAACTCTCTTTGTTGAGGATTTCGGCTGACTTTTCGATCGCGAAGTTTTTTGTTAGCGGATATTCAGAAACGGGCATTTTATCCAAATTGTTTTATTTGACGAGGCTTGGCGGGCATTTAAGCATTTTTTCAGATCAATGGTGCAGAACCGCTGATGGCGGATCGCACCTGCCATGCGCGTGCGCCTCTTGTGACGCCGAGCCAGTGCTAGAAGACGGGGTGTTGGGGACGATGGCTAGCCCGGACAATCTGACCGATGCGAAGACCGTTCAGGTCGACGAGCTGTTCGATTTCGGATCGGACGACGCCGACAGTCGTATCCGCGAAGACCATACAGATGCCGCCCGGGATTTGAGTGTCCGGGAGGATCTGGGGCGACCCAATATTCACCAGGGTAGCCGTGAAGAAGAGCCTCCTTACGGTGCGGATGAAGAGCGGGGTGCCCCGGTCCCGGTAGACGGGCTGCCGATTGACGGCGAGACCGCCTCCGGCGAAGGACGCGAACACCGGATCGACGCCGCCGGCTCCGACGGAACCTCTCTCGGTCGGGATACCGCCGCAGAATTGTTGGCCGGTGACACCGGCTTCGATGCCGGTTCGTCGGCGCTGACCGGCGGCGGCGTGCAGATCGCGGCCGTACCCAACATTCCCCGACCGACTGTTCCGGAGATGCCGGAAGGCATCTCGGTCGAGGTGATCGGTGCGCAGGAAGGCCTTGATCCGTTCGTTGCGGACCCGGTGACCGGACAGAATGCCGACCCGACGCTGCAGCCGGATGCGGCCGCCACGGATGAGGACTCGGCGATCACGATCGATGTCCTGGCTAACGACACCGACCCGGACGGCGGCGCCATGACGGTAACGTCGGCCACGGTGACGTCGGGCCAGGGGCGTGTGTCCATCAACGACGATGGGACGCTCAGTTATGACCCGGCCGGGCAGTTCGAGTACCTGGCCGTCGGGGAAAGTGAAGTTGTTACCATCGCTTATGTGGTTTCGGA
>JANQIU010000137.1 GCA_028281985.1 Alphaproteobacteria bacterium | reverse complement strand
GGCCCGGGCGGTGTCCAGGATCTTCTGCTGCGGGACCATGACCCCCAGATCGATCACCTCGAAGTCGTTGCACTGCAGGACCACGCCGACGATGTTCTTGCCGATGTCGTGGACATCGCCCTTCACCGTGGCCAGCAGCACCTTGCCCGCCGACCGCCGCTCCGCGCCATCCGCGCCGGCCTCGAAGTACGGCAGCAGATAGGCCACGGCCTTCTTCATCACCCGGGCGCTCTTGACGACCTGCGGCAGGAACATCTTGCCGGCACCGAATAGGTCGCCGACCACATTCATGCCGGCCATCAGCGGCCCTTCGATGACGTCGAGCGGCTTTGTGGCCGCCAGGCGGGCCTCTTCGGTATCCTCCTCGATGAAATCGGCCAGACCCTGGACCAGCGCGTGCTTCAGGCGTTCGGCGACCGGCGCGTCGCGCCAGGACAGATCCTCGGCCTGGGCCTTGGCGTTGCCCTTGAACTGATTGGCGACCTCCAGCAACCGGTCGGTGGCGTCGGGACGGCGGTTCAGGATGACGTCTTCGACCCGTTCCCGCAGGTCCGACTCGATATCCTCGTAAACCGCCAGCTGGCCGGCGTTGACGATCGCCATATCCAGCCCCGCCTGGATGGCGTGGTAGAGGAAGACCGAGTGCATCGCCTCACGCACCGGTTCGTTGCCGCGGAACGAGAACGACAGGTTGGACAGGCCGCCGGACACCCGGGCATGCGGGCATGTCCGCTTGATCTCGCGGGTCGCTTCGATGAAGTCGACGCCGTAGGCGTTGTGCTCCTCGATGCCGGTGGCCACCGCGAACACGTTGGGGTCGAAGATGATGTCTTCCGGCGGCATCCCCGCCGTTTCGGTCAGCAGCCGGTAGGCCCTTTGGCAGATCGCAACCTTGCGGGCGATGGTGTCGGCTTGGCCGTCTTCGTCAAAGGCCATCACCACGACGGCCGCGCCGTAGCGGCGCAGCTTTCGGGCCTGCTCCAGAAACGGCGCCTCGCCCTCCTTCAGGCTGATCGAATTGACGATCGGCTTTCCCTGGACGCATTTCAGGCCGGCCTCGATGACGCTCCATTTGGAGCTGTCGATCATCAGCGGCACCCTGGCGATGTCGGGCTCGCCGGCCAGCAGGTTCAGGAAGCGGACCATGGCCGCCTCGCTGTCGAGCATCCCCTCGTCCATGTTGACATCGAGGATCTGCGCGCCGTTTTCGACCTGCTGGCGAGCCACCTGCAGCGCGGTGTCATAATCGCCTTCGGTGATCAGCCGTCGAAAACGGGCAGAACCTGTGACGTTGGTCCGCTCGCCGATGCCGACGAAGCTGCGGGCGGCGTCCGTTGTAGAAGTCGACATGGGATCAGGTCCGGTCAGTTGGCCAGCACGAACGGTTCCAGTCCGGACAGGCGCAGCCCGGCGGTGCTTTCAGGAACCTGGCGCGGCGCAACGCCGGCAACGGCTTCGGCGATTCTGGCGATGTGGTTCGGCGTGGTGCCGCAGCATCCGCCGACGATGTTGACCAGACCGGATCGGGCCCATTCGCCCAGATGGGCGGCGGTCTGCTCGGGTGTCTCGTCGTACTCGCCGAACTCGTTCGGCAGACCGGCATTGGGATGGGCGCTGACGATGGTATCGGCCACGCGGGACAGGTCCGCCACATAGGCGCGCAGCGTGTCGGCCCCCAGGGCGCAGTTCAGCCCGATGCTGAACGGGCGGACGTGCCGCATGGAGTACCAGAAGGCTTCCGTGGTCTGACCCGACAGGGTCCGGCCCGACAGGTCGGTAATGGTGCCGGAGATCATGATCGGCACCACGATACCCCGGCGCTCGCAAAGTTCGTCAATGGCGTAGAGCGCCGCTTTCGCGTTCAGCGTGTCGAAGATGGTCTCGACCATCAGAAGGTGCGCGCCGCCGTCGAGCAGGGCGGCCGCCGCCTCGCCATAGGCCGCCACCAGTTCGTCGAACGACACATTCCGGAAACCGGGGTCGTTGACGTCCGGCGAAATCGACGCGGTCCGGTTGGTCGGCCCCAGAACCCCGGCAACGAAGCGCGGCCGATCCGGGGTCCGCACCGTGGCGGCATCGGCCTCCGCACGGGCGATCCGTGCAGCCGCCAGATTGATCTCCGCCGCCAGCGCCTCCATCCCGTAGTCGGCCTGGGATATCCGCGTCGCATTGAAGGTGTTGGTTTCGATGATGTCCGCACCGGCGTCGAGATAGGCCCGCTGGATACCCGCGATGACATCCGGCCGGGTGAGCACCAGCAGGTCGTTGTTGCCCTGCAGATCCCGCGGCCAGTCGGCGAACCGGTCGCCACGGAAATCGGCCTCGTCGAGCCCGGCGCGCTGGATCATGGTGCCCATGGCCCCGTCCAGCATCAGAACCCGTTTCGCCAAGAGTGCCGAAAGCTGAGCCCGGCAAGCAGCATAGTCGACCGGCGGCATGGGATGGACCGTCATTGGGCCGCGGCCCCTGTCTCGGCCTGGGCCGACCGCCGACCGGCGGACCGCGTGTCGCGGATACCCAGGGACCGGCAGATCGCTACCGTCAGTTCGGCGCGGTTCAGGGTATAGAAGTGGAACTCGCTCACCCCATTGGCCTGCAGGTCCAGGCACTGCTGGCTGGCGACGGCGATGGCGAGGCGCATCCGATCATCGGGGTCGTCGTTGCACCCGGTGAACTGGTCGGCAAACCACGACGGAACGGATGTTCCGCATTTCGCCGCAAACTCCATCGCCCGGGCGAAATTGCTGATCGGGTAGATGCCGGGCACGATCGGTACGGTGATCCCGGCGGTGACGGCCCGGTCGCGGAAGCGCAGAAAGACGTCGTTGTCGAAAAAGAACTGGGTGATGGCGCGGCAGGCGCCGGCATCGATCTTGCGCTTCAGATGGTCCAGGTCCGCCCCCGGGCTGGGCGCCTGGGGGTGGCCTTCGGGATAGGCGGCGACGCTGATCTCGAACGGCGCCACCGCCATCAGGCCGGCCACCAGCGCATCGGCATAGGCGTATCCGTGGGGATGCGGGTCATAGGCCTCCCCGACCCCGCCGGGCGGGTCGCCCCGCAGCGCGACGATGTGGCGAATACCCGCCTGCCAGTAGCTCGCGGCAACGGCGTCGATTTCCGCCCGTGACGCCTCGACGCAGGTCAGATGCGCCGCTGCTCGCAGGCCAAGGTCGTTCTGCAGGTCGACGACCGTCTGATGGGTCCGCTCGCGGGTCGAGCCGCCGGCGCCATAGGTGACCGAGACGAACCGCGGGGCCAGATGCGCAAGGTCCCTGGCGGCGGCCCATAGGGAGGCCTGGGCCTTCTCCGTCTTCGGCGGGAAGAACTCGAAACTGACGGCAACCGTTTCGGCGTTCGCTCCGATGCGCATCACGCGCTCCATGCCATGGCGGGTCGATGGGTAGCGACCGCCGCATCCGCCGGCCGCCGGGACGGCCAGATGATGACGGTCAGCGGGCTGCCCGGCAGCCGAACCGGGTCGTCCGCCTGCAGGCCCGCCGCGGAAAGCCAGTCCCGGATCTGGTCGTCACCGAACCCCATCCATCGATGGGCGTGCTCCGAACGCAGGGTTTCGACATCGTGCCGGTCGAAATCGATGACCAGAAGTTGACCGCCCGGGCGAAGAACCCGGGCCGCTTCGGCCAGCGCGTCGGCGGGATCCTCAAGATAGTGCAAGACCTGATGCATGATCGCGACGTCGACGGAGTCGCCCGACAGCGGCAGTTGGTAGAGGTCGCCCAGACGGACCTGACAGTGGGGCAGCCCGGCGCGATCCAGATTGGCCCGGGCGACGGCCAACATCTCTTTGGACATGTCCAGGCCGACCGCCCGATCGACCCGGTTGCCCAGCAGGGTCAGCATGCGGCCAGTGCCGGTGCCCAGGTCCAGCAGGTCGCCGATACCCGATTCCGGTACCAGCTCCAGAACGGCCCGCTCGACCTCGCTGTCGGCGATGTGCAGGGCGCGGATCTCGTCCCACTGCGCCGCATTCTCCCGGAAATACGCCATCGCCGCCTCGGCGCGGCCGCGCTTAAGAGCTTGCAGCCGCTCACGATCCAGGCGTGCCACGGGGTCGTCGGCCGGCAGCAGCCCCACCAGCATCCGTGCCAGCACTGCGCCGGGCCCGAGCTGGGCAACCCGGAAATAGGCGAAGGTGCCCTCCCGGATCCGTTCCAGCAGTCCGGCTTCGCCGAGCAGCTTCAGGTGGCGCGAGACCCGCGGCTGGCTCTGACCCAGGATATGCGTCAGATCGCTGACCGACAGTTCGCCGTCGGCGCAAAGTGCCAAGATACGCAGTCGTGTCGGTTCTGCCGCCGCGCGCAGTTCCGTCACCAATCTGTCCATCGCCGAATCGGGGGTCACGCCTCGCTCTCCATGGACACACCGTACATCGCGCACACACGAAACTCAAACATATAAACATATCTTTATACAACAAAGAGAAAGGGACCTGACCGCCGTCAAAGTGTCGTGAAGGCTTGACGCCCCGTTCGGCAGAACAACGTCCGAACCCGGGAGTATCCGCAACAAGCGTTGGCAACCATCCGAAACGGCGCTAGGTCCTTGATAGATTTGGGCCCGGTCATGTGGTACGTCACTGGCTTTGCCGGACGGCGCCCGTTCGGGTGCGCCCTGTTCCTTGATGGAGTAACGTCCCGTCAGGGAATCCGATCATAAATACAAGGCCGGCCGCAGGGCCGGCGCCTAGCGGCAACGGCCGCGGCGGGATAGTTCGCGAGGTTATCGGTGAGCGGGAGCAATCAGCAGATGACACGGCGTTTTGGCCAGTTCACGCGTGCAGCCGCGACGATCGTCGTCGCGTCGACGGTTGCCGGCTGTGCGGCCACCGCCTCGCAGTCCAGCGAGGAAGTCTACGACCCTCTGGAATCCGTGAACCGGGTGATCTTCGACGTCAATCAGCAGGTCGACCGGTTCGTCATCCGTCCGATTGCCGTCGCCTATCGAGACGTGATCCCTGAGCCGTTCCGGGACCGGGTAACGGATTTCCTGCGCAACGCGCGGACCCCGATCATCTTCGTCAATCAGGTCCTGCAGGGCGATTGGGAAGGGGCCGGCGACGCGGCCGGCCGCTTCTTCATCAACTCGACGATCGGCATCGGCGGCCTGATCGACATCGCCAACTACAACAATCAGGGCATTCCCTTCGAGAACGAGGATTTCGGCCAGACCCTGGCCGTATGGGGCGTGGACGAGGGACCGTATCTCGTCGTGCCGCTCATCGGTCCGTCGAACGTGCGCGACGGTGTCGGGTTCCTGGTGGAAACGCTGGCCGACCCGATCGGCCTCGTCATGACCGAGTTCGACATCCAGGAATTCAACTACGCCCGGCTGGGCTTCACCATCATCGACGTCCGCTCGCGCACCGTCGAGGCGACCGACGAGCTTGAGGCCAGTTCCGTCGACTACTATGCGGCGATCCGCAGCATCTACAATCGCACGCGCCAGGCGGAGATTCTGGATGGCGACGTGCCGGATGAGAGTTTTGAGATCCCCGATTTCGACGAAGACCTGAGCGGCCTGGAAGACTTCATATCGCCGGGGCTCGAGCCGGCAACGCAGCCCCAGGCGCCGTCTCCGGCGGAGGATACTCGGGTCACCGAGTTGCCGCCGGAACTGCAACTTCAGCTGATGCCGCTCGGCCAGTGACCGGAGACGTGACCATGACGACAGCGGTTTCGCGACGCCTGGTGATCGGCAGGATTCTGATAGCGGCAGCGATATCGCTGGCGGCCCATCTGTCCTGGACCGGTAGCGAAGCATTGGCCCAGTCCGGGGAAGCGGAAGCGTTCGTTGCCGATCTTGGCGAATCGGCGGTTCAGGTGCTGGAGGACGAAACGCTGACGGTCGAAACCGCCGAAGCGCAGTTCCGGGACCTGTTCCAGCGCGGCTTCGACATTCCTACCATCGCCCGCTTCGCCCTCGGCACCTATTGGCGCGCCGCGACGGACGAGGAGAAGGAAACCTACCTGTCGCTGTTCGAAGACCTGGTGGTGATCACCTATGCGCGGCGCTTCGAGGAGTATTCGGGCGAGCAGCTTATCGTCCGGGGATCGCGACCGGAGGGGCAGCGCGACATCATGGTGATGTCGGACATCATCCGCCCCAACGGACCGCCGGTCGCCGTAGGATGGCGGGTGCGCGAACAGGACGCAGGCCTGCGGATCGTGGATGTGGTGATCGAAGGCGTCAGCCAGGGCATCACCCAGCGCGACGAGTTTCGCTCGATCATCCAGCGCAATGGCGGCCAGTTGAACGCCCTGTTCGAGATCATGCGGAACAACATCGCGGAGTCCGGTTAGCCGGTCTTAATTCCCGCTAAATTGTATGGTTGTTAGTGTCCTGAGTTGACGACAGCGGCGTTTGGCCGCTGTAGCCTGGGATTCGCCTCTCGCCGCCACACAGGACATGGACGCTCATGCGGGCCAGACTGTCGCTTTCGGCCCGAGTGTTCGCTCTGGCCCTGTTCACCGTATCGTTTGCCAGCTTGCCGGCCGCTGCACAGAACAACAGCTGCCGCTACGCCTTCGACGGCGAGTGCGACGAGCCCACCTACTGCACCGACGGCACCGACAGCTACGACTGCCACCGCCAAGGTGCGCCCGGACCGAATGACTGCTTCTGGGCCTATGATGGCGAATGCGATGAGCCTGGCCTGGGTACCGGCGTCTGCCCGGCGGCCAGCGACGCCTGGGACTGCCGGGCGCAGGGCACGCCACCCGGCCCCAACGACTGCCCCTTCGCCTTCGACGGCGAATGCGACGAACCCGGCGTCGGCACAGGCGTATGCCTCTCCGGCACCGACACGGCCGATTGTACGGCCGGCCAGGCGGCCGTTGGCGACGACAGCTGCCAATGGGCCTTCGACGGCGAATGCGACGAGCCGGGCATCGGTACCGGCGCTTGTCCCCGGCTGACCGATGCGACGGATTGTGCCGCGGTCACGGCCCGCAGCGGCGACAATACCTGTCGCTGGGCCTTCGATCTGGAATGCGACCATCCCGGCGTGGGCACGGGCGCATGCGCCCAGGGCACCGATACCGCCGATTGCGCCGCGCTGGAGGCGGGCGGTGACAATTCCTGTGAGTGGGCCTTCGACAACGAGTGCGACGAGCCCGGCATCGGCTTGGGCGTCTGCACCGACGGTACGGACACGGCCGACTGTGCCGCCGTCGCGCATCTGCGCAACCGCGACAACTCCTGCATCACCGCCTTCGACGGCCGGTGCGACGAACCGGACCTGGGGACCGGCCAGTGCGCTCCGCGCAGCGATACGGTCGACTGTGTGGGCCGCACCACGGCGGCCGGCATCCGCGATCACTATTTCGGCTTGGACGAACGCGTCCGGCTGGCGCCGGACGGCCTGCCTTGGTCGGCGATCGGTGAAGCGCGCTTCCAGTCCGGCAGTTCCTGCACGGCGACCCTGGTGGCCCCGCAGATCGCCATCACGGCCGCCCACTGCTTCTATGCCGACAATCTGTACGACGCGCCCACCGAGTTCCTGGCCGGCCTGAACGGGCCCAACACGGTGGCGCGGGCCCGGGTGGTCGATCACCTGATCGCGCCCGGCTATGAACCGGTAGCCCATGAAGAAACCAACCGGGTGAACGGACAGGACTGGGGCTTCCTGGTGCTCGACCGGCCGATCGACCGGTATGCCGGCATGCTGACCGTGTATCCCGTCTCGGCGGCCGAGTTGACCTCGGCCGTAGCCGGCGACTGGTACTCGCTCAGCCAAGCCGGATACAGCTGGGACAGCCCCGAATACCTGACCGGGCATCTCGGGTGCCGGGTGGTGCAGGTCAATCCGGACAACACCATCCTGCACGAATGCGACACCACCCAGGGCGACAGCGGATCACCGATCTTCGCGGAACTGCCCGACGGCCGGTACGGGATCATCGCCGTCGACAGCCAGTTCTTCCATGAGGAAGACGGCAAACGGACCAGCTACATGGCCGTCGACGCGCGGGCCTTTGCGCAGGCGTTCAGTGACCTGCAGGCCAAGCTAGCGAACTAGGTACAGCCACCTATGCCGGGGCGCGGTCCGAATAGGAGCCGTGCGCCACATCCCAGAGCAGGCTGTGCACATGGCCCCCCGACCAGCCCAGCACGTGCCGTGCCTTGGCGCTGTCCAACCGGTTGTTGGTGGTCAGGAACTGGGCGGTGAACGGGTCAAGCGTCGCGGCCGCTTCTTCCTTGGTGACGGATTCCACCCGGCAACCGTTACCGACACAGAGCGAGACGGCTTCGGCAATGTCGCGGATGGCCGGCTCCTCGTCTGCGGCGATATGGAAGACGCCGCGCGCTTGGCCCTGTTCCAGAACGTCGACATAGGCGCGCGCCGCCGCATCGACGTGCACGGCCGAGGTCCGGCAGGTACCGTCGCCGACATAGATCGATCGTCCCGTGCGCCGCGCTGCGGCGATCAGCCTGGGCAGGAACACGCTGCCCCCATGCCCGTAGACGAAGGATGCCAGCCGCAGCTCGACGACGCGCAGGCCACGATCGTTGCCTTGCAGTGCGGCCTGCGTCGACATCGCGCGAATGGATGCCGGATGATCGGGCAGAACATCCGCCGTTTCGGGCAGCCGGCCGATCCCTGAATCGCCCAGGAACACCGTCCCGTTGGAAACGATGATGGTCTTTCCCGAGTCCGCCAGGCCGGCGATCAGGGCTTCGTGGAACGCCTGTTCCGTGGCCACGGCGGCCGGCCAGTCGGCGCCATGACCCGGAAAGGCGACGTTGACGACGACGTCGGCGGCACGGGCCGCGGCCAACACAGTGTCCGGCCGGCCGATATCGCCAAGGACACCCGCCACACCTGCGGGCAGATCCGCCGCCCGGTCGCGCGTCCTGACGACGCCTTCAACGGCGTGGCCGGCGGCGACCATGGCGGCTGCCACGCGACGGCCGACATATCCCGTAGCCCCAAGTATCAGAATCCTCATGGCGCTCTCCAGGTTTCGGGAGCCATCGAATAGCGCCGACCTTGGAATTCGAAAAATGAATGTAACTTGCCCTATTAATTCAGATTTTGAATTATGGACTCATGCGGCATGAGCTGGATGCGCTGACGGTTTTTGAAGCGGTATGGCGCGAACGGCATGTGGGGCGCGCCGCCGAGCGGCTTGGCCTCAGCCAGCCTGCCGTCAGCCACGCCCTGAACCGGCTTCGGGATCGGCTGGGCGACCCTCTGTTCGTGCGAACCTCCGGTGGCATGCGGCCGACGGCAGTGGCCGAGAAGCTCTGGCCCAAGGTCGCCGACGCGGTGGCCGCGGCGGGCGCCGTCTTCTCCGGTACCCTTGGGGACGACCTGGGACCGCCCCGCGCGGCCAGAATCGCGATGACGTCGAATGTGGCGTCGGTCCTGCTGCCATCGATCCTGGAACGTCTGCGGGCGACGTCACCGCTGCTGGATCTGAGGGTCGTGAGCGTCGATCGACGCACGGCCCGACCTCTGTTGGAAAGGGGGGAAGCGGATGCGTTCGTCGGGATCTGGCCCGGTGCGCTGCCGAACGGCGCGGTCCGTCGCCGTCTGCGCCGCGAGGCTTACGTAGTCGGAATGCGGCGGGGGCACCCAAAGGAGGCAGCGGTATTGGACCTCCAGGAACTGGCACGCCTCCCGCAGATCCTGGTGTCCCCGGCAGGCGACGACGATGGCCCGTTCGATCACGTCCTGAACGAGGCCGGACTGCGGCGCCGCATCGTCCTGGTCGTGCCCGACTATCCCCTGGCCGCGATGCTCCTTCTCGCGTCTGACCTGCTGTGCCTCTTCTCGCAAAGCTTCGCCCAAACCCAGCCGTTCCGTGACCTGCTGTCGTTCCGGCCACTGAGCCAGGGGCCGCCGCCATGGCCGCTGGATCTGGTCATCCCACCGGCCAGCCAGGGTCGCCACTGGCTGTCCCCGCTCCTGACGACGATCGAAGAAGCGGCAGAAGACGGCTGAGCTGTGGGGGTTGCCTCAGGCGCAAATCCCGGCCCAGGCGTTCACTGACATCGTGTCGCATCCGAACGTTTGTCGGGACGCCGGCGGAACCTGCTGCCGTCCTGCCCCTCCAAACCTCGCCGGCGAGGAGCGCGACCGTAGTGCTGGACCTCAACGCCAGTCCACAGATGTGAACCTACGGATAAAAAGAAAGTCATATATCATTTCACCAAACCTCCACCCAGCAACAAGCGTTCATGCGCGATGCTCGTCGGTCAGCCTAAGTCAGTAATTGCGAACATTAGGAAACTCGCACTCACTCCTCGGTTGTTCTCTTTTGTCGCGAGTTCGCAGATGGATGTAGCCCACGCGGCTAATTTCTGATCGCAGGCCGGCAATTATTCTTTAACGGCTATCCCGTAGTGAGAAAGTTACATGGAAAACCGCTCCGGCGGTACGCCCGCGGAGCGGCGTGGCCGGTAGTGACGGGGGATTACCGATGCACCCATCCTTTGCCCATCTGACGGTCGCGGCTGCCCTGGTCCTTGGTGGACAGAACGCC
The DNA here is from genome assembly GCA_028281985.1 of Alphaproteobacteria bacterium. GTDB lineage: Bacteria > Pseudomonadota > Alphaproteobacteria > DSM-16000 > Inquilinaceae > JANQIU01. The sequence continues at coordinate 6,664 of JANQIU010000137.1, read as the reverse complement.
GCCCTGGCCGTCGATGCGTCACCACCCGGCGGCTGGCAGCAGGCGCTTGAGGACGCTGTCTTGCCAGCCATTGGCGAGGTTCTGCGCGAGCCCATCGTCGAATACACCGTGCTGGCGCAGAATGTCCGGCACGCCTACCTGGAGCAGGCGGATATCGACGAACTCGATGCCAACTGGCGGGCCGAACGGGAGCAGGACGAGCAGCCGCTCATCTCCGCCACGCTGGCCAACCCGACCTCGTCGTACCTGACCCGCGTGCAGGCCCACTCCCTGGGTCTCTACACCGAGATCTTCATCATGGACGACAAGGGTCTGAATGTCGGCCAGAGCAACATCTCGTCCGACTTCTGGCAGGGAGACGAGGCGAAGTTCCAGGAAACCTTTGGCGTCGGCACCGGTACCGTCTTCATCGACGAGCCGGAGTTCCGCGACGACATCGGTGTCTGGGTCGTCCAGGTGAACGCTACCGTCGACCTCGATGGCGCCGCGATCGGCGCCGCCACGTTCGAAGTCAATCTGACAGAGTTGAGCCGGCGGCGCGCGGCGCTTGCCGCGGAGGGATAAGCCGATGCGTCACTTCAACAATCTGCACGTCGGACGCAAGCTGACGCTGGCCTTCGGGCTGCTTGTGCTGATCAGCATCGTGGCGTGTTCGATCGTTTTCATGAACCTTCGCGCGATCGACGCTGCAGCCCACAAATCCGAAAGCGCCAGCGAGCTGCTGCACCTGATCGAGAGCGCCAATGCGGCGCAGTCCAGGGCAGAGGGTGCGATCCGCGCCCTGATCCTGTCCGGCGACCTGCAATACGTGGACGCGTATCATGCCGGGGTCGCGGATGCGGCCGACCGGTTCTCCGATATCGCTGCGGCCGACCTCGCCCAATACACGACAATTCGTGAAGCGCTGGCGACCGTCGTCGAAGCGACGGACGCATGGCACAGCTCGTTTGCCGAGATACAGCTTGAGTACATGTTGCGGCCCGCAACCGTCGACCTTGCGCGCGCGATCGAGGTGTCGCCGGAACGCGTCGCCATCGGCGCGCAAATCACGTCCAGCGTTGCCGCCATGGTCACCTTCGCAGATGCCCTGGTTGCGGAGCTGTCGGCGAGCGAGGAGGCCCTGCTGGGCCAGTCGCTCGTGATCCTTGCCGTTGCCTCGCTGGCCATGATTGGAACGGCGGTTGCCATCGCCCTGCTGTTGTCCCGCACGCTGGGCGCGCCCTTGGGAGCGCTGGCCGACGTCACACGCCGGCTGGCCAACAAGGAGTGGGCCGTCCAGCTGCTGGAAACCGACCGCCGGGATGAAATCGGCATCATGAACGATGCCCTGTCCACGTTCCGTGCCAACGGTCAACAGGCCGAAGCCTTGGCCGCCGAGCAGGAAACGGAGCGCCAGCGGCAGCTCGCCCGCGGACAGAGCATCGAGCACCTGGCGGCCACCTTCGATCGCGACGCGACCGAGGTCCTCGACCTGCTGACAACGTCGGCGACGACGATGGAGGATACCTCCCAGGCTATGCTCCACATTGCCGAGGAGACCACCGAGCAGTCCAGCAGCGTGACGACAGCGGCCCAGCAGGCCGGCGCCAGCGTGCAGAGCGTCTCCGCCGCGACCGAGGAGCTCACCAATTCGATCCGCGAGATCTCGGCCCAGGTACAGCGCGCCAATTCCGACGCCGCCAGCGCGGCGGCATCGGCGACCGATGCCAGCGGGCAGATCAACGCTTTGGCCACCGCGGCGGAGAAGGTCGGCCAGGTGGTGGCGATGATCACGGCCATCGCCGAGCAGACCAATCTGCTGGCGCTCAACGCCACGATCGAAGCGGCGCGCGCCGGCGACGCGGGCAAGGGCTTCGCGGTCGTCGCCAGCGAAGTGAAGACCCTGGCGACCCAGACCGCCAAGGCGACCGACGACATCCGCGCGCAGATCGCCGGGATCCAGGACCAGACGTCAGTGACGGTCGCCGCCATGCAGGAGGTCGCCGCCGCGATCGGCCATGTCAACGAGGCGTCGACGTCGATTGCCGCCGCCATGGAAGAGCAGTCGGCGGCAACGGATGAGATCGCCAAGAACATCCAGCAGGCCGCGTGCGGGACTGAGGCGGTGGTCAACAGCATCGGCAGCGTCAGTCAGGGCGCAGCCAAAACCGAGGAGTCGTCGCAGCACGTGCTGCAGGTCGCACAGGACCTGACCAGCCGGGCCGGGCGCATGCGCGCCAGCGTCGCCGATTTCCTGTCCAGCGTACGGGCCGCCTGAGGCCCACGGTTTCAGCGGCGGCCCCTCCGGGTCGCCGCCGTCTCTCGATCCAAACCTAGTCCGGCCGATCCCACTCCGGATCGTAGCGCAGGGTCCGGCGGATGCTTCCGCCCCCCAGGACGGGTACCTCGACCGTTTCGGACCGGTCAACGCGCATGCGGTCGAAGAGCGTCAGGTGCAGGATGCCGATCGGGTCGTAGGGCGGATCGGGCTCCACGAACCGGCTGGCCTCGGCGTCCCACAGGGGCAGCCGGTGGGCGGCGATCCAGTTGCACAGGGCGCGCAGTCGCGCCACCGGCGCATCTTCGAGATAAACATAGGTGTTGAGCGAGATCTGGTCGCCGAACAACCGGCCGGTCGCCAGGTAGCGCTCCATGTACCGGCGCCACCCATCCCAATGGGGGGCATCCCGGTGCAGGGCCAGGGCGCCGGTGTTCAAGGTCGGCCGGCGACTGATCCGGCGTGCCGCCCGCCGGCCGATAACCCGCCGGGCGTTTTTGAACATGTAGTTGGTGCGGCCCAGCAGCGGCCAGTCGAACACCCAGCGGGCGGCATAGGCCGTCTCCGGATAGCTGCGGTCGACCTCCGGCGCGATGGCCAGCGCCCCGGTCTGCGCCGCGGCGATCATCGGCGCGATCGGCGCCCAGTCACAGATCCAGGCATCGGCATCGACGAACAGGTAGACCTGCGCATCGGGCACGAAATCGCGCAGGAACGGCATGCAGGTGCGCTTGCGCCGGCCGCCCGGCATGCCCTTCAGGAACGGCAGGTCGAAAGGCCAATCGATCGCCTGGACGCTGTCGGCGACGCCGTCCAGGGCGGCATGCGTCGCTTCGGTGACCGCGTCGGTCAGGACATGGATCGACAGCGCATCCGGCGGCTGCAGCCGCCGGGCCGACAGCGCCAGTTCGCGGGCCATCGGCAGATAGGTTGCGTCCGTAAAGGTGACCAGCGCCACCGGTGGTGTGGGCATCCGATCCTCGCGCCCGTTGGCAACCGGTATGCCGACTATCGCACCAGCGGCTTGTACTTGATCCGATGCGGCTGGTCGGCCTCGTCGCCCAAGCGCCGCTTCAGGTCGGCGTGGTATTCCTCATAGTTGCCTTCGAACCAGACCGCCTCGCTATCCCCTTCGAAGGCCAGAATGTGGGTGGCGATACGGTCGAGGAACCAGCGGTCATGGCTGATCACCACCGCACAGCCCGGGAAGTCCAGCAGCGCGTCTTCCAGCGCCCGCAGGGTCTCCACGTCCAGATCGTTGGTCGGTTCGTCCAGCAGGATCAGGTTGGCGCCGGATTTCAGGATCTTGGCCAGATGCACCCGGTTGCGCTCACCCCCCGATAGCTGGCCAACCTTCTTCTGCTGGTCGCCGCCCTTGAAGTTGAAGGCGCCGACATAGGCCCGGCTGGGGATCTTGCGCTTGCCCAGGTCGACCTCGTCCAGGCCGTCGGAGATCTCCTCCCACACGGTCTTGTCGGCCCGCAGGCTGTCGCGGCTCTGGTCGACGTAGCCCAGCTTGACGGTTTCGCCGAGGCGGATGCGGCCGGCATCCGGTTCCTCCTGCCCGGTGATCATGCGCGACAGGGTGGTCTTGCCGGCGCCGTTCGGCCCGATGATGCCGACGATGCCGCCGCGCGGCAGGCGGAAGCTCAAGTCCTCGATCAGCAGCCGGTCGCCGAACGCCTTGGTCACGCCCTCGGCCTCGATCACCACATCGCCCAGGCGCGGCGGCACCGGGATCATGATCTGGGCGCTGCCGGGATCGCGGTTCTGGGATTCGGCCAGCAGGTCTTCGTAGGCCTTCAACCGGGCCTTGGCCTTGGTGCCCCGGCCCTTCACGCCGGCGCGCACCCATTCCAGCTCCTGGGACAGCACGCGTTGGCGCGCCTTCTCCTTGCTGGCCTCCTGCTCCAGGCGCTTGCGCTTCTGGTCCAGGTATTCGGTGTAGTTGCCCTCGTAGGGGATGCCGCGGCCGCGGTCGAGTTCCAGGATCCAGCCGGTGACATTGTCCAGGAAGTACCGGTCATGGGTGACCATCGCCACTGTGCCCTTGTAGTCGCGCAGATGGCGCTCCAGCCAGGCGACGGATTCGGCGTCCAGATGGTTGGTCGGCTCGTCGAGAAGCAGGAGTTCGGGGGCCGACAGCAACAGCCGGCACAGGGCCACGCGCCGCCGCTCACCACCGGACAGGGTGGTCACATCGGCCTCGCCCGGGGGACAGCGCAGGGCATCCATGGCGATCTCCACCGTCCGGTCGAGATCCCAGGCATCGGCGGCATCGATCTTTTCCTGCAGCTCCGCCTGTTCGGCCATCAGCGCATCGAAATCGGCATCCGGCTCGGCCATGGCCGCGCTGACTTCGTTGAACCGGTCGACATGCGCCTTGATCTCGCCCAGGCCGTCCATGACGTTTTCCTGGACCGACTTGGCCGCGTCCAGATCCGGCTCCTGGGACAGGTAGCCGACCCGCGCCCCCTCGGCCGCCCAGGCCTCGCCGGTGAACTCGGCATCCATGCCGGCCATGATCCGCATCAGGGTCGACTTGCCGGCCCCGTTCGGCCCCAGCACGCCGATCTTGGCGCCGGGCAGGAAGGACAGCCAGATGTTCTCCAGCACGGTCTTGCCGCCGGGATACGCCTTGGTCAGGCCCTTCATCACATAGACGTACTGGTAGGAGGCCATCGGTGTCCCCGGACGCTTCTTTGCAGGAGTTGCCGGCCCATCACGCCAGCGCGGCGCCTTTTAGCGCGATGGCCAAGGGTCCGGCAACGCCGGCCGGGATGGCGATGTCGAGGCGCACTGCCGGCAGCTCTTGCGGTGCGCCGTGACATCTGATAGTTAAGTGTATGCTTAACTATAGCGACCAGCTCGATCGCCTGTATCAGGCGCTGGCGGATCCGACACGGCGGACCATGGTGGATCGACTGAGCCGGGGTCCGGCCTCGGTCGGAGAACTGGCGCGGCCGCTGGCGATGTCGCTGCCGGCGGTGATGCAGCACCTTCAGGTGTTGGAGGGATGCGGCCTGATCACGTCGAAGAAGGTCGGCCGCGTCCGTACCTGCAGCATCGATGCGAATGCCCTGCGGACCGCGGAGGACTGGGTCGCCGAACGCAGGGCCCATTGGGAGAACCGACTCGACCGGCTGGGCAGTTACCTGGCGGGTCAGGACGACGGGAAGGACTAACGGAGGCAGAGATGAGCGAACGAACCGTGCAGCACGCTACCATCGTCGTCGAGCGCACCTATGACGCGTCGCCGGGCCGAGTGTTTGCCGCGTGGACCGACCCGGCCATCCGGATCCTGTGGGACACCCCCGGCCAGGGCTGGGAAACCACCGAGTTCACCAACGAACTCCGGATCGGCGGGCGAGAGACCAGTCGCTTCGGTCCGACGGGCGACCCGAAGTACCACAGCGACGGTCTGAACCTGGACATCGTGCCGAACGCCCGGATCGTCGCCGCCGGGACGATGCACGACGGCGACACGCGGATCTCCACGACGCTCTGCACGGTGGAGCTCATTCCGACCGGCGACGGTACTCGGCTGATCCTGACCGACCAGTCCGCCTATCTCGACGGCCGGGACAATCCGGTCGACCGGGAGAGGGGCTGGAGCTTCATACTCGACAACCTCGGCGCCCATTTGCGCGACGCGCTCGTCGACGCCTGAAGGGCGGAGCCCCAGGACCCACAGTCAGGGCGAATCGGAGGATCGCTAGCCATGACGGATCGCCAATCCGCAAGCGATGAAGCGCAGATCCGCGCCGCCATGACCGAACGCGCCGAGGCGATTTTCGCCAAGGATTCCGATCGGGTCATGGCGCTGTTCACAGACGACCTCGTGTCATTCGACGTTCTTGACCCGCTGCAGGTGGTCGGGGCGACGGCGGTCAAGACGCGACTGGAGGCGTGGTTTGCCATGTACCGGAGCCCGATCCGCTGCGAGGTGCGGGACCTGACGGTCGCCGCGGACGGTGGAGTCGCCTTCTGCCATAGCCTGCACCGGTACTCAGGGACGCTGGCGAACGGCGATCCGGCCGACATGTGGGTGCGGGACACCGTTTGCTTCCGCAAGGTCGGTGGCGCCTGGCGGATCACCCATGAACACATGTCGGATCCGTTCAACCTGGAGACCGGCAAAGCCTCGATCGATCTGGCACCCTGACGCCGCTCGTCCTGCGCCGAGGCGGTTGCTGCGCGCACACCGCGCGCGTCCCAGCAGCCTTGCAACCGCTGGTCCGGCACGCCATGTTCGATGGTGGAAGGCTGGCGGCGGACGGGTCCCTCGCCAACCCGGTCAGGTCCGGAAGGAAGCAGCCGTAACGAGTTTCGGCCCGGGTCGTTGGTCAGTCTTCCACCACCTTCCAATCCCGCCGCATCGTCGCTTGCCGCTGCTCGCCCCGGCCC
>JANQIU010000135.1 GCA_028281985.1 Alphaproteobacteria bacterium | reverse complement strand
GGGCATGACCGTGGTCGACTGGTGGGGGCAGACCGGCAAGCCGGCCACGGCCCAGTACATGCGCCAGGTGGACGGCGACGGATACTTCAAGCTGTTGACCGAGCGGCTGGCGACCCTGCCCTGACGCCTGCCGGGGCGTGCGCGGCGGCGTGCCGCCTCAGGCGCCCACGGCATCTTCCGCGGCGACATGCTCGACGCCCAGGGCGCGGGCAACCGCTTCATGCGTGATCCGGCCATCCCAGACGTTCAGACCGGCCCGCAGGTGCGGATCATCGGACAGCGCGCGGCGCCACCCGCTGTCTGCCAGCGCCAACACGAACGGCAATGTGGCATTGTTCAGGGCCACGGCGGAGGTGCGCGCGACCGCGCCGGGCATGTTGGCGACGCAGTAGTGCACCACGTCGTCGACCGTGTAGGTCGGCTCGGCATGGGTGGTGGGTCGCGAGGTCTCGAAACAGCCGCCCTGATCAATGGCGACGTCGACCACGACCGTGCCCGGCCGCATCCGCGCGACCATCTCCGCGGTCACCAGTCGGGGCGCGGCGGCCCCGGGGACCAGGACCGCACCGACCACCAGGTCGGCGTCGAGCACATGCTGTTCGATGGCATCCACCGTGGCGAAGACGGTGCTCAGCTTCGACCCGAATTGCAGGTCCAGTTCCTTCAGCCGGGACAGCGACCGGTCGATCACCGTGACATGGGCTTCCAGCCCCATGGCCATGCGCGCGGCATTGGTGCCGACCACGCCGCCGCCCAGGATGACCACCTTGGCCGCCGGCACGCCCGGTACGCCGCCCAGCAGCACGCCGCGGCCCCCTTGTTCCTTCTCCAGGCAGTGGGCGCCGGCCTGGATCGACATGCGGCCGGCGACCTCGCTCATCGGCGCCAGGAGCGGCAGGCCCCCGGCAGCATCCGTGACCGTCTCATAGGCGATGGCCACCCCGCCGGAGCGCTGCAGCAGCGCCGCCTGCTGGGGATCGGGCGCCAGATGGAGATACGTGAACAGCACCTGCCCCGACCGCAGCAGGGCGCACTCCACCGGCTGCGGCTCCTTGACCTTGACCACCATCTCCGCGGCGGCGAACACCGCCTCGGCGTCGGGCAGGATCTCGGCCCCGGCGGCGCGATAGGCCTCATCGGTGAAGTCGATCGCCGTGCCGGCATCCTGCTGGATGACGACGGCGTGGCCGCGCAGGGTCAGCTCGCGGACCGAGCTGGGGGTCAGGCCCACCCGGTATTCATGCGTCTTGATTTCCTTCGGAACGCCGATGCGCATGGTGTTTTTCCTCCCGCGGCGCGGACTCCGATGCCGGTGCTGGCGGCCGCGCCTTTGCCCGAGATTTCGACCGGATCGGTCGGAAGGTCAATCAATGCTCACGGGGACAGTTTACTTAACTCCAGAGACATCGCTGATGAATCTGAAGTTAAGTAAACTGTCCCCATCCATGTTCCCGATCTTTGCGGGCCTTGCCCGCCGGAATCGGACGGGCTATATGCTGCGGCCGCAGGTCACGGAGTGTAGCTCAGCCTGGTAGAGCACCGTCTTCGGGAGGCGGGGGCCGGTGGTTCGAATCCACTCACTCCGACCAGTTTCCTTGCCGTTTTCAGCCCCTTCTCGTTGCGACCTTCGGGACCGGTGCAACCAAAGATGATGCCGGTCCGGCAGTGCGCCAAAACGCGCACCGACCGCCTGTCGCGCCGCAGCGGTCAGGCGCTATTCTCTGCCACGCCATGGAAGCGATTGACGTCACCAAGGTCGTCGCCCAGGCGGCACTGATCACCCTGTGCGCCGTGACGGCGGGCGTGATCGCCTGCGACCCGAAGGTACGGATGTCCCGGGCCTGGCTCGTACCCGTCCCGTTCATGCTGTTCGCACTCGCTATCGCGAGCGGCCTGGCCAACGCCTACGACGTCTACGCCGAACGCCCGGCGCTGGCGGGCCTGTCATACGGCATCGTTCTCCTGATACCGCCAGCCGTCCATCTGGCGATCCGACAGGTCGTCGCCCCGGCCTACCGCCCCGGTATCCGCGCCACCGTTCATGTCCTGCCGGCCGTCCTGACCGGTACCGGCCTGGCGATCGTCTTCCATCGCCACGGGCTCGGCGATCCGCTGTCCGTTGCCTTGGTGCGGGCACTCTGGTTCGGGTTCTGCGCCATCGCCGCCTTCTACCTGGCCGCGGCGGCTTTCCGGGTCACGACCGGCTACAACGGCTGGCGAGCCTGGCTGTCGGTCAGGGGCGGAGCCGCCCAAAGCGGGCTGAGCCTGGCGCTCCTGCTTCTCGCCCTGCCCATCGCCGCCCTGGCCGTTGAGCTGCTGGTGTCCCGGATCGTGCAGATCGACGAGGGCACCCGCTTGTTGTTGGGCTTCTTCCGGATGGGGTGTGTCGCGGCGGTGGCGATCCTGTCGCTGCAGGCCCGGCGGCTGTTTCCTGATGCGGATCTGCGAACCGCCGCCATCGGTCCCGATGCCCCGTCAACCCGATCCCCGACGAAGACACGGGCATCCGACGGCGCAGGGACAGGCGCTCCGGCCGCCTATGCCCGCTCGCCCCTCGACGCGGCGACGGCGCGCCGTGTCGCTGCGCGGCTGACCGCCACCATGCAGCGGCAGACGCCATACCGGGACCCGTTCTTTGCCTTGCGGGACTTAAGCGAGGCGGCCGGCGTGCCACCGCACCGGGTGTCCCAGGTGTTGAATCAGTTCCTGGGTGTGAATTTCTTCGACTTCGTCAACGGGTGGCGGATCAGGGAGGCCTGCCGGCGGCTGACGACCGATCCCGCGACCTCCGTCCTGACGATCGCCGAGGATGTCGGCTTCAACAGCAAATCAACCTTCAATGCCGCGTTTCGCAAACACGCCGGGATGACCCCATCGGAGTGGCGGCAACGCCCAGTTCAGGACGCCTCTGCGAACCCGACGGTCCGCTAGATCGGTTTCCCGGACTTCAGGTGCCCCAGACGTCCGAACCCATGGGTCCGGTCGCCCCGAACGGTCGGTTCGGACGACAGTGCGCGGGCCGGCACCGCAGCAAGGCGACGCCGGGCCGGCGGGCCGGCATCGATCCCCCCGTTCCGACAGAACCCATGACGGCAATTCAGGTCTTTCACGGCGCCGATGGCACAGGCAGCCACGCGGCGGCTCGAAGATGGTAGTCGACCCTGGCCACGGACCGGCGGGGTCACCGGCAAGCAGAACCGACAAGCGAGCGTCGGGCGCCGACGAGGGCCGCGCCCCGCGGCTGTCCCCGCAAAGGATCGCCCGCGGCGCCGCGCTCCGGCCGCTTCCCAGCGTGCTTGCCCTGCTTGCCGTACTCTACACGCTGGTCTTGGCCAAAGGCGTACTGCTGCCGGTCTTCCTGGCGGTCTTTCTGTCCATCCTGCTGCACCCCATCGTTGCCCGGCTCGAAAAGTGGAAGCTGCCGCGGATCCTCGGCGCCGGCATCGTCGTGGCGGCCATGACCGGGGCGCTTGTCATCACCGCTCAACGGGTGCTGTCGCCGGTCACGGCGTGGATCGACCGGGGGGCGCCGCTGCCGCCGCAGCTCGTGCTCAACCTGGAGGCCTTGCAGGAAACGATCGACCAAGTCCTGCAGGCGGCGAACCCGCTCTTCGGCCTTGCCGGCCCCAGCGGCGGAGGCCTGAGCGCAGCCGGGCGATCGGGCCTGGTTACATCGGCGCTGGCTGAGG
>JANQIU010000122.1 GCA_028281985.1 Alphaproteobacteria bacterium | reverse complement strand
CCCTTGCCGGCGGCGCCCCGGGCTGCCGTTGCCGGGTACGGTGCGAGGTCCCGCCCCTGTTGCGCCAGCCCGATCCGGTCGCGAGCTGGCTAGTGCCGGGCGCCACAGTCTACGCCGAACTGGCGCTGACCCCGCAACGACGTGGGCGTGCCCGGCTGGACGAGATCTGGCTGCGCTGGCCGGGACCGGTCGGCCTGGTCGAACGGCTGCATCGCCACGCGCTAGCATGGGACATCGACATCGTGCCCAACATCCTGGCCGTCCGCCGCTTGGCTTTCGCAATCAGCGCCCGCGATGCCCCCGTCGGTACCCGCCCCGACCTGCGGCCGGGCGAAGGAACCGAGTTCGCGGCCCTGCGCGAGTATGTCCAGGGGATGGATCACCGCGCGATCGACTGGAAGCACTCGGCCCGGCATCGCCGGCTGGTCTGCAAGGAATTCCAAAGCGAACGCAGCCAACAGATCATCCTGGCGTTCGACAGCGGCTATCTGATGGGCGACCCCATGGGCAGCATGCCGCGTCTGGATCATGCCATCAGCGCCGCCCTGCTGATGGCGTATCTGTCGCTGCGCGCCGGCGATCGGGTCGGCACCTTCAGCTTCGACAGCACGGTCCGCCACTACACCCGGCCGGCAGCCGGCATCCACGCTTTCGCCGGGATCCAGCGTGATCTGGCCCGCGTCGACTACCATGCCGGCGAAACCAACTTCACCCTTGGCCTGACCACGCTGCAGGGCCATCTGGCCCGCCGCAGCCTGGTCATCATCATGACCGACTTTGTCGACAGCGTAATGGCAGAGCTGATGCTGCAAACACTGCAGCGCCTGGCCAACCGGCACCTGGTGCTGTTCGTCACTTTGCGGAACCCGAATTTGGCGGCAACGGCAGAAGCCGCACCGACGGACGTCGAAACCCTGTCGCAATCGGTCGTGGCGGAGGCCTTCCTGCGCGACCGGCAGATCGTTTTCGAAAGGTTGCGGCGCCAAGGCATCCTGTGCCTGGAAGCCTCCCCCGACCGGATGGGCATCGCCCTGATCAACCAGTACCTTGCGATCAAAGACCGCGGGCAGATCTGACGGGCGAGGATACGGCCAGCGACCATGGCGACCATCGAACTCAAGAGCTCGCAGTTCCGCCGGGAACGGGAAACCAGTTGGCGCGAACTGGAGCACCTAATCGACCGCCTGGATAAAGAGGGCCCGGCGCACATGGCTCCGGAGGACCTCTGCCGGCTGCCGGTTCTCTACCGGTCGGCCCTGTCCGCCCAATCGGTCGCCCATGCCATATCGCTGGATCGCGCCCTGTTGACCTACCTGGATGCGCTGGCGGCCCGGGCGTATCTGGCGGTGTATGCGGAACGCTCGAACGTCCTGGATCGCGTGGCCCGCTTCTTTTCGCACACCTTCCCCCGGGCGGTATCGGCGCTGCGTTGGCACATCCTGGCCGCGTTCGCCACCCTGATGCTCGGCGTGGCGACCGGGCTGTCGCTCACGCTGGCCGAACCGGAGTGGTTCTACGCGTTCGTCTCCGATGCGCTGGCGCAAGGACGGTCTCCCGCGGCATCCGACGAAATCCTTCTGAACGCGATCTACGATCGGCCTCCGGTCCTTGAAACGCTTGTTCGTTTCGCAAGCTTCCTGTTCACCCACAATGCCGGGATCGGGCTTCTGGCCTTCGGCCTCGGGATCGTCCTCGGCATCCCCACCCTCCTGCTCATGCTGATCAACGGGCTGATGCTGGGGTCCTTCATTGCCCTCTATGCCGATCGGGGCCTGGGTGTGGATTTCCTGGCCTGGCTGTCGGTCCACGGTACGACCGAGATCCTTGCCATCGCCCTGTGCGGCGGCGCCGGGCTGTCGTTGGGGGCGGCCGTCGTGTTCCCCGGCCGGCACGGCCGGTTGGCCAGCCTGGCGGACCGCGGCCGTCAGGCGGCTGTCGTCGTTCTGGGGGCCGCGCTGCTGTTCTTCCTGGCCGCCCTTCTTGAAGGCTTCGTCCGGCAACTGGTTGTCGACACGACGGACCGGTTCCTGATTGGCTGGAGCGCCTTCGCCGTTACCCTGAGCTATCTTGTCATCCGGGCGCGGGCCAGACCGGCATGATGCCCGCCGCGCACGGCGCTGGTTCGCAACGCTCGCCGCACCTGCGCGATCTGACGACGCCAGAAGGCGTGGTGGTTCACATTCATCTGGCCAGCCGGGCCGAGCGCCTGACCGCGTTTGTCGTCGACATGGCGCTCCTGCTTAGCGCCATCGCCGTGCTCGGCCTGCTGCTGGCGCTCACCACCCTTGGCGCCGGTGGATCGGATCTGGCGATCGCGGCGACGCTCCTGTGCTCGTTTCTGATCCGCGTCTTCTATTTCGCCTATTTCGAGTCGGCCTGGCGCGGCGCGACCCCGGGAAAACGCCTCGCCCGGCTGCGGGTGGTCAGCCGCACCGGCGGCCCCCTTCGCCCCGACGCGATCCTGGCCCGCAATCTGGTGCGGGAGGTGGAGATCTTCCTGCCGTTGACGTTGATCCTGGTGATCCCATCGGAAACTCGCGACGGCCTTGTCGCGGTCGCAGCGCTCGTCTGGGTCGGCGTGTTGACCCTTATGCCGGTGTTCAATCGCGACAGGCTGCGTCTGGGCGATATCGTGGCGGGAACCTGGGTGATTACCCTGCCGAAGCCGGTCCTGCTGGAAGACGTCGCCCAGGCCAGATCCGGCACCCCGGCCCCGTCGGCGGAGATCCGCTTCACCGACCGGCAGTTGGCGATTTATGGCGCGTACGAACTGCAGGTGCTGGAAGGCGTCTTGCGCGATCGCCGGCCGGACGCCGCCCAGGCGCGGCGCGCAGTGGCCGACCGGATCAAGAACAAGATCGGCTACGCCGCACCCGACGGCGGCATCACCGACCCCGGCGTTTTCCTGGAGGCCTTCTACCGTGCCCAGCGAACACGCCTTGAGACCGGCCTGGCTTTCGGCAAACACAAGTCCGACAAGCACGATCAGGGGCGATGACCGCACCTGAGGGCCGGGCGAGGCCGCCAGGGGTTCTGCAGGCCAGCGCGCTACCGGCAGGCCCGGCAGTGGGACGAGGATCAACCGGTCGGATGCAAGGTGACTTGTACCCCGACGTCCGGCACGGGGTGCGTGCCGAACCTTAGGTCGATCCCCTCAATAGGGATGTATCATTTTCCCATACCAGCTGTATCAAGCCGTACAGGGCAATCTGGCCTATCTGTTTGAGATAGAGCGAGATTCACGATGAAAACGGAGCCGCAGAACTGACTCCGTTTTGATCGACCTCGCTCGATGATCGAGCCGGCAAGCGGACCATCCGAGTCAGGGAAGGGGGTAGGCCGATTGCGGGCAGCCCACACCGATCCAGGCGTCAATGACAGCCCCGACATCAGGATCCTCGGCTTCCTCGTCAACCCCGGCCGCAGCCAGCGCATCGAGAAACCGCAACTCATCGTACCAGGTTTCTTCGGCAACGATGCCATCGGCGACCGATGCACTGGCGATCCGGCGCGCCGCCTCCGGGTCACCCAACCCGCAATGCGCCAGGACATCCAGGAAAACAAGAAGCGTATCTTGCGGCAGTTCCTGTCGGATGACAGACAAATCATCGATAGCCTGGTGATAGTCACCGGTGTGCAACGAAGCGCGAGAGCGGAGAAACAGCGACGGCACATGTTGCGGCACCAGGGACAGGCTCGCATTGGCCGCCTGCAAGGCGCGCTGCGGGCTGCCCTCGGCAAGATATGCCTCGCCCAGAATGCTCAAGAATTCGGGATCCTCCTCGTAGGCCGGGCGCGCCTCCTCCATTGCGCCCAGCGCTCCGGTGATGTCACCGGTCCACAACAGCAATCGCGCGAGAAGATACCGGATGTCGGCACGTTCTGGCGCCAGGTCGATCGCGTACTCCAGGGCGTCACCCGACGCCCTGGCGATGACCACGCGCTCCGAAAGCATGGCGGCATCGCGGAGCTCGTAGAGCGATTCACCGACCCGATACAGGCGGTCGATGTCGGTTGCACCATGCGATAAGGCCGCATTCAGACTATCGATAATACTTAGCGGTCGCGGGTTTCTGCCTTCGGTCACCAACACAGCGCGCGCAAGATACAGATCCCCCAGTTCGGTGCCGCTGAAGGGGCCGTCCGCGATGGCATTTCGGCAGGCCTCGAACTGTTCCGGTCTTGCGACCTCGTCCGCTTCATCCAGGCAGGCAAGCCTCTGGGCTTCCCAGTCCGTGAAGTCGGGATCGACCAACCAATAGGCCCCCGCCAGCAGGAACACCAAGGCTAAGACGCCAATGGTTCCGCCAACATTCCTGCGGCGCAGCGACACCTCCTCCGCCGGTGGTTGGTCACGGGTGCGGGCTTGGAACCACACGGTGGCGCTCGCCGGGAACACCAGGAGACCGCAACCGACCAGAGCAGCGGCATTCAAGAGAAGCGAAATGCTCGCAACCGAGGCACTGTAGTCGAACATCCGCCCGATACCCATCAGGACGCTGACGACGCCGAGCACCGTGAAGACCGATAGAAGGTAGGCGGACCAGCGCCGCTGCGCGGCGGCTATGGCGACAAGGAGCACGTTGGCAGCCAGCCCGCCCACTGTCACAGCCATCATCGTGCCACTTGCATCATCGCGGATCGTTGAAAGGTTGATGCCCGCAAGCAGGGTCGACAGGGCGAAAAGACCGATGGCGATCTTCAGCACATTCGGCATGCGATGCTGATCCACGAATGACATCCTCACGATTGGGTCCGACATCCCCTAGGCTGGCCGATTGGCTGCACACGGATGGTTGGACCGACCGTATGTCTGTGTCGTGGCCAGTGCGTCGCCACATTGTATCTGATTTGAGACGAATTGCAGGCACTGCCGCGCGCCGACACAACTATGATGTCCGCATAACTCCACGCCTCTCTACCGACATTTCCCGTTTGTGCGGCCGATCTGTCCCTGTCCGATGGCGCTGTATCCTGATTGTGGCCCAACCAACCGAAAGGAGGGAACGCGCATCGGTTGCGTCCGCCGCCGGATCATCGACGCTCCGGCCCCCATGATCGTCCCCAATGGGATGTTTCCAGCCCGTTTTCCAAAGGTGCGGACGGACTTCGCCTATCGCTCGTCCCGCGTGGTCTGCCCCGGCCGTCAACATGGCGCGGGTACTCGTGGTCGCAGATTGTCCATCAGGTCGAGGATGCGGCGGAGCTGGTCGCGCAGTACCGCCACCTCGGCTATCTGGAAGACGGCATAGCGGGCGTGGGCGAGCACCTTCGCGCCGATCTTCACCACCTTCTCGCGGATGGTGGTCAGCGACCAGTTCTCCATCTCCTTCGGCAGAGCCAGGGTGCGCAGGAAGGTGCCGAGGTTGTAGGCGAGCGCGTGAAGCTGGAGCCGCGCCGCGTTGGCCTTGCGGCGGATGGTGTACGTGTAGCCCTCGGCCTCCAGGTCGTCGTAGAGGTCGGGCAGGGCGAAGGCAGCATCGCCCCGGAACAACCGCCGCTTGGTCCTGTCCCCATATCGAGCCACCACCGGCTCCAGCACCCAGCGCCAGTTGTCGGCGCTGTGGACATTGCGGGAGCGCAAGGCGCCCCGCTCCAGGTCGCCGAACTGGTTGAACACGAACAGCGGATGGTAGCAGGTGCAACCGAAGTGGCCGCTGTAGGCGGTACCTTCCTGGTCCCCACAGGTCGGGCTGACGCTGCTGTCCATGCCCGGCACGATGACGTTGGTCGGGCGGCGCGTATGAACCGCGTCGATCCATTTCCCCGACGAGTCGGCCAGCACCTTGCCCGGTCGTCTCAGTCGGGCCAAGGGCGTCGTCCAGTGCTCCCGGAAGGCGAGCAACCCCGCGTCGGAGGTGACCTTCGAGCCGCGGAATTCGAGCTTGAGGCGGCGGTCGAACGCGACCCGAAGATCGGCCTATTCCGTTCCACCCGCCACCCCATCCATCTCCGGCCTCTCGAATCGCCAACATTGCGCTGATTTTCATACCAAATTCGCGGCCAGGCGCCACGAAACCGCAGGGTCATCTGGGGAACCCGGGCTCAATCGAAGACCGCCGCAAGGGTCTTGATGTCGGCACCTTCTTTTTCCGACCGAAGCAGGTAATAGCCGACGCCCACCATCGAGGCGGCAAGACCGGCAAAGAACGCGGTAATCAGCCAGTCGCCGATGAACCAGGGCAGAAGATCCTGCATCTGCAGCGGGCGCGAGGGGACCAGGACGAGACTCGCCAACCATTGAGTCAGTCCTTGCCCAAGGCCCAGCAGGATGATGATGCCGAAGATCGCCCAGCGGTGGCCGTAGGTGAGCTTGCGGCTTCGGTCCATGCTGGCACCGACACCTTTCCTTTCGATCACCGCGGCCGGCACGACGACCCAGAACATCGTTACCAAGATCAGCCCGGGGATGATCAAGGCAATCAAGCCCAAAACCACAACTATACCGACGACGATGGCGATCCCGAGCACCGGCAGCATTGTGCTGAGGCCACGCGTTAGGCAGCTCATGAACGAAGCCGGAGTACCGTTGATGTGCTGGACAGCTCCATAGACAAGAGCCGCAATTAGTATTGAATAAAATATAACTTCAACAATTATTATAAAAATACCCAGCATCCCTATGTATTCGACGTCGATATACTGAGGGCCAAAATACGCTATCGACAGAGACGGCAAATACATCAGGCAAGAAAGAATCATAAACGGAACAAAGTTACTGAAAAAAACACTTAGGCCCATCGAGAATGTAGAAGAGAACGAGAACTGAGCTGTGTTATCGGCCTGAACCATTGCTTCCCCCATTTGGTAAAAACGAACGAACCACAAAGAACATCGCGACCTCGGGCGCGTTCGGCACGTGGCGCACGACTGAAGAGCATGACGACCGGGGTCGAGATCCGCAAAGCGTGAACGGTGAGGACGCCTCAGATGCTGCTTTTTGACAGAAGCCTGCTCCAGCGACAGAACATTTGAGGAACATGATAGGTCTTTGGACGGGATAAATCAATCCGGATTATTCGCGCCTGAATAGCAACCGCCAAGGGAGAACCCCGGATTCGGCACGCTGCCCCGACCCTGGCCCGTACCATCGACGCCGCGCCGGGCTTGTGTTTCCGGGGCCTAACGCCCCATCCGTCCCGCAGCGCGTCAGTGGCGGTCAACGCTTGGCTGGGCGACGCGCACAACGCCTGCGGGGCGGCCGGCAGCCATGATCAAATCCGCCTTCGCTGCCTGATGGATCGGGACCCTTGCCAGTTGGCCTATCCAGCGAACCGATCTCGCGCGTCGAGCGCCGCGGCCATCGATCCTATGTCCGTATCCTCTTTCGCCATCCGAAGTCGCTGATACCCGACACACACGATGACGGCCGTCACAGCTCCAAAGAAGGCACCGACCATCCATCTGGCCAACAGTAGTGGAACAAAATCCGCCATGGAGATCGGCAAACGTGGCGTAAGCACTAGCTGCATTATTACATAGAAGACAAACTCTACGAGAAAAAAGAGCAGCAGAAAGCCAAAAATAGGCCAACGATGCCCTTTGGTTAAGCGGCGACTTCGCCCCATACTATCCGCTGTACCTGTGTTCTCAATCGCCGCGACGGGCACAGCGACCCAGAGCATCATGCCCACAACGGTTGACACGATGACGCCGGCACCGATCAACAGAATTGCCAGCGCACGAGCGACCCCGCTTGGGCCGAGGTCGATGCCCAACTCCCGCGCTCTGAGCAGCGCCATCTCCCGGGCAAAACCCGAGAGCCCGGCAGTCGGATCGGAATCCCATATCCACAGCCCAGGCAAGCAAAAGACCCAGAAGCTGATCACCTGAACCAGCATCACTACTATTGAGATGGCAATTACTCTCAGCACCAATCCGATACCGTTGCCAAGACAGGCAAAGAAAGAGACCGGAGGATTACTCAGGTACCGAAAGATACCGTAGGACAGTGCCCCAATCAGCAGACCGTAGAAAAAAATGTCGATAGCCATACCTAGGAAAAGATATGTTCGTCCGCTGCCCAGGCCAAACCAGGCAGTCCAGTTGTACTCAAACAAGAAGATCGGAAACCACACAATCAACGACAGAGCCATAAAAGGAAAGAAATTCTGAAAAAAAACCTCAAGCCCTGTCAGAATGACCCCACGAATGCTGAACTGCCTGGGCTGTGCCTGTTCCATAACACCAATGCTCTTCGGACTGATCAAGAATACCGACAACGACCTCAGCCCAGCCGACCAGGGCAGATGTTGACAAGCGGCCAGCGGATCACCGTACCGCGTCCCTTCGGACAGATAGCTTTGGCACGAAGGCCGTCAGCGATCCAACTTTAGCATAGCTGCACGTTATGAAGTTGCAAACGTCTCCCGGCATCAATGGATGAGATGCTGGAACGGGCCGACAACATGTATCCGAGGGTCGGTCTGACAGATCCGAGAGATGGCTGGTCCATCAGGCAGGTATCACAGATTCACCCATCCCGTCCTTCGTTCGTCACGACCCCTGACCCTCGGGCGATCGCGCCGATGCACCGGACACCGACGCAGGGTCCCGGCTTTCATGTGCTTTGCTGCCTGCCTGCCCAACGCGCAGCAACACGTATCCCGCACCCGTGATCACCGCGGTGAAGGCGCTGAACGCGACGACCACCAACCATACGGCAATGAAGAAAGGGAGCGTCTCAAGGAAATCAAATCCAAGAACCATGCTGGCAAAAACCGTCCCAAAAACAACAACACCCAACTCCAGTAGCATCAGAACGACGATAATGCCGAACACAGTGGACCGGTTGCCAGTAACCAGGTCTCGGCTTCTGCGCAGGCTGCCGATGACCCCCGGTCGCTCGATGACCGCGACCGGCACCGCAACCCACAGGGCGGTGACAACGACAGCCAGATTGATCAGTCCACCGACACCCAGGAGGATGTTGCCGACGGCGGATGCTGTCGCCATGCCGGTCTCCGATCCGGCGGCCGGCGCCAGAGCATTCAGTAGCAAACCGGGGGACGCGAACACCAGGAAGCCGACAACGGCCACAATGCCGCTGAGGATGGCCGTACCGATTACCGGGCCGATCCGCCGCGCTGTGCGCGACAGTGCCTGCAACACCGTGACCGGCGGTCCGCCCAACTGGCCAAAAACCCAGTAGCTCAGGGCGCCTATAAGATATGCAAGCAGCAGCAACCGGATCGTCAGCATCAGGACATGAACGGGCCAGACGGCACCGGCCATCACCCAATCAGCACTTATGTAGCCCAACACCATGAACGGAGAAATAATAACCAACGAGACCAAGAAGAGCATTGGGAGATTTCGGAAGAATACCCTGGTCGATATCGGCAGTATCTGCTCGGCCGCCGGTCGGATATTGCCTCTACTATCTGTCATACGATCACTTCAACGCCCGATTTAGACCCACCCCTCATACTCTACGGCTGAAACAGGTGGCAGAAAACCGTCCGGTCGCCCACCCGGGTCGGTTTCGGTGCCTCGGCGGCGCATCGGTCGAAGGCGTGCGGACAGCGATCGCGGAAGCGGCAACCGGATGGGGGGTTGCGGGCGTCCGGGGCGCCGCCGCGGATCGGCAGGGCGTCCCGCGACTGGTCGGGATGCGGCACCGGCACGGCGGCCACGAGGGCCTTGGTGTAGGGATGCAGCGGCTCGCGGACCAGGTCTTCCGTCGGCCCATCCTCCACCACCGCGCCCAAATACATCACAATCGTACGGGCACAGACATAGCGCACCAGCGCCAGGTCGTGGGAGATGTACACGGCCGTCAGGCCCAGGCTGTCACGGACCTCGCGGAACACGTTCAGAATGCCGGCCCGCACCGACACGTCCAGCATGGACACCGGTTCGTCGGCGACGATGAAGGTTGGCTCCAGGATCAATGCCCGCGCCATCACCACCCGCTGCAGCTGGCCGCCGGAAAGCTGGTGCGGATAGCGGCCCAGCAGATCGGCCGGGTCCGGCAGGCGCACCCGGCCCATGGCCTGCAGAATCAGCTCGCGCCGGTCGTTTGCCGGCACGCCCGCGTTTTCCAGCGGTTCGGCGATCGACTGCTGGACCGTGAAGCGGGGATTGAGCGCCTCGAACGGGTTCTGGAAGATCAGTTGCGCCTTCTGGCGGAACGCCTTCAGCGAGGGCCGGTCGAGGCTTGCCAGCGGCCGGCCGTCGAACCGGATCTCGCCCGCCGTCGGCTCGATCAGCTTCAGCAGCAACCGGCCCATGGTGGTCTTGCCGCAACCGCTTTCGCCCAACAATCCGACGCTTTCGCCCCGGCGAAGGGTGATGTCGACACCATCGATCGCCTTCACCACGGTGGGCCGGCCGCGCAGCGCCGCCCACCACTGCCCGGCAACGGGGAAGTGCATCCGCACCCCGCGAACGTCGACCAGGGGGACATCGACCGGCCGCCTGTCGGTCACGGCATCCACGTCTCGGCCTCCAGCGCCTTGGCGCGCAAGGCGGTCGCCTCGTCCAGGCGGCGACAGGCGGCGGCATGCGTGCTGCCGTTGACCGCCGTCAGCGGAACCTCGCCGCCCCGGCACGCGTCCTCGGCGAACGGGCAGCGCGGGGCGAACCGGCAGCCCTCGGGCGGCCGGCGCAGGTCCGGCGGCTGGCCGTCGATGGGGGTCAGCAGGCCCTGGCTGGACTGCAGATCGGGAAAGGCGTTGTACAGCCCCATGGTGTAGGGGTGGTGCGGTTCGGTCAGCACGGTGCGGGCCTCCCCCGCCTCCATCACCCGGCCGGCATACATCACCACGATCTCGTCGCAGACATAGGCCACGACGCTGATATCGTGGGTGACCAGCAGCACCGACATGCCGAGTTCCGCCTGGAGGAACCGCAGCCGGTCGAGGATCTGCCGCTGGACGATCACGTCCAGCGCCGTCACCGGCTCGTCGGCAATCACCAGTTTCGGTTCCAGCGCCAGGGCCATGGCGATCGCCACCCGCTGGCGCATCCCGCCGGAGAACTGGTGCGGATAGTCGCCCAGCCGGCGCGGCTCGATCCCCACAAGTTCGAACAGATGCGCCGACCGTTCGCGCGTTTCCGCCCGGTTCAGGCCGCCGCGCCGCCGCAGGATTTCGGCCAGCTGGGTCTCGATGGTGTAGACCGGGTCCAGCGAGTTCATCGCGCTCTGCGGCACGAAGGCGATGTCGCGCCAGCGGTGCCGGTTCATCTGACGATGGCTGAGCCGCAGCAGGTCGGTACCGTCGAACAGCAGTTGGCCGCCGGCGATGCGGGCGCTTTTCGGCATCACGCCGGTCAAGGCTCGGGCCAGGGTGCTCTTGCCGCAGCCGCTTTCGCCGACCAGGCCGACGATGGCCCCGCGCGGCACATCCAGGCTGGCGCCGTCGACGGCCCGCACGATGTCCGAACCGACCTTGTACTCGACCCGCAGGTCGCAGACCGACAGCAGGTGCCGCTGGGTCATGACCGGAGCCTCGGGAACAGCACCTCTTCATAGCCGCGGCTGATGAAGAAGCCGGCGACGACGACCAGGACGATGCACAGACCCGGCGGCAGGAACCAGTGATAGGCGCCGCGGGACAGCGCCTGGCTGGCATAGGCGTCCTGCAGCATGTACCCCCAGGACACGGCGTTGGCATCGCCGAAGCCCAGGAAGCTGATGCTGGCCTCGGTCAGGATGGCCCAGCCGATGGAGATCGACCCGTAGAGCAGCGACAGCGGCAGCACGTTGGGCGCGATGTGCCGGAAGACGATCTTCAGGCTGCCGGACCCGGACACGCGCGCCGCTTCCACATAGGCACGGCTGCGCAAGGTGAGCACCTGGCTGCGCACGACACGGCCAGTGTCGCGCCACAGAATCAGCGCCATGGCCAGCACGACGTTCCAGATACTGGGCTCCAGGAACGCCGCCAGGACGATGACGAAGGGCAGGAACGGAATACCGAAGGCGATGTCGGCCAGGCGCATCAGCACCCGGTCGACCCAGCCGCCCATATAGCCGGCGAACAGCCCGACCAGCGTGCCCACCACCACCACCGCCGCGGCCGCGGCCAGGCCGACGATCAGCGCCGACCGGGTGCCGTAGATCATCTGCGAATAGATGTCCCGGCCCAGATTGGTGGTACCCAGAACAAACTCACCGAAAGCCGGCTGGTCGGCGGCAAGCTGGTAGTCCTCGGTAAACAGGATCTCCAGCGGATCGTGGGTCGCCAACTGGTCGGCAAAGATCGCCACCAGCACGAACACGGCATAGATAACCAGCCCGATCACCGCGAACGGATCGCCGACCGGGATCTTCAGGGCACGGAACGCGCGTCCAACCGCCGAAGGACGCCGGCCAGCGCCGAGCCCCGGGCGGGCACCGGCGACGCTGGCGTCAGGCATGGGACACCCGTGGGTCGAGGACGCCATAGAGCAGGTCGGCCACCAGGTTCATGACCACGACCACCGCGGCGATCAGCAGGAAGGCGCCCTGGGCCAACGCGTAGTCGCCGGCCGACACGGCGCCGACCAGCATCCGCCCCAGCCCGGGCCAGCTAAAGACGGTTTCGACCACCACCGACCCCTGCATCTGATAGCCGACGGCGAAGGCGAACGACGTCATCACCGGCAACAGGGCATTGCGGGCCCCGTGGCGGACCACGACGGAGAACTCTGACAGGCCCTTGATCCGGGCCATGGTCACGAAGTCCTCGTTCATCACGTCCAGCATGTTGGACCGCATCAGCAACAGCGGCAGGCCGTGGAAGTAGATCGCCAGGGTCAACGCCGGCAGGAACAGATGCGACAGGAAATCCCAGGACAGGTAAAGGTCCAAGTAGCCGTCGAACTCGGCGCCGGGGCTGGAGGCACCGCCGGCCGGGAACCAGCCGAAGCTGAACGAGAACACCGCCAGCAGCACCATCCCGACCCAGAATTCCGGTGCCGCACGCGTGGTCAGGACCACGGGAATGCCGAGCCCTTCGATCCAGGTCCCCCGCTTCCACGCCAGATAGGCGCCGGCGATCACGCCGATGATGTAGGCGACGATCAGCGACCCCAGGGCCAGCACGAGGGTGTTGGGCAGCACCTGCAGGATCAGCGAGCCCACCGGCTGGCGGTAGAAGAAGCTGTCGCCCAGCTGGCCCTGCATCAGGTTCCAGAGATAGAGCAGGTACTGCTCGAACAGCGACTTATCCAGGCCGAACCGGGCGATCAGCGCCGCCTGCTGTTCCTCCGTGAAGGTCGGGTCGATATAGGCGGCCAGCGGGTTGCCCGGCATCAGCCGGAAGATCAGGAACAGAATGGTGGCGACGGCCCACAGCACGAACGCCATCTGCAGAAGCCGACCTGCCAGTCGTCGGGCACCGAGCATCGTGTGGGGTCAGACTCCGCAAAAGACGGGCACCGGTCCAGCGGTGAGCGGATCCCGCCCCGCCGGACCGGCCAGGTGCTGTTCCGCCAGGTACTACTCCGAAAGCGCTTCGCTGATGCCTTCCGGGTAGTGCAGGCGCCCGCCGATGACCTCGTAGCCCGCCTCTTCCAGCAGCGACTGCGCCACGTCCGGGCCGGTCTCCAGACCGTCGATCGCCTCGTTGTGCCAGAAGCCGAGCGCCGGCGAGATCACCGAGTTCGACGGCACGGCAAAGCCGCGGAACGCCGCGCCGACGATCAGGTCGCGGTTGACCGCCCTGGATAGGGCATTACGGAACGCCGGATCGTTGAACGGCGGCCGGCGGTTGTTGAAGGCCACGTAGCGGAAGCCGATGTCGGTGGTCGATGCCAGCTCGATCTCGGCCAGCTCGCCGGCCAGACCTTCCAGCACCGTCGGGTCGCCGGAGTAGTCCGACAGGAAGTTCAGCGCGCCGGAGCGCAGCATGCCCAGCGCGGCTTCCTGGTTGGGGATGATGCGCAGGATCCAGCGGTCCATCAGCGGCGGGCTGAAATGGTCGGCATTGGCCTCCAGCACCACCTCCTCGTTGATCCGCCAACTCACGAACCGGAAGGGGCCGGAGCCGATCGGCACCTCTTCCTGATGATCCTCGGCATTCTCCGGCCGGGTCGCCAGGTCGGTCAGGACCGGGTCCCAAATGTGCTGCGGGATCAGGTTGACCTTGGCCAGCGTGGCGGTCAGGAACGCCGCCGACGGTTCGGCCAGGTGGAACCGGATCGTAGTGTCGTCGACCAGCTCGATCTCGGCGATGTTGCCGACGAAGGGCGCGTACATCGGCACCTCCTCGCCCATCGGCGCTTCGAAGCTGAACTTGACGTCCTCTACCGTCATCGGCTGGCCGTCATGCCAGGCCATGCCCGACCGCAAGACCACCTCGACCGTGGTCTCGTCGAGCCATGCGTAGCTTTCCGCCGCCCAGGGCTGGGGCAGGCCGTCGGGCCCGATACGCAGCAGCCGGTCCCAGACCAGCTCGGTGATCCAGCTATCGGTGGCACCGGAAATCCACAACGGGTTGATGCCCTGCACGGTGTCGGCCGAGTTCAGCACCATGTCGCGCTGGTCGCCCGCCGGTTCGGCGCCGATGAAGGTCCAGACGTTCTTGATGCCGATGCCGGACTGGTCGATCACCGTCTCCGGGTTCCACACCGACGCATTGAACGCGTAGGTCGACCGCGGGTGCACCAGCATCAGGTTGGGCTGGTCGGCGCTCAGGATCGCCTGCGCCTGGTGGATCAGGGCCTGGCGTGCGTCCTGATCGGTTTCAACCCGCTGGGCCTCGACTACCGCATCGAGTTCCGGATTGCTGTAGCCGATGAAGTTGTAGCCGGCCGGGGCGGTGCTGCTGTGGAACAGGTTGTAGATCAGCTCGTCCGGATCGCTGCGCTCCGGCCGGCCGACCATCTGCCAGGCCGTGACGTCCCAGGCATCGCGATTGTACCAGACCAGATCGGCCATCTGTTCCCAGGGCATGATATCAACCTCGACCTCCAGGCCGAGGCGCCGCCATTCCTGGGCGATCAGCTGCACGAACTGGAACTCCTGCGGCTGGGCCGCCTGCGGCCGGCTGAGCAGCCGGATCTCGCGGATTTCGTCGCCCGCCGCCAGGGCCGGTCCGCCGGCCGTCGCCGCCATGAGAGCCACAGCGGACCCCGTCGCCAACTGTTTCCACATGTCACTGCCTCCTTGTCTGCCGACTGTTTTTTGTCCGGTGCCGGGTCAGGCCAGCGCCAGGTCTTCGACCTTGCCGATGCCGGTGGTCAGCTTCGGCGGCCGCGGATAGGCCCGCTTGGAATGGCTCAACCCCTGGGCGACGATCGCTTCGGCCGCCTTCAACGCGGCGCGGCCGGCATTGATCGCCGGCACGCCCAGCCGCTGGCTGACCGTGTCCGCCAGGCCCAGGAACGACATGGTCATGCAGCCGAACACCAGGGCATCGGCACGGTCTTCGCGGATCGCCGCATCGCCGACCTCCAGCACGCGCGCCAGGGTGCGGTCCGGACTCTTCATCAAGTCGAGCACGGCGATGTCGGTCGCCCGCACAGAGGCCAGCTTGTCGCGGACGCCGATCCGGTGGACCAGGTATTCCTGGCTGGCCGCCATGCTGTCGTAGATGGTCAGGATGGTGAACCGGTGGCCCAGGCTGGCAGCCAGCAGGGCCGAGGCCTCGCAGGGGCCGATGACCGGCATGTCGACGAGTTCGCGCGCCGCCTCCAGACCCGGATCGCCGAAACAGCCGATGATGGCGGCGTCGACGCCTTCGCTTTCGCATTGGCGCAGCCGGTCCAGCGTCGGCGGGATCGACAGCTGTTCCTCGTACGCGCTTTCGATCGAGGCCGGGCCATTGGGCACGTCGACAACAGCGACCTGCGTGCCGGCGAACGCCCAACCCTGAAGCAGTGCTTCGCGCCGTTCCATCTCGGACCGGCCCATCGGGCCCTTCGACATCGGCCCGGGAACCACGTAGGCAACGCGCATCTATGCCTCCCGCCGGTGCAGCCTGGCGCCGCTTTCGGCCTTTTCAACCAGTGAAACGCCGTTTTACTCTGAGTAGCGTAGAGTCAGGTGACGTAGCGCGCAAGGACAACGCAATGGCAGACATGGGACCGGGCGAAGATCGAACGATCGTTGCGCACGGCCGGTCGGACGGCAGCTCCTCCACCGCGGATGCGGGGCGGTACACCGTGACCGTTGTCGACCGGACACTGTCGGTGCTCGAGGCGCTGGCCGACCGGCCGGATATCGGCGTGACCGACCTTGCCAATCGGCTGGGCCTGACCAAGAGCCTGGTGTTCCGCCTGCTCTACACGCTGGAGGCGCGCGGCTTCGTCGCCAAGGATCCCGAGCGATCGACCTACACGCTAGGCTATCGGCTGCTGTATCTCGGCGCCCGCACCGAACAGCAGAAGCGCCTGCTGGCGGTGGCCAACCCGGTGCTGGACGACCTGTGCCGGGCGGCGGACGAGAACGTCAACCTGCTGGTGCGCGAGGGGCTGAGCTGCCTGTGCGCGGCCACCCGGGAGAGCAGCCACCCGGTTCGCCTGTTCGCCCAGGTCGGCCGGCGCGGGCCGCTGCATGCCGGCGGCGCCAGCATGGTGCTGCTGGCCTATGCGCCCGAGGCGGTGCGCAAGGCGGTGCTGGCCGGCCCGCTGCCGGCATTTACCGACCATACGGTTACTGACCCGACACTCCTGTCCGCGGTCCTGGACCGCATCCGCGGCACCGGCATTCACGTCACCCGCGACGACCTGGACCTGGGCGCGTTCTCCATCGCCGCGCCGATCCGCGACGCCAGCCGCCAGGTTGTGGCCGCCGTCTCCGTGGCCGGCCCGACGGGACGCCTGTCCGAGGATCATCAGGCGCGGCACGTGGAACTCGTGACCGATGCGGCCCGTGAGATCGCCAACCGGCTGGCGGGAAGCTGATGGTCGGCGGGCACCGGAGGGGGGTCAAGTCTGGAATTTGAGCTACAGATAGTTCGAGACCTGACCCCATAGAGCCGGATTGGGGTCAAGTCTCGGATTGGGGTCAAGTCTAGAATTTGAGCTACAGATCGTTTGAGACCTGACCCCATAGGGAGTGATTCAAGACTTGACCCCTTTAACTTGATCCCTGTGACTAAGCCTCACGTGAACCTCACCGCTCCTCTGGCAGCGCCCTTATCCGGTCGATGACGAGATCGAGCGGTGTGGCGGTGTCGATTTCGTGCGTCGCGGCTCGGCGCAGCCGCGGCTCGAACAGGCGGCGGTTCTCTAGGATCCGGGCAACTTCCTCCGGACGCTTGCCGTAGGGGTTGGTCTGCCGCGAGGCCAGTCGCTGAAGCAGCGTATCGACCGGCGCGGTCAGCAAGACGATCCGGTCGAACCGCCCGATGAACCGTCCCATGTTCGAAGCGCACCCGCCGACGAACAGCGGCGCATCGCCGGCATCGGCCAGGAGCCTGTCCACCCGATCCTCGCGCCACAGCCAATCGTGGCCGGGATTGGCGCCCGTCGGATCCCCGTCCGCCGGCATCCACGCGGACCACTGGTTGTCGTCCAGGTCGATGGCCCGGTGGCCGCGTCTTGCCAGTTCGGCCACCACCGTCGACTTGCCCGTCCCGGACATCCCCGTGATCAGGATACGCATCGGCCCCCGCACCGTCACTTGACCCGCCTGATATATCGATATACTTAGAAATATAGAACAAATGGGATCGCACGCGCCATGACCCACGACTTGACGGAAATGACCGTCGATGTCGATGCCAGACGCCATGGCGGATCCCGGCTGCTGGTCCCGACCGGTTTTTCGACACCGCATGAGATCTGCTCCGGCGTCGACATCACCGGCGGTGACGACAGTCCCGTCGGCGAGGCGACCACCGGCCAGCCGTTCCGCATCGTGACGCCGACCGCAGATACGGTGACGGTCCGGTACACCTACCGGGCCGGTTCGCAATCCTACCCGGACACCCTGTTCATCCACCGGCCCAACCGCTTCACCACCGCCGCCGAGGCCCTGGTGCAGGAGGCCCGCGCCATCGCAACCCACCTCTCCGGCCAGGACCGGTTGCGCGCGATCGCCACCGCCACCGCGGACCGCTTCACCTACGGCCACCCCGAACGGCGCTTCAACGATGGCCTCGACCACGTCCCGGCATTGGGGTGCGGCATCGCCGAGGGCAGTTGCGTCGACATCAACACCTATTTCATCGCCACCCTGCGCGCGGCGGGATTCGACGCGGGATATGTGGCCGGCTGCTTCTTCCCTGCGGAGAAGGGCGGGCGCTGTGACGACATGCATTGCTGGGTCGTCACCCGCGACCAGGGCGAAGTCCTGGAATGGGACGTGGCCCATCACCTCAAGCTCGGCCTGCGGGAAATCGCGCCCGGCCTGAACCCGAAACCGGGGTACCGTGTGGCCCTTTCCCACTCGATGGGGCTGGCATTTCCGGTGTTGCGGGTCGATTGCCTGAAGCTCGCCGCCGAACCGGTCTGGATCGACGAAACCGGCGACACGGCAAACGGCGACCTGGTCATTCGGTCAGCCAACCGGCCCGCGCCCGCCATGGCCGTCACCTGACCCCGGCGATCCGGCCGTCGTCAGGCAGGAGGGTGTTGCCGCCGACGCTCGCCACGACAGCGTCGGCGAACGATACGGCGACTGGGGTCAAGTCTTTCTTTATCGGTAGCTAATAACTCAAGACTTGACCCCATTGCTGGTGACCCCTTCGCTGGCGACTCGGTCAGCTTGCGCCGTCGCCCTGCGGATCAGCCGATCGTCACCACCGTGTTGCCGATGACGGCGCCGCTTTCCACCGCCGCGTGGGCATCGGCGATGGCCTCCAGGGGAAAGCGGCCGCCGACGGCGACGCACAGGCGGTTGGCCGCGGCCATCTCGTCGATGGCGGCCATGGCGGCGTCTCGGGCTGCGTCCGGCAGGTTGAAGCCCTGCACCAGCCGCAAGGTAGCGCCCTTGAACTGCAGCGGGTAGTAGGCCAGCGCCGGCTCGGGGACCGTGGTCGAGGAATAGGCGGCGATCACGCCGTTGGGCCGGATCAAGGCGACGTCGATGGCCTGGTTGGCACCGAAGTCGACCTCGACGATGCGGTCGACCCCTTCCCCGCCGGTCAGGGCATGCACCCGCTCGACGACGTCATCGGTTCGATAGTTGATCGTGACCTCAGCGCCCGCGGCCTCGGCATGCGCCGCCTTGGCGGGACCGCTCACCGTGGCCAGCACACGGGCACCGCCGGCCCGGGCGAACTGGACGGCGAAATGGCCGACCGCCCCTGCCCCGCCGCTGACCAGCACGGTCTGACCGGTCACCGGTCCGTCGGCAAACACTGCACGATGCGCGGTCAGGGCCGGGATGCCGAGACAGGCCGCCGATTCCGCGGTCAGGCCCGACGGGCGGCGTACTGCCTGGCCGGACGGGATCGTCACATATTCCGCCGCCGTACCGAATGGCCGCCCGGCCGTGCCGTAGCCACCCTGGGCATTGAACAGCCACACCGGTTCGCCGATGCGCGATTCCGACACGCCCGCCCCTACGGCGACGATGCGGCCGGCCCCGTCGCTGTGCGGCACGACCCGGGGAAACGCCATCCGCTGGTCCAGCCAGCCGGCCCGGCGTTTGACGTCGGCGGGATTGATGCCGGAGGCCTCGACCCGGACCAGGACCTCGCCGGGCGCGGGTTCGGGGGCCGCCATCCGGCCGACCGTCAGGACCTCGTTCGCCGGCCCGGTGCGTTCGTACCAGGCGGCCCACATCGTCGCCCCGGCCGGGTTCACGCAGGCCGGGGTCGGACCGGTGGGGGTCGGGCCGGTCGGGTCCGGGTCGTCAGCCGGCACCACAGACCAGGCCGATATGCCGCTCCGCCTGCCGCAGGGCCGACACCAACCGGTTCTGGCCACGGGAGAGCTGGGTCAGCGCAAAGCCCAGCTGGCCGTTCCGGTAGTGGTCCAGTTCGGTGGCCGCGGCGATGGTCGGCAGGGCCGGAATGGTCAGCGCCGGGTCATGCCGGAACCGCGGGCCGCGGGTGAAGTTGATCGGCACGAGGATGCGGGCCAGATCCTGGATCACCGTGTTGGCCGCGCCCGTCGACACCGCCCCGCTGTCCACCTTGGCGTAGAACGCGTCCAGTGCGGCGGCCAGCGAACCCGCCGCCGCCTTGGACGGGGCCAGGCTGAACCGGTTGCCGGCCTTGTCCTGGTAGCGGTCGATGGTGGCCAGGAACTCCTTCGCCGTCGCCCGCCAGTCGAACGGCAGCACCTCGGCATTGGCATTGCGGACCACCGCCAGGGCATAGACCTTGATATCGCGCAGCAGCGTCTCGCGGTCGGCGATGTCCAGCGTGTCGTTCTCGGTGTGCCAGGCGATGTTGCCGCCGCAGCCGCCGACCGGGTAGTAGCCCATCGACTCCCGCTTGGCCGAGGTCATGGTCGACGACAGCATCAGATAGCTGGAGATGCCGATATTGTTGAACGAGTAGTCGCCCGCCCGGTGCGGCCGCTCGCCGGCAATCGGCTTGCCGGCCACGTCCTGGATCACGCCGGCCAGGAAGGTGTCGGTTTCGGACATCCGCGACAGTTCGGTGAACTCGGTCGCCCAGCGGCACCCCGGACTGTCGCAGTTGATCTGGGCGACGCAGTTGGCCTCCAGGTCCAGCCCGAAATAGTCGGCGAACCAGGTGCTGCCGGCATAGCGGCCGGTCGAATGTCCCGGCCACCAGGCGATGCGCACCGAACGCTTCAGCTTGTCCCTGTGCGCCCACAACACGCGGGCGATCTCCAGCATGGTGGCGTCGCCAGTGGCGTTGTCGCCGATGCCCACGTCCCAGCTGTCCAGATGGCCGTGCAGCAGCACGAACTTGTCCGGCTCCCCGGTGCCGGGGATGTCGACGACCGGCAGCTTGGACGGGAACCAGCCCTCCTCCATCTCGGTGAACAGCGTGACCGTGCCGCCCTGCTTGGCGATCTCGATGAGCGCCTCGCCATCCGGCTTGTTGACGGCCACCGATACCAGGTTCGGCTTGCGCGGCAGGTCGTCCAGATCCGGCGTGCCCCAGACGCTGGTGCAGATGCCCCAATGGATGTCGACACCGGGATTGATGCCGATCACGCCGATCGCACCCATCTCGTCGAACTGGGAGATCATGCCCGGGCTGGCGAAGCCTTCGGAGATGACGATCTTGCCGGCAACGCGGGTGGCCGCCGACTGCGTCGGGTCCAGCTTCTTGTCGAAGATCGTATCGATATCGTCGGCCTGGTTGGCGGCGATGTAGACCAGTTCGCCCGACAGGCCGCTGCGGGCGTCTAAGCTGTAGGCCGGCGGCTTGGCGCGGAAGGTGCGGCCGCCGGCCTCGACCCGGGCCAGGCCGGGCAGGCTCAGGAACAGCTCCGGCTGGTGTACGGTCACGGGAACGCCGTGCTTGCGCAGGCGCTCGACCACCTCGTCCATGCCGCGGTCGACATCCTTGGGGTGTTCGCGCTTGAAGGTGGCGAAGCTTTCGACCAGGCCCCAGGGCTCGTCCAGGGTCACATCGGCCAGAACCGCGCTTTCGATATCGTTCATCGGATCCCCCCTGAGGTCATGCCAAGGCTGCTGTTGCAGCATCGTCGGCAACCAAATCCCGCTTGTTTCAATCAATGAAACAGCGTTTCATTTGTCAGTCGACAGGTAGCAGTGCGCATTCCCAGGCGCAAGTCCAAGGGGGCACGGATACCGGATTCGCAGGTCGAAACGCGGCTATGGACTATCCGGATCGGCACGCGTCCGACAGGCATCGGTTTGGCCGCTACTCACGGCCTCACTCACGCTCCGCCATACACTGTGCCGGCCAAGTGGTTTAAGACAGCGACGCCACCAGCTTCTTCGGTGCGATGGCCCGGAAGCTTTCGGCAACCCAGGCGGCCAGCAGGTCCGTCGGCACGTCGTCGCCGGCGGCGAAGGTGGCCGACACCCAGCCGGCACGGCCCAGGCCGTATCCCGCGGGCTCCGCGAACGGCTGGTCCAGGGCGAAGGGATGCGACTGGGGAAGCTTGACCGACAGCTTCAGCCAGTCGCCCTCGGCCGCCAGGAAGACGAAGGCCTTGCCGCGCACCTTGAAGGCGCTGTGGCCCCAGGGAAAGTCCTCCACCACCTCCGGAAAGCCCATCGCCAACGCACGCAGGCTCTCCTGTACACGCTGCAGATCGGGGGAAAGGGGCGTCTCAGACATGCAGCGACACTGGGGCGCCCCTGTCGACATGACAACCCAGAAGCGCCGCTGGCCTCAATCGTTGCCATAATCGCCTGACGGTCACGGGCGAACGCATGGCAGACCGGCCGATGCGCCGTTTTGGCGCGTGTCCCCAACGTTCCTTATCCGATAGCGGTCGCCACTTATCCGACCGACACCGTGCGTTGGCCAGCGCGGCCGATGGAGATCGACAGCGATGACGGATGCGGCCCACAGCCCGTCGACGAGGCCGGCAACCGGTGCGGCCCGTTACTTGGCCACCGCCCGTCTGCGGCTGTGGAGCGGTCTGGTGATCGTCTTCTACTGCCTGATCCACTTCATCAATCATGCGGCCGGCGTGTTCCTGGTCGACGCGATGGACGAAGCGCGGATCTGGCTCATGTTCATCTGGCGCGGCGTCGTCGGCCAGACCGTTCTCTACGGGGCGCTGTTCCTGCATGCCGGCCTGTCGCTGCAGGCGCTGTACCGGCGGCGCAATCTGCGCATGCCCCCGGCTGAAGCGGCCCAGTTGGCGTTCGGGGTGCTGGTGCCGGTTCTGATCATGGAACACGTGGTCAGCACCCGCATCGCCGAGGACTTCCTTGGTATCGACAGCACTTACGAACGACTGGTGATCCGATACTGGGTGGAGGAGCCGTGGCACGGCGCCCAGGTGGCGCTGTTACTGATCATTGTCTGGGTGCACGCCTGCGTCGGTCTGCATTTCTGGCTGCGGCGGCATCGCTGGTACGCCCGGACTTCGCGCATGGCCCTGTTGGCCGCGGTGCTGATCCCGGTGCTCGCGCTGGCCGGTTTCGTCTCCAGCGGCGTGGCGCTGGCCACCAAAATCGCATCCAACCCGATCTACGCACAGTCGACGGCGGATATCGGCGGCACCGCCGGGCAACGGGCGATCCTGGATGCGACGGAATCCTGGATGCTGCTGGGCTACGTGGCGGTGGTGGTCGGCGTTCTGGGCGCACGTGGCCTGCGGGAATGGCGCGAGCGGCGCTTCAACCCGATGCGGATCCGCTACCTCAGCGGCCGCGATGTCGTGGTTCCGCGCGGCTTCTCGATCCTGGAAGCCAGCCGGTTCGCCGGTGTCCCGCACAGTTCCGTTTGCGGCGGGCGGGGCCGGTGTTCGACCTGCCGCGTGCGGGTGCTGGCGGCATCGGGGTCGCTGCCGGAACCGGAGGCCGGCGAACGGGTGACCCTGGACCGGATCAGGGCCCCGGCAGACATTCGCCTGGCCTGTCAGCTGCGTCCCGACGGCGATGTCACGGTCCACCCGCTAGTCCCGGCGCGTGTCGACCGCCGGCGGGAACCGGAACTCGACAGCCTGGAAACCGGCCGGGAGATCGACATCGCCGCGCTGTTCATCGACATGCGCCGATCGACCGAACTGACGGTCAACAAGCTGCCCTATGACGCGTTCTTCATCGTCGATCGCTATCTGGACACCGTTCTGCGGGCGATCCGCGATCACGGCGGGCAGGTCACCAGCATCGCCGGTGATGGCGTCATGGCCATTTTCGGGCTGGTCGGCGACATCCGCGTCGCTTGCCAGGACGCGGTGGACACCAGCCGGGCGGTTTGGCGCGGTATCGACAGGCTGAACCGGGAACTGGCGGATGATCTGCCTTGGCCGCTGCGTTTCGGCATCGGCATTCATGCCGGCATCTCCGTCGTCGGCGTGAGCCGGGCAAGCGGCTGGGCCTCGGTACAGTTCCTCGGCGACACCGGCAATGTCGCCAATCGCCTGGAGCGATTGTCCAAGGAGCTTGGCCAGCCGGTCATCGTGTCCCGGCGGGTCGCCGACCTGGCCTCGGTGCCGGTCGAAGCCGCTGACATCCGGCGGGTGGAGTTGAACGGCCGGCGCGGGGAAATCGACGTGGTGCCGATCGCACGCTTGGATGATCTGGGCCCCGGTCGCGTCGGCCGGGCCGCCTGATGCCCGAGCCGGCGTGGGGTGCCAGGACGCTGACCGGGT
Source organism: Alphaproteobacteria bacterium (assembly GCA_028281985.1). Lineage (GTDB taxonomy): Bacteria > Pseudomonadota > Alphaproteobacteria > DSM-16000 > Inquilinaceae > JANQIU01. The sequence goes on along the minus strand of JANQIU010000122.1, from coordinate 18 downwards.
TTCCCCTGTTCCGCAGCC
>JANQIU010000118.1 GCA_028281985.1 Alphaproteobacteria bacterium | reverse complement strand
GCCGAAGGCCGCGTCGGTGGGGGCGAAGACCGTCAGGTCGGCGTTGCGGTCTGCGACGGCGCCCAGCAGATCGGTTGCCTCCAGCGCCTCGCGCAGCAGATCGAAGTCGTTGCCGTTAGTGTCGAAGCCGTCATCGCCCGACACCTCGACCACGATGTCGACGATGGTCGGTTCGGGTGGCGGTTTCGGCAGCCAGAATTTCGGTAGCCAATGCTTGAAGAAGGGCATGATGTCTCTCCTGTTGGCGAAGGTTTCGGAATTCCCGGTCCCAGTTCGTCAAACGCGGTATTGCCTTCCTCTGCCGCAAATTCTGATCGATCGATCAGGTTTGCGGGCGAGGGCCACATTGGTTGTTTTTTGCCGGCACGCGTGGGGTTGAGCGTCGAAATCTGCCACGCCAACCAGCGAAGGTGATACGGCGGGGAAGGCGGCCCGGATCGCCTGAGCAGGACATAAGATGAAGAATTCACCATCCGACCGGATAATCGGCATGGACCAATGCTCGGCTGACCGAATACTCGCGTAGTCATCCGCCGGGGCGAGAGGCCGTAACGCAATTGCAAAGAACAAGATAAGGAAGGATGCCCGCGCGGATTTTCTATATTCCAATCACCGGCTTAAGCGCCAACGGGGGCAGGCTCCTGCAGCGGTTGGACCTTCACGCTGGGTCGGGCGGATCAACGGCGCCCACCACACGATGACGGTGTCCCTGAACGGGGCCGCGACGCTGACCTTCGTCCAATCGGCTCAGGTAACGTCCGGATCCGAGGTTGCTGTGGTTTGATGCGCGGTGATGTTGACGACCTCGTCGGCAATGGCGGCTGCGACGGGGTCGTGGGTGATGATCAGCGTGACGTAGCCCGCGGCGACGCCGCGGATTGTCTTCAGCAGCTCACCCTTCGTCGCCTCGTCCAGGGCCGAGGTCGCCTCGTCCAGGATCAGGATCTGCGGATGCCGGTACAGGGCGCGGGCGATGGCGATGCGCTGGCGTTCGCCGCCCGACACCTTTGCGCCGCGCTCGCCGATCTCCGTCTCGACCCCCTGCGGAAGGCGGGTCAGAAGCCCCCCGAGCTGTGCCGCGGTGATGGCTTCGGCAAGCCGGTCGCCGTCCGGGGTGTCGCTGAGGGCGATGTTGAAGGCCAGCGTGTCCCGGAACATCGCGGCATCCTGGGGGACGACCGACGTGATGGACCTGAGCGCCCGCGCATCGATGCTGCCGAAGGGAACGCCATCCAGGCGCAGCTGGCCCCGCGTTGGCTGGTAGAGTTGCAGCAGCAGCCGGACCAGGGTGGACTTGCCGCTGCCGGACGGCCCCAACAGGGCGACGATGCGCGACCGCTCGAGCGTCAGCGACAGCCGGTCCAGGCCGGTCCGGCCGTCGGGATAGTCGAACCCGACGCCGTCGACGTCGACCCGCGTGATCGGGAGATCGGGCTGGTCACCGCCGTGGTGGGGCTCGACGGGTTCGGACAGCAGCCCGAGGAACCGGTGTACTGCCGTCAATGCCTGCCGGCTGTCGCGGTAGGAGAAGCTGAATCCCTCCACCGACCGGAAAAGCTGCAGCAACAGGGCATTCACCAGGACGAGACCGCCGATGCTGAGCGTGCCCTGACCGTAGTCGCCCAGCGCCAGGGCCAGCGCGATGCCGAACCCTGCGATGAGCACCAGCGACATCAGGACGCCGAACAGCCCGCGGGCAAAGTAGAAGGCCAGGAACCGGGCGTGCACCCGCGCGATCGCCCGCCGGTAGCGGTTGGCGATCATCCCTTCGATGCCCAGCATCTTGATGCCGTCGGCATTCAGGATGGCGTCGCCGGACTGGCCCTGGGCCATGATCGAGGTGTCGATCGCTGCGCGAAACCGGCGGCTGACCTTCTCACTGCCGATGACCAGGATGGTGATGTAAAGGCCGACGGTTCCGGCGACGATGGCCGCAAGCTTGGCCGAGATCACGGTGGCGAAGGCTGTGACGACGACGACGATCTCGAAGACGACGGGGGCAAGCTGGGTGAAGGCCGTGGACATCAGGCGCTGCAGCCCGCCCATGCCCTGGCCAACGACCGACTCCATCTGACCCAGGGAGCGGTCGGCGTGATACCGCGCGGGAAGGGCCAGGACATGCGTCAGGTACCGTGACCGCACCGCGTTCAGGAACCGGTGTTCGGCCGGCTGATACACCCACCATCGCTGTTCGATGAGGATCTTGGCACCGCCCCAGAACAGGACCGACAGGCCGATGACGATACCGGCTTCGCCGATCGGGCTGCCGGCGGTCAGCATATCGACGGCTTGGGCAAACTGGATGGGCGCCAGCGCCATCAGAATCGAAACGAGCAGGGTCAATGCGACGGTTGCCAGGAGGCGAACCTGCGTGGCCGCCGGGATATCATGCCGGAAGGTGCCGCGCAGCAGCGCCACCCCCCGGCGGTTGGTGATCTTCTCGGTACGCGGCGCAGCGGTTTCCTGCGCAACCGTGTCGGTCATGCGGCGACCATGTCCTCGACAGCCTGGACCACGAAATCCGCTGCCGGCGCCGTAGCCTCCATCGCGCGCGACAGGGTTGCTCCGTGGTGCTCGAGGGTCCGGCGATGCGCGGCATCCTGGAGCACATGCCGGATCACCGCAGCAAGAGTGGCGCGATCGTCCGGATCGTCCACCCTTTCGACGTTACGCCCGGGCACCAGCTGGTCGCGGAAGACCAGCTTGTCGAAGATTTCGCCGCTGACGATCAGGGGCCGACCACAGGCCAGAACCTCGCGCGGGATCTGCGGGCCGTGGATGTCGATGGGAAACCGGTTCTCAAGGAAGGCGACGGCGTCGCATTGGCGCACGAACCCGGGTACCCGCCACGGCGGCAAGGGCGGCAGCACGACGGTACGGCCTTTGAGCGCCGGCCGTGCCGCAAGGTAGCCGAAGGTGTGGGCGAACCGGCTCGGTTGGGCGCTCCACAAGGCGCAGTAGCGAAACGGCACGCCGTCCCTGGCCAGCATGTCCAGCGCATCGATCAGCTGGTAGGTGCCCTTGACTTCGGCGATCTTGCCGTAGGTGCCAAGTGTGGGGTCGCCGTTCTCCAGGCCCAGCCGGTTCCACTCCCGCAGGGTCTGCAACAGATCGTCAGGCAGGCGATAGGTCGAAAAGACGGCCTCGGCCTCGGCCGCCACTTCCCGGAGATCAAGCCGGCTGCCGTCGCTGAACTCGGGGTCCAGCGCCCGGCCGCGGGCCGCCCGAACGCGGTCGGCCGCGGCGCCGGCCGCCACCAGGCGCTCGGCCAACCCCGATCGCGGGGTCGTCACCACGCAGGCGGCCGTGGACAGCATGTGGCGATAGGCGGTCGCGAGGTCGCCATAGGTGGCCAGCCGCCCGATATCGCTGCCCGCATGGCGGAGCAACACCGGCCGGCCGATCCGTTCGCCGATGATACCGGCCGCGACGCCGTAGGGTTCGAAGTACCAGCCGATGACCGCGTCGGGCAGCCGG
>JANQIU010000109.1 GCA_028281985.1 Alphaproteobacteria bacterium | reverse complement strand
CGAGGACACCTGGTCCATCGTCGACCGGTTGAAGGCGGGTGGCCGCCCGATCGTGCTGGCGCTGAACAAGATCGACGCGGCGCCGAAATCCCGGCTGCTGGAGTTCACCGCACAGCTCAACGACCGGCTGGACTTCACCGACACCTACATGATCTCGGCCAAGACCGGCGACGGGCTGGACCGGCTGCGCGACGACCTGGCCGACCGGCTGCCGCCTGGGCCGTGGCTCTACCCCGAAGACGAGATCACCGACATGCCGCTGCGGCTGATGGCGGCGGAGATCACCCGCGAACAGGTGTTCCTGCGCCTGCGCGCCGAACTGCCCTATGCCACCACGGTGGAGACGGAAAGCTGGGAGACCCGCGACGATGGCAGCGTGCGGATCGCCCAGGTGATCTACGTCCAGCGGGCCGGCCACCGGGGCATCGTGCTGGGCAACAAGGGGTCGATGATCAAGGCCATCGGCAGCGGCGCCCGGACGGCGATGGAACAGATCCTGGAAGGCCGGGTGCACCTGTCGCTGTTCGTCAAGGTCCAGGAAAACTGGGCCGACGACCGCGGCCTCTACCGGGATTGGGGATTGGATTACAACGTGTAGACAGCCTCTGCTGTCCACCCCTCCGGCCCGCGAGGCCGTTGAATCCCTTCATGGTCTCAAGAACCCATCAGGTCAGGTCGCGGAATGGTCGTCACCTACTCGATTGTCGACGTGTTCACCCGGCAACGGTTCAGCGGCAACCCGGTGGCGGTCATCCACGATGCCGGCGGCCTGGACGGCGCGACCATGCAGGCCATCGCCAGGGAGTTCGGCTTCTCCGAGACGACGTTCATTCTGGAGCCGGAAACACCGGACGCGACGGCACGGGTCCGGATCTTCACCCCGTTCGATGAAATCCCGTTCGCCGGTCATCCGAACATCGGCACCGCTTTCGTGATCGCCAGCGAGGCGACGGTCGCGGCATCCCGAACCGGCCGCGACATGCGGTTCGAGGAGCTCGGCGGGATCGTGAGCGTCCGATTGATCATCGAGGCGGCCGGCGTCGCCGGTGCGGAAATCACCGCCCCGGAACCGCTTCGAAGGCTGGGTTCTGTCGCGCCGGACCTGATGGCCCAATGCCTCGGCGTTCCTGTCCAGGCGATACGGGCGGACCGCTGGGCGCCCTGCGTCGCTTCGGTCGGTCTGCCGTTCGCCTTTGTCGAACTGGCGAGCCTGGACAGCCTGTCGGCGGTCGTTTCCGACAGCGCCGCCTTCCGGAAAGCGAGCACCGTCGGCCCGCGCACCGTCGACGGTTTTGCTGTCTGCGCCTTCGTCGTCATCGGCGAAGGCGACAACGGCATGACGCTTCGCACGCGGGTTCTGTCCCCCCTGGGCCATCCGCCCGAAGACCCGGCGACCGGCAGTGCGTCGGGGGCCCTCGGCGCGCTGCTGTCAGGTTCACGGCATGACCGACCGCGGCGGTACGAGATCCTTCAGGGCGTCGAAATGGGAAGGCCGAGCGAAATCACCGTGGAGACACCGGGCC
>JANQIU010000067.1 GCA_028281985.1 Alphaproteobacteria bacterium | reverse complement strand
GGTGTGGGACGTGGTCTATGCCGGCGGGGAAGTGCACGACCTGGAGGCCAACATGCTGCGGCGTGTCGCCGCGCTTCGCCACGTTTCCGATGCTGATAGCGGCGCCGCCCGCCGCCGTGCGCAGTCCCGATACGACTGAACCGGAGATGCCGGCCTGAGGGCGGCCGCGGCGCGACCTGCGGCGCCTTGAGCCCGTGTCGGGGCTGGGCTAGAACCGCCGCGCCCGGTCCGTTGACGGTCGCGGCAGGCGCGACGCCTGGAGGATTCGAATGCCGTACGTGGTCACAGAAGTCTGTATCAAGTGCAAGTACACAGACTGTGTCGAGGTTTGCCCCGTGGACTGCTTCTACGAGGGCGAGAACATGCTGGTTATCCATCCCGACGAGTGCATTGATTGCGGCGTTTGCGAGCCCGAATGCCCGGTCGAGGCCATCAAGTCGGATACCGACGTCGACGCCGCCGAGACATGGTTGGAAATAAACAGGAAGTATTCTGAAGCCTGGCCCAACATCACGCGGAAGAAAGACCCCTTGGCGACTGCGGATGAGTTTGCCCAGAAGGCGGATAAGTTCGCCCAGGATTTCAGCGACAAGCCGGGCGAAGGCAGTTAGCCGATCGTCGATAGGCCCGGACGCGGTGGGAATGCCGGCCTGCGATGCTATGTCGTGCGCATCCCACCTATGCAATGCTGGAATATTGTGGGCATTAGCTTTATATTGACGAGTTAGCGCAACGCCGCCGGGGCGGAAGGCCCCGGATGCCGTTTTTTGCCGTGGCCGATGAACCGATTCCCTGGAATGCCGTCGGGAACGGCCTACGGAGTGTGCCCCAGCGGCGGCGGTGGCGCGATTCGGCGGGCGCGTTGGCAACCCGGGACACTCGCCCCGGCGTCGTGCCGACCTGTGGGATGAAAGTCACAAAGGCGAAATAAGCATGGCTCAGGCAACAGCGGAAACGTTGGAGTACAGCGTCGGGGATTACGTGGTGTACCCGGCGCACGGCGTGGGGCGGATTCAGGGTATCGAAACCCATGCGGTCGGCGAACTGGAGGTCGAGCTCTATTCGATCACCTTCGAGAAGGAGCGCATGACGCTCAAGGTTCCCACCTCGAAAGCCCAGCGTGCCGGGCTGCGCAAGCTCAGCACGAAGGACCGCATCAAGACCGCGCTTGAGACCCTGAAGGGGCGTAGCCGTGTTCGCCGGACGATGTGGAGCCGGCGGGCCCAGGAGTACGAGGCAAAGATCAACTCCGGCGATCCGGTGGCCATTGCCGAAGTGGTGCGCGACTTGTTCCGTGCCGACGACCAGCCGGAGCAGTCCTATTCCGAACGGCAGATCTTCCAGGCGGCCCTGGAGCGGTTGGCCCGTGAACTGGCGGCGGTCGAAAAGATCGACGACAAGCGGGCGACCCAGAAGCTGGAAGACGTCCTGCGCAAGGCGGCCTGACGCTCCGATCCGGCGTCGGTCGTCCGGCGCCGTGGCTTGAGTAAGCGGGCGTACGGGTAGCCCGCATCCCCATGGCGGCGACCGCACCGCCCGTCGGCCGTGACCGGCCCGGCCGGGCGGAAGGATTTTCGCGGCCGCCGAAAACGCGCTACTGTCGGTGAAGTGTCCGACGCCGGTGCCCGGCGTCGGACTTGATCTGTGCCAAGTCCTGTCGCTTTGGACGACTGCGCCGCCGATACCCGAACAGCGGACCCGCATGCCAGCCGAGCCTCCCGTTACGCCTGACAGCGAGAAGTTTGCCCGGTTGAACCGGCCGCGACGGATTTGGGCCATCGCCGCCGTCCATGGGGCGATCGGACCCTTGGTGGCCCTGCATGAGGAGATCGGTCACCGGTTTGAGCCGGGCGACCGGCTGGTTTATCTGGGCAACCTCATCGGCCGGGGTGCCGCGGTTGGCGACGTCGTCGATGAAATCATCGTGTTCCGACGTGAAATCCTGGCTCTGCCCGGGGTCACGGTCGGCGACATCGTCTATCTTCGCGGTGCCCAGGAGGAGATGTGGCAGAAGCTGCTGCAGATCCAGTTCGCCCCGAACCCGGGTGACGTCCTGCGCTGGATGGCATCGCAAGGGGTGGCCGAGACGCTGGCGGTCTATGGCGGCCGCATCGCCGACGGCCTTTCGGCCTCGCGCGACGGCGCGGTCGCGCTGACCCGCTGGACCAACGGTCTTCGCGAGGCGATCCGCCGGCGGGCCGGCCACAGCAATGTCTACGCCGCCCTGCGCCGTGCTGCTTTCACGGAGGATCTGGGCGTTCTGTTCGTGTCGGCCGGCATCGACAGGGACCGCCCCCTGGCCGCGCAGGGCGACAGTTTCTGGTGGGGCAGCGACGGCTTCGCCCGTCTGGATAGGTCTTATGAGGGCTTCCGACGGATCGTCCGCGGCCATGATCCGGACGGCGGCGGTGTCCAGGTGCAGGAGATCGCCGTCACGCTTGACGGTGGCTGTGGGTCCGGCGGCACCCTGGTGGCCGGCCTTTTCGACCGGTTCGGCGACGTCCTCGACATCATTAACGTTTAAGTGATCCGAGCGTCGACGGTCTATATCCGGGATTCAAAAAGGGTCTTTTATCTGACCTGATGAGTCGGGTATATAGTCGACTATCGTGATCAGGTATTCGGCGGGGTCGACGCGACGCCAACAAGGCCGGTCGAACCGTCCCAAGTCTGACATCTGGTTGCGAAACGGACTGATCCGTCGTCCCAAATGCTGCGTAAAGACAAGCAAAAGGGGTGTGCGGGTGGTCAGCGGTTCGATCGGAAACGGGCGCGGGGCTCGGTGGGAACGGGTCCATGTGCCACGAAAACAGCCGACGGACGCCAGGAATAACACCGGGTCGCGTTAGGGCTTTCCATATCCGCGAGGCACAGGGACGGGACAATGGCACATATCGACGATCCGGAAACGCAGCGCGCCAATCTGAGCTTCATCAAAGCGTCGATGCGCGAACCGCTGCTGAGCCGCGACCATGAATTCGAGCTAGCCCGCGCGTGGCGGGAAAGCGGGGACGAGAAAGCCCTGCACGAACTGGTCCGGTCGTACACACGGCTGGTCATCAGCACCGCCGCCAAGTTCCGCAACTATGGTTTGCCGATGGGCGACCTGGTGCAGGAAGGCAATGTCGGGCTGATGCAGGCGGCGGCCCGGTTCGAGCCCGATCGGGATGTGCGGTTCTCAACCTACGCCGCGTGGTGGATCCGCTCGGCCATGCAGGACTACATCCTGCGCAACTGGTCGATCGTGCGGACCGGCACGACTGCGGCCCAGAAGGCGCTGTTCTTCAATCTTCGCCGGTTGCGCGCGAAAATCGACGACGGCGTATCCGGTCGGCTGACCCATGACGGTCGGGCCTGGATCGCCACCGAGCTGGGCGTCGACATCGGCGAGGTGGAGTCGATGGAACAGCGGATGTCCGGGCATGACCAGTCCTTGAATGCGCCTATTACGGAGGCCAGTGACGACGACTGGCAGGACTTCCTGGCCGATCAGCGGCCGACACCGGAAGACACCGTGATCGGCAGCCGTGACGGGGCTACGCGCTCGCAATGGCTGGCCGAAGCGCTGGGCGAGTTGAGTGCCCGTGAACAGACGATCATCCGGCAGCGGCGTCTCAAGGAAGATGGCGCCACGCTTGAGGATCTGGGCCGCCAGCTTGGGGTCAGCAAGGAGCGTGTCCGCCAGCTCGAACATCGGGCGCTGACGAAGCTGCGCAACTCGATGGTGCGGCGCGTCCAGCGGCCGGACGAGTACTTCGTCGAAAGCTGATCGGCCCGAAGACGATGCCAAATCGTTTCGGCCTGTGCTCGGACCGGTGGGGCTGAGCGCAGGCCGATGCCGTTTCGCAGCGGGTCTGACGCGCCGTCGGCCGCCGGTCGTGGCGTCGCGCCTAAGCCAGCTCGGTTATCTGGATAACGTCGACATCGCCGGATCGGCCCCGCAGTTCGACGGCGCCGATCGGCGTGCCAATGGCCAAGCCGTCCGGCACCCGCGACCAGGTTGACGCGCTGGCCAGCAGCACCCAGTCCGTCGTGGCCGTCGTGCGCTCGCGGCCCAGGTCGTCCAGGCGCGAGGCGACATTCACCGTGTCGCCGACGACGGTGTAGTTGATGCGGCTGGCCGATCCGATGTTGCCGACCACGACGGTCCCGGTGTGCAGGGCCAATCGCACGCGCACCTTCGGCGCACCTTCGGCTTCCCGCTTCCGGTTGTCCTCGGCAACCGCGCGGCCGATGGCCAGGGCGGCGCGAACGGCCCGCTCCGCCTGGTCTTCCTGGGTCTCCGGCGCCCCCCAGAAGGCCATGATCCCGTCGCCGATATACTTGTCGACGGTCCCGCCTTCCGCCTCGATGCAGCGGCTCAGCAGGTCGAAATGCCCGTTCAGGAGTTCGGCCGTCTGCCCCGCCGACATATCCTGGCTCAGCCGGCTGAAGCCGCAGATGTCGGTGAACAGGACGGTGACCAGGCGTTCCTCGGACAGCATGCGCCCGTAGCGGCCTTCGCGCATCAACCGCAGCACCAGCTGCTTGGGCACGTAGGTTTCGAACCACCGCAGGCCGGTCACCATGGTGTTGAAGGCCGAGGCTGCCTGGGCCAGTTCCCGCAACCGGCTGTCCGGCAGGGGCGGCACGCCGGCGAAATCCAGGGACTGCAGGTGCCGGGCGGCGTCGGCCATCGTGCGGATTCTGCCGGCTAGCCGCTTGCCGGCGAAGAAGGCGATCGCGACGGAAACGATGATGACGATCGCACTCGATCCGGCCGCCCTGATCAGGCGCTCTACCGGTTCGCCCACGAGGTCCCCGGGCAGCGCGATGACCAGCTCCCACGGGCGGGCGCCGAACTCGTCCAGGCTGGAGATCAGGTAGACGTATTCGGTGTCGTCCGGCGGCAGTTCGTTGGTGCGGACCGTCAGCGGGGCGTCACCGGCGATCTGCAGGCTGTTGACGAAGTCGTCTGAGATATCCTCGCCACCGCGCAGCCCCGCCAGAACGGGATCGTTGAACTCCTCGACCCCGGGCAGCGCCGGTTCGTCGGGCCGGTCGCCCGGTTCCAGGCTGACACCCGCCATGTCCTCATGCGCGATCACGTAGTCCCGGTCGTAGAGGATGTAGGAGTTGCCGGGCGTCGGCGAGTCGGCCAGGAAGTCCGAGAGGTTCTGCAGGGAGACGGCGATCACCAGCAGGCCGGCCGGTGCCCCGTCGGCATGGCTGACCGGATAGCGCAGGGTGATCAACGACTGGCCCAAGGCCGGGCTCAGGATTGCGTCGGCCCAATAGGGTCGGCCCCGCGCAAAGGATTGGTTGAAGGCTTCCCGAACCACTTCGTCCTGGGCATCCGCCAGCCCGGTTCCGGCACTGATGTGACCGTCCATCTGGCCTACCTGGACGGCGTTGAAGGTGGCATCGATGAAGAACACGCCGGTGACCTGGGGTGTGGCCGCCAAAGCGCCGCGCAGGGTGTCGATAAGCCGATCCGGATCGTCGGTGGTGACGGCGCGCGAGGCGATCAACTCGGCGATGAAATCGGCCTGACTCTCCACCGGTCCCAACTGCTGCCGGGTCCGCTCGGCCAGGTTTTCCAGGGACACCGCCGCCAGCGTGGTCAGCAGCTCGAAGGTGTTGCGGCCGGCGCTGCCGATGCCGATCGCCCAGACGGTCGCCGCCGAAACCAGCGTCAGGACGCTGAACCCGACGGCCAGCACCATGGCGATCGATAGCCGAAAGCGGCGTTGCGGCCAGCTTCCGACCATGTCGGGCCGTGCCGCCGGCGACTCGGGGGCGGGGTCGCCGCGCATCACCGACGTCTTCAATCGATCACCTCGATCTGCTCGGGATGGGTGAGGTCGATCATCGGGCCGTTGCGGGAATACAGCCAGCCGCGCACGCGCACCCGGCGTCCGGCCCAGAGCAGTGGATCGATGCTCGCGGCATCGAACCGGTCGGCATCTTCCGGGGCGATGGACACCGTGAAATCCTCCCGCCAGTCCGGCCCGAAATTCAGATAAACCCGGCCACGCACGCGATCCGTGGCCATGACCGTCGCTTCGACGATCGCGAAGCGGTCAATGTGGCCCGGCGTTTCCGATGGGTCCAGAACCGCGTAGTAGGGGTGCGCCCAGATGCCCACCTGCGCATCGCGGGCCTGCCGTTCGAGGGCCAGCATCTCCGCGGCCGCGCCGGTATTGTCGGGAAACGTGTAGACCCGCGCCATGCCGCGCAGCAGCAGTGCGCCCTGCAGCCACAGCCCGTCGTCGCGTTCGGCATGGGCCAGGATCCGCGAATGCCGGTCCTGCCGCGCACCCGCGGCGGCCAGCGTTATGCGCCGGCCCAGGGCCAGCTCGGCAAGGGTCCGCTGCGCCTCGTCCGCCATCGGCCACGCCTGGAAGCCCGGCCGGCCCAGCGGCTGCTTGGGGGCCTGGATCCCGACCAGGCGCAGTTCCTGCCCATCGTCCAGAACGACGGTGTCGCCGTCGACGACCTCCACGACGGTGGCCTGACGCCACGGCTCCAGGCCCGATGGCAGCTCGGCGTTCCCGGAGCTTTGCGTGGCCGCCAGAAACCCCACCGCGACAATGAACCGCCAGAAGGAGTGCATCGTGCCCGGCTTCCGTCCCGGTCGCATCCTGCGTATGCTGGCCTGCGTTTTGACATGGGCCAGCAATGCCGCGCGACGCCTTCTTTCCACCCATTGAGCCCTACCAGACGGGCTATCTCAAGGCCGACGATCTGCATTTGCTGTACTGGGAGCAATGCGGCAACCCGGCCGGGGCACCGGTGGTGTTTCTGCACGGCGGCCCCGGGGCCGGTGCGTCGGCCGTGCACCGGCGGTTTTTCGATCCCACCCACTACCGGATCATCATCCTCGACCAGCGTGGGGCCGGCCGCTCACAGCCCCTGGGCGAGCTTCGGCGCAACACGACGGCGGCGCTGGTCGGTGACCTGGAACGCCTGCGCCAGCATCTCGGCATCGACCGCTGGCATGTGTTCGGCGGTTCCTGGGGCAGTACGCTGGCGCTGGCCTATGCCCAGGCCAACCCGCACCGATGCCGGTCTCTGGTGCTGCGGGGCATCTTCCTGATGCGCCAGCATGAGATCGATTGGTTCCTTTACGGCATGCGCCTGGTGTTTCCCGAGGCCTGGGATGCGTTCGCCCGCCACATCCCGCCGGAAGAACGCGACGACCTGCTGGAAGCCTATTTCAGCCGGCTGACCGGGCGGGATGCGGAGGTCCAGCGTCGGGCCGCACGTGCCTGGAGTGTCTACGAGGGTGCCTGCTCGACCCTGCTGCCCAATCCCGACACGGTTTCCGCCGCCGGGGAGGACCGGCATGCCCTGGGTCTGGCGCGGATCGAGGCCCATTATTTCCGCAACAACCGGTTCGATCCGGAAGACAAGCTGCTGGCTGAGGTGAACCGCATCCGCCAGATACCGGCGGTGATCGTCCAGGGCCGCTATGACGTCGTCTGCCCGATCGCCACGGCCGACGAGCTTCGGCGCGCGTGGCCGGAGGCCCGCTATGTGGTCGCCGCGGACGCCGGACACTCCGCCATGGAGCCGTCGGTGCGGGTTGCCCTGGTCGAGGCCACGCAGCGGTTCCGCAATCTGGATTAGACCCAGGATCGCGATGCCAAGCATCGCCTGGGCGCCCCACCGACCCGTTATCGCCCGTCACAAAAACGTGGCGGATCGAATCTTCCAATTTCCTGCCTGATCCGCCCCGACTATGGTGCGGGCTTCGCCGTGGCAGGGAGACCGGTTCGTGAATGGGATCGTGCAATGGGCAGGCCGAACGGCCGCCGGGATGGGGTTGCTTTTCGCGACGGTTGGTGCCGCCGTGGCCGAAGACGATGTCGGCCGGGTCTTCGGTGGTGTGGGCATCTTCGACATCCTGGACGAAGACACCGTGCCCGCGTTCGAAGCCCAGTGGATCCCGGGCGTCCGCTACTTCGATTTCGTCGCGCCCTTCGTGGGCGGGTTCGTTACCACCGACGGGGCCTTCTATGGTGGTTTCGGCCTTGGTGCCGAACTCGTGCTCGATGACCGGTATGTCTTCATGCCGTTCACCGGTGTGGGCCTGTTCGAAGACGGCGGCGGCAAGGACCTGGGCAGCGTGGTCGAGTTCCGGTCGGGCGTCGATCTCGGCTACCGCTTCGACTACGGCGGGCAGATCAGCGTGACCTTCACCCATATCTCCAATGCCGGCATCTCCGACCGCAATCCGGGGACGGAGCTGCTGATGTTCCGCTACGGATTCCCGCTGCAATAGACCGCACACGCCCGTGCAGCGTTCGCCAACCACGTCATGCACGCCATCGGCCTATCCATTGGACGGTGGCGTGGGATAGGCTATGAGTTAGCGATCGAAATAAGTGGGCGATCTGACGTTGGAGCCGGATCTCACCAAGTTTCTCGGTACCGGAGACGTCGGCGTTGCGATGCCGCCAGCCGACGAGCGCCGTCCCTACCTGGTTTTGATGGACGGTGCGATCGCCGGACGAAGCGTCGCCGTCTATGACGAGCCGGTCCTGATCGGCCGCGGCACGGCCTGCCATCTGGCGATCGACGATCCGGCGGCGTCGCGCCAGCATGCGCGGGTCGAAATCAACGGCGATCAGGCCCAACTGGTCGACCTGATGTCGACCAATGGAACCTATGTCGACGGCCAGCGGGTGCCGGGGTCGCTGCCCTTGAAGGACGGCAGCCTGATCCAGATCGGCCGGCAACTGATCTGGTTCGAATGGCGGCGCCGCACCGACATCGAGTCGGTGACCGAGATGGCCAAGGGCCTGGAACAGGCCCGGCAATACGTGTTCTCGCTGCTTCCCGATCGCATTTCCGACGGGCCGGTACGCGTCGACTGGGTCTACGAGCCCTCGACCAAACTGGGCGGCGATGTCTTCGGCTATCAGGCCCTCGATCGCAATACGGCGGTGGGCTACATGGTCGATGTCTCCGGCCACGGCGTCGGCGCGGCCATGCGCTGCACCACCATTCTGGGTGTCCTGCGCCAGCAGGCGTTGCCGGGCGCCAACTTCCGGGACCCCGGGCACGTACTGTCCAGCCTGAACGACCTGTTTCCGATGGACGAGCGTGGCGGGCACAGCTTCGCCATCTGGTACGGTGTCTATGACCTGGCCCTGCGGACGCTACTGCACGGGTCGGCGGGACACCATCCGGCCTATCTGGTGTCGGCGGACCGCCGCCAGACCGAGCCGCTGACCGTCGACAACCCCCGGATCGGCGTGTCACCCGGGGTCCGGTTCCGGGAAGAAGTAGTCCAAGTGCCGCCGGGCAGCACGCTGTACCTGTTCTCCGACGGTGCCTTCACGGCCACCGACCGACAGGGCCGGCCAGGCCAGTTGGACGATTTCGTCCCGCTGCTGTCCGACCCCATGGTCCCCGGCGTCGGCGAACCCCGGAGGCTCTACGACGAGGTCCGGCGCAGGGCCCGGCCCGGCCCCCTGCCGGACGACTGCTCGTTGATGACCGTTACGTTCCCTTAAGCTCGACCGTCCGGTTCACCGGCACCACGTCCGCGTCGTCCGCTCCGTATCGATGCCGGCGACCGATCGGCTGGCTATCCGAACCGGGGGGCGACGGCCCGAAGCGCGGCGATGAAGCGGTCGACATCCTCCTCGCTGGTATAGGGGGCCGGCGTGACGCGGATGGCCTGGCCCTTTTCGATGCCGGAGCGCCGCACCGTCAGGACGCCGTGTTCGTCGCGCAGCGCGGCGACGATCGCATTGTTGTCCTCGGCGTTGCCCCGGCCCTTGATCCGGAACGACGTGATGCCGGCCATCATGGTCGGGTCGTCGGGGGTCAGCACCTCCACCTGCGGGATCTCCCTGGCGGCGGCGACCCAGCGGTTGCGCAGGTAGCGGAAGCGCTGCTCCTTGGCCGCGGTGCCGATTTCGCGATGCACCTCCAGCGCTTTCGGGACGGTCATGAAGGCGGCGAAGTTCGTCGTACCGGTGTGGATGCGGGACCGGATGTCAGCGGACTCGTAGCCCGGTTCGGCGAAATCGGGGTCGATGTCGGCGATCCGATCGCGGCGGATGTAGAAGCAGCCGACGCCGATCGGCGTGTTGATCCACTTGTGCAGGTTGAAACCGATGAACGGCGCCGCCAGATCGGCCGCCGTGACGTCGAGCTGTCCCCAGGAATGGGCCGCGTCGACGATGACGTCGGCGCCGTTGGCCTCGCACATCCCGACGATTTCCCGAACCGGCATGACCAGGCCGGTGCGGTGGCTGACATGGGTGACCAGCACCAGACGGATGTCGGGATGGGCCTGGAGTTGCTGCGCGTAGGCGTCCAGCACGTTGTCCCGGGTGGCAGGCTCCGGGATGGCGAAGCGGATCACCCGGACCCCGCGCCGGTCCTGCAGCCAGTTCATCGCCGACTGCATCGCGCCGTAGTCCAGATCGGCGTACAGCACCGCA
>JANQIU010000061.1 GCA_028281985.1 Alphaproteobacteria bacterium | reverse complement strand
GGCCATCCCGGCCGCATCCCGATCGCCGATATGGTGCGCCAGATCGACGAGCACGCGGTCGATCATCTGTATGCCTCGCCGATCGTCCTGGAGCGCCTGCTGGCCGCCATCCGCAGCGGCGCCGTGACCCCGCCGACCCGGCTGACCACGGTGTTCACCGGTGGCGCGCCGATCTGGCCGGACCGCCTGCTGGCGCTGCAGGAGCATCTGCCGGACACCCGCCTGGTCGCCGTGCTGGGGGCCAGCGAGGCCGACCCGATGGCCAGCTACGAAGCCGCGAGCCTGACCTCCGCCGACCTCGATGCGATGCGCGCCGGCCAGGGCCTGCCCGGCGGCCGGTTCATCAAGCACCTGACCGGCGTGCTGCTCGATCCTGACCGGACCGACCAGGCGGCCCCGAGCCTGTCCCAGGCCGACTTCGAGGCGTTGC
Source organism: Alphaproteobacteria bacterium (assembly GCA_028281985.1). Classification (GTDB taxonomy): domain Bacteria; phylum Pseudomonadota; class Alphaproteobacteria; order DSM-16000; family Inquilinaceae; genus JANQIU01. Next base: position 11,899 of record JANQIU010000061.1, on the reverse strand, counting down.
GCGTGCCGCCGGGCACGGTCGGCGAAATCACCGTCAGCGGCCGGCACGTACTGACCCGTTACCTGCCCGAGGACGCGGGCGCACCGGCCGGCCTGGCGGTGGACGGCACGGTGTGGCGCCGCACCGGTGATATGGCGATGCAGACCGACGACGGCCGGCTGTTCCTGGTCGGGCGCCGGGTCCACGCGATGCCCGGCCCCGCCGGCCCGGTGTGGCCATTTCAGGTCACCAGCGCCGCCAGATCCGTGGTCGACACCACCGATCTGGCCGCCTTGGCCGGCGACGGATCGATCGTCCTGGCTCTGGCCGACCCGGCCAGTGACAGGCCGGCCCTGGCGGGCGCGCTGTCGCGCTTCGGCCAGGTGTCGATCGCCGACGGCCTCGGCCCCCTGCCGGTCGACCGGCGGCACAACTCGAAAACCGACCTGGTCCGGCTGCGCAAGCGGCTGGGCCTGGGCGCGAAGGGACTGTGACCTGCCATGGCGGGCGCATGCACCATGGCCCTGCCGGGACGACCGACCCTTACTGCACAGCCCTTTCGAGCGCGGCCCCCGGCACAGGTGCCGCCTCGCCCAGGAACCCGCCCGACTGGCGCGCCCACAGGCGGGCGTAAAGCCCGCCGCGGCGGAGCAGGTCGGCATGGGTCCCGTCTTCGACGATGGCGCCGCGATCCATGACCACCAGGCGGTCCAGCGCCGCGATGGTCGACAGCCGGTGGGCGATGGCGATCACCGTCTTGCCCGCCATCAGGCGCGTGAGTTGCCCCTGGATCGCCGCTTCGGCTTCGGAATCCAGCGCCGCGGTGGCTTCGTCCAGGATGACGACCGGCGCATCCTTCAGGATGACACGGGCAATGGCGATGCGCTGGCGCTGGCCGCCCGACAGCTTGACGCCGCGTTCGCCCACATGGGCGTCATACCCCGTCCGGCCGTTCCGATCGGTCAGGCGCGGAATGAAATCATCCGCCTCGGCCAGTGCCGCGGCATGCATGATGGCGGCCTCGTCGGCCCCCGGGCGGCCGTAGCCGATGTTCTCGCGGATCGAGCGGTGCAGCAGCGAGGTCTCCTGGGTCACCATGGCGATCTGCGACCGCAGGCTGCCCTGGCTGACCGTTGCGATGTCCTGGCCGTCGATCAGGATTCGCCCGCTTTCCAGGTCGTAGAAGCGCAGCAACAGATGCACCAGCGTCGACTTGCCCGCGCCTGAGGGGCCGACCAGACCGACCTTCTCGCCCGGGTGGATGGTCAGGCTCAGGTCGTCGATGACCCCGCCGTCCTTGCCGTAGTGGAAGCGGATGCCCTCGAACCGGATGCCGCCGCGGGTGACCGCCAGGGCCGGCGCATCCGACCGGTCGGCAACCCCGGCGGGCTGGGAGATGGTCTCCATGCCGTTCTGCACCGTCCCGATATTCTCGAACAGGCTGGTGATCGTCCGCAGGACCCAGCCCGACATCTGGTTCAGCCGGATGATCAGGCCGTTGGCGACCGCGACCGCCCCGACGCTGAGCGCGCCGTTCAGCCAGAACACGATCGACAGGCTGGCGACGGCCAGGATCAGGGCCGTGTTGAGCAGGGTCAGGACCACGGTCATGCCGAAGATCGACCGCATCAGCGTGCGAAAGGCTGCCGTATGCCGGACGAACCCCTCACGGGCGAAGGCCTCCTCCCGCTCGGCATGGGCGAACAGCTTGACCGACTGAATGTTGGTGTAGCCGTCGACCACCCGGCCGGTCAGCACCGATGTGGCTTCGGACAGGGCGGCCGACCGCCGACGGACGGGGGGCACCATCCACCGGATCACCGCCACGTAGCCCACGCCCCATATCGCGATCGGCAGCAGCAGTCGGGCATCCAGCGCGGCGAGCAGGACCGTCAGGGCGACCAGATAGACGACCAGGAACCAGATGCCGTCCAGGACGTTGACCACCGCCTCGCGCAGGGACGGCCCGGTCTGCATCACCTTCTGGGCGATCCGGCCGGCAAAGTCGTTCTGGAAGAAGGCCAGGCTCTGGCGCAGCACGTAGCGGTGGGTGCGCCACCGCACCCGGTTGCCCAGGGCCGGTACCAAGGCCAACGAGATCAGGCCGCGGGACACCAGCACGCTGGCCGGCCGGATGATAACGGCGACCACCGCCATCACGATCAGCGCGGTTCCGTGCACCTCCAGGAACGCGCCGGGTTCTGTCGCGGCCATCCAGTCGACCAGAACGCCGAGAAAAACAAAAAGCGCCATCTCCGACACCGCCGCGATCCCGGAAACGGCAAGCGCGGAGAGCAGCAGGCCCCGGATCGGCGACAGGAAATGCCAGAAGAAGGCCCCGTTGCGATCCGGCGGCCGAACGACCGGCGACGGTTCCACGGGATCGAAGAGCCGTTCGAAGAAAGCGAGCATCGGGACTCCATCGGCCACCGGCCAGGCTGTTCGGCGTGGCAGCCCTGCCGACCCGACGCACGGGGATCGGCGCGTTCCCGTTCGGCGACCGGAGCCGTCGCGGGACGCGGTTTCCGGGCTTCCCCACCGCCAAAAGGCGTCGGGGGAAGACCGCGGAGAGCGTCAATTAGGGCTGTTGGCGATGAAGTGTGCGGACGACCGGCCAGCCTGTCCATATGGCACGCATGTCGCGCCACCAAGTCGGCCCGGACGGCCGGAAAACGGCCGGGGCCGCTTTCCGACGTACGGTGCTCGTAGGAGAAGTGGACGTGGTTGGGCAAGAATCACCGCCACAGCCGCCGGCAGGCCTCGGGCACCGCCGGCCTTACGCTGGGTCCGGGTCAGTCGCCTTCTGGGGCCCGGGATCGGTTGAACGGCAGGTCGGCCAGTTGATCGAGGCTCATGCGGCCCAGGGCCGGATGCGACCAGGGATCGCCAACCGGCGGGATCCGGTCGGCGTCGGGACGGCGCGCAGTCCGGCCGATGACGCTGCGCAGGAGGTTCTGGGTAATCATGTTTGTTTTCAGCATGACTACAGAAGTGGCGAGCGTAAGCGGGGGCGGCAATCGACTTTATTCGGACCCTCCTATAGAAAACCTGCATGCTGAACTTGCGTCAGGTGCACCTTAAGGGGCTGCGTGCGGTCGAAGCGGTGGGCCGGCTGGGCAGCATGCGCGCCGCCGCCGATGAGTTGGGCGTCACCGTAGGCGCCGTCAGCCAGCAGGTGCTCAAGACCGAAGAGCAGATCGGCAGGACCCTGTTTGCGCGCGGACCGAAGGGGCTGCGCCCGACCCCGCTGGGCGAGGAGGTCGTCCGTCGGCTGACCGCCGGCTTCGGCGAACTGGCGGCCGCCCTGGCACTAGCCGACCAGCGCCGCGACGACGCCCTGACCGTCTCCGTCGCGCCGGTGCTGGCCGGCAAATGGCTGGTGTGGCGCCTGCACCGCTTCGCCGAGGCGCATCCGGCGGTGCGGGTGCGCCTGGACGCCTCGCTTGGTCTGGTCGACCCGAACCTGACCGACGTGGATGCCTGCATCCGCGTGGGATGGGGGGATTGGCCCGGCGTCCGGGCAGAAAAACTGCGCGACCAGCGCGTGTTTCCCGTCTGCAGCCCGGCCATGGCGCAGTTGCTGCGCGCGCCGGCCGATCTGGCCCGGGTGCCGATCATTCGCGATCCCCATGCGATGTTCGGCTGGGATGTCTGGCTTCGGCCGAATGGGCTGGACGAGGCGATCCTGGGGGACGGGCCGACGTTCTCCGACGCCGGCCTGGGGCTCGACGCCGCCATCGCCGGGCACGGCGTGCTGCTGGGATGGGAAACGCTGGTGGTCGACGCCCTGGCGATGGGTCGCGTGGTGGCGCCGTTTCCCGACCGGTACGAAACCGGGATCGGCTATTGGTTCGTCGAACCGTTGCACACGCCGCGAACGCCGGCGGTGCGGGCATTTCGCACCTGGCTTAAGGCAGAACTCGCCGACGCCCCGGCAGCGTGACCGCCGGGGTTCGTCCGGGCGAGTGCAGGATGGGCCATCCCAAGGACGGTCAACCGATCGGCGCGCAGGTGTGCCCTTGTTCGTGTCGCGGCCGCAGGGGCCGCCGGCACCGCCTACGCATCATCCGGCAGGATCGCCCCTTCGGTGATCGCGTCTTCCAGGTCGGCACCATCCAGATCGGCGTCCGACAGATCGGCACCGGTCAGGTCGGCCCCGACCAGGATCGCATCGGCCAGCCGGGCCATGCCCAGACGGGCTTCACGCAGATTGGCGGCGGTCAGGTCGGCCCCGTTCAGGTTGCTCGGCCAGGACCGGCCGGTTTCCTGGCCATTGGGGTCCTTGATCGCGACGGCGGTCAGCTTGGCATCGGCCAGGTTGACCCGCGACATGATCGCGCCCGACAGATTGATGCCGTCAAGCAGCGCACCGCTCAGATCCGCTTTCGCCAGATCGCTGCTGGACATGTCGGCCATGGTGAAGGTGCCGCCGGCGAGCCGGGTCCCCGCCATCTTGGCGCCGCGCAGGCTGGCACCGGACAGGTTGACGCCGCTGAGGTCGACATTGCACAGGTCGGCTTCGTCCAGTACGGCGCGCGCGCCGACCCGCCCGTTGGACTCGATCCACGCGATGTGGTCGTTGATCACGTTCTGAATGTTCTGCGGCAGATGCTCGGCACTGAGCAGGATTTCCGCCCCGTCCAGATTAGCGTCGGTCAGGTCGACCCCCAGCAGGTCCACATCGCTCAGATCGGCGCCGGACAGGTCGGTGTCCCGCAGGGTCGCGCCCTTGAGCACCGCGCCGCTCAGATTGGCGCCGCGTAGCGAGGCGCCGGACAGGTCCGCTTTTGCCAGATCGGCGCCGGTCAGGTCGGCGGAGTCCAGTTTCGCCTGGCCCATATTCGCGTCGGCCAGGATGGCGCCGGAAAGGTTTGCCTCGACCATAGTGCTGTTGCCGAGATTGGCGCCGGTCAGATTGGCCTCCGACAGGTCGACACCGTCCAGCATGGCGTCCCCCAGATTGCTGCCGACATGTGAGATGCCGCTTTCGCCCTGGGCGTTCATCAGCGCGCCGGGGCGCAGATCGACCCCGACCATATGCGCGGCCCGCAGGTTGGCCCCGACCAGTTGCGCGCCGCGCATGTCGGCGCCGGCAAGATTGGCTTGGATCAGCCGGGCGCGCGGCATCCGCGCAGCGAACAGGTCACTGTGGCTCAGATCGGACCCGGACAGGTTGCACTTGGTCATATTGGCCCCGGCGAGCTTGGCCAGGCGCAGGGCCGATTTGGACAGATCGGCACCCGACAGGTCCTGAAGCGCCAGGTTCGCACGACGGCCGTTGGGGTTCTTGGCGAGCCATCGCTCGTGATCGGTAAGGAGGGAGAGGATTTCGTTGGGCGTCATATCCAGCAATCACAGCGACCATGGCCCGCCCCTCCGCAACGGCACGGGCAACATTAGCGTCATCGCATTGCCCGGCGGGCGCAACCACTTTCGCCGCAGCAATCCACCGCGTTGCCGCTTGGCCGGCAACCGGAGGCCGGTCTACCGTACGGGTCGAGTCGTTAACGATCGTGTCGCCAGCCATGCCGGATGCCCTCCTCGGCGCCGACAATCGCCCTACGGACGGGCCGCACCCAAAGGCCGCTCCGGTTCAGGTCAACGGGGCCAGTCTGTGGGCCGACCCGACCGGCGCGCTGTGGTGGCCCGATCAGCGTCTGCTCGCCGTGGCCGATCTGCACCTGGAGAAGGGATCGTCCTATGCCGTCCGCGGCAGAATGCTGCCGCCCTACGATACGGCAGCGACCCTGGCGCGCCTGGGCGAGACCGTCGCCAGGACCAAGCCCGAATGCGTCATCTGCCTGGGCGACAGTTTCCACGACATCGGCGGCCCCGGCCGCCTGCCCGCGGCAGAGGCGGAACGCCTGCGTGACCTTGTCGGGACGGCCCGCTGGATCTGGATTGCCGGCAACCATGATCCGGCGCCCCCGCCGGCGTTGGGGGGCGAAGCCCTTGCCGACGTCACCATCGGCCCGCTGACCTTCCGCCATGCCCCATCACCGGCCGCGCGCGGCGAAGTTGCGGGGCACCTGCATCCAAAACTCCGACTGGCCCTGCGCACACGTCATCTTGCCGGGCGGTGCTTCGTCAGCGATGGGCGGCGGATCGTCCTGCCCGCCTTTGGCGCCTTCACCGGTGGCCTCGATGTGGGATCGCAAGCCGTGCGCCGGGTGCTGCAGGGCCCGGCAATGGCCCATTTGATCCTCCGCAACCGGGTGATCCCGGTTCCGCTTTTTCGGTAGCCCGCACAATGCGGCAGGGGACGCGCGTAGCCCGCGCGCCCCCCAAACGCCTGACAGGTACCGGCCGGATCTTACATCTCCGGCAGGATGACCTGGTCGATCACATGGATCACGCCGTTGTCGGTCTCGATGTCGGTGGCGACCACGGTGGCGCCGTCGACCATGACCGAGTCACCGCTGACCTGGATGTCGATGCTCTGACCCTGAACGGTCTCGGCACTGTCCAGGCCGACCACATCGGCCGCCATCACGCGGCCCGGCACGACATGGTAGGTCAGGATGGCCACGAGCTGGTCGCGGTTCTCCGGCTCCAGCAGGGAAGCGACCGTCCCTTCGGGCAGGGCGGCGAACGCCTCGTCGGTCGGGGCGAACACGGTGAACGGGCCCTCGCCCTTCAGCGTTTCCACGAGGCCGGCAGCCTGCACGGCGGCGACCAGCGTGTTGAAGTCATCGGCGGCAACCGCTGTGTCGACGATGTCGGCTGCATGGGCCGCAGCCGAACCGAATGCCAGCGGCAGGGCCAGTGCCGACGCCTTGAGCCAGGTGGTGAGACGAGCCATGGGTGGGCCTCCTCATTGCATATGAACGACGGGTTAAGCAGCCGGTTCGGTCGCGGGGGACACATGCCCGCTGTAGCGCCAAATCTCGGCTGCCGGTCGAGACATAAAAGTGCGGAGAAGACCGTCAACGATAACGAGGCTTATTATTTTTTTCGCTTTTATGTGATCCGAGATGATTAGGCCGACGTATCACGATCCAAATCACCTAATTCTTTCATCGTGCAGCACTCTGATCTCGAATACACGGGATGCTAGTCAAGTTTTTCTTTGTTCGCTGCGTGGTGAAAATATTGACACTTGCCGGCCCAGCGCCATTTGCCCTTCATTCGACCGCTACAACTGGCTGCGACAACCGCGCCCATCGGACGATCTGCCGCAATGTCCCCTCCCCGACCCGTGATCCTGTGGTTTCGCCAAGATCTGCGCCTGGCGGATAACCCGGCGTTGGCGGACGCGGTGCGCGGCGGGGTCGTCCTGCCGGTCTTCATCCATGACCCGGAAACCGCCGGCGCCTGGTCTCCGGGCGGCGCCGGCCGCTGGTGGCTGCACCACAGCCTGGCCTCCCTGGCCGCCAGCCTGGCCGCCCGCGGCAGCCGGCTGATCCTGCGGCGCGGGCCGGCACGACAGGTCCTGGACGAACTGCTTGAAGAAAGTGGTGCGGACACGGTCGTCTGGAGCCGCCAGTACGAGCCCTGGGCCACCGCGCGCGACAGCGATATCAAGGCGTGGCTGAAAGGGCGGGGAGTGGCGGCGCGCAGCCACAACGCCGCACTTCTCCATGAGCCCTGGACGATCCGGACCAAGGACGACCGGCCCTACCAGGTCTACAGCCCCTTCTGGCGTGCGTGCCGCGCTTCCGGGGAGCCGCCGGCGCCCGTCCCCGTCCCGGGCACATTGACCGCGCCCGACCGGTGGCCCCAATCGGATCTGCTGGACGACTGGCAATTGCTGCCCACCAAGCCCGACTGGGCCGGCGGCCTGCGGACGGCATGGTCACCGGGCGAAGCCGGCGCCTTGACCCGGCTGGAGGCGTTCCTGGACCGCGCGCTCCACACTTATAAGGACGACCGCAATCGTCCCGATCTGGACGCGACGTCCAGCCTGTCCCCACACCTGCATTTCGGCGAGATCGGGCCACGGCAGGTGTGGCATGCGACCCGGGCCCGCATGGAACGGGCCGGACGGGCCGAGGCGCAGGCGGAGCACTTCCTGAAAGAGCTGGTCTGGCGCGAGTTCTCCTACCATCTCCTGTTCCACTTCCCCGATCTGCCGGAAACGCCTTTGAACCGTCGGTTCGCCGCGTTCCCCTGGGCCGACGACAACGACCTGCTGCACGCCTGGCAGAAGGGGCGGACGGGGTACCCGATCGTCGACGCCGGCATGCGCCAGCTCTGGCACACCGGATGGATGCACAACCGCGTGCGGATGATCGCCGCGTCGTTTCTGGTGAAGGATCTGCTGATCCCCTGGCAGTCCGGCGAGGCTTGGTTCTGGGACACGCTGGTTGATGCCGATCTGGCGAACAACGCCGCCAGTTGGCAGTGGGTGGCCGGGTGCGGTGCCGACGCGGCACCCTATTTCCGCGTCTTCAATCCGGTTCTGCAGGGTCAGAAGTTCGACCCGAACGGTGCCTATGTCCGCCACTGGGTGCCGGAGATCGCCGCCCTGCCCGACCGCTGGGTTCACAGCCCCTGGGAGGCGCCGGCCGGCGTTTTGGCCGATGCAGGCGTCCGCCTGGGCCAAACCTATCCGCGGCCGATCGTCGACCACGCGATCGCCCGCCAAGCGGCCCTGGCCGCGTTCGAGGCGATACGCGATCGCCAGGCCGCCTGACCCCGGTGCCCCAGCCGCCTACGCCCGCAACCGCCTACTCCAAGGAAGGAAACCGTCGATGAAGATTGCCGTTATCGGAAGCGGCGTAACCGGTCTTGGTGCCGCCTGGCTGCTGTCCCACCGGTACGAGGTCGTACTGTACGAGCGCGATGGCCGACTGGGCGGACACGCCAATACGGTGCTGGCGCCCGATCCGGATGGCGGGGATCCGATCCCGGTGGATACCGGCTTCATCGTCTTCAACGACCGGACCTATCCGAACCTGACCTCGCTGTTCGAGCATGTGGGCATCGCTTGGCGCGACACCGACATGTCCTTCGGGGTCAGCATCGGCGGCGGCCGGCTGGAGTACAACGGCATCGACGCCAACGGTTTCTTTGGCCAGCGCCGCAACGTCCTGCGCCCCGGGCATTACCGGATGCTGCAGGACATCTTCCGCTTCTATCGCGAAGCACCGGCGGTCCTGCACCAGCCCGACACCGGCAAGACGCTGGAGGTCTTCCTGCAAGAAGGCGGTTATGGGCCTGGGTTCATTCACGACCACCTGCTGCCCATGGCGGCGGCCATCTGGTCGGCACCCCTGCGGGAGATCCTGGGCTTCCCGGTCCAGAGCTTCATTCGCTTCTATGCCAATCACGGCATGCTGGGCCGGCAGAACCGTCCGCAATGGCGCACCGTCGAAGGCGGCAGCCAGCGCTATGTGCAACGCCTGTCCACCTGGATCAGCGGCGACGTGCGCCCGGGTGCCTCCGCGGTCGCGCGGACGCCCGGCGGCGTCATGGTGCGCGACGCCGACGGCCAGGAAGACCGCTTCGACCACGTCGTTCTAGCCACTCATGCCGATCAGGCCTTGGCGCTGATCGGGACGCCGAGCCCAGCCGAACGCCAGGTGCTGGGTGCGTTCCGGTACGAGGCCAACCGCGCCGTCCTGCATACCGATGCCGGCCTGATGCCACGGCGACGGCGCGTTTGGTCGTCCTGGAACTACCTGGCCAACGGCCGGCGGGACGCGGACGCCGCCGTATCCGTGACCTACTGGATGAACCGGCTGCAGCGGCTGGACACGCCGCATCCGTTCTTCGTGTCGCTGAACCCGATCCGCGACCCGAAGGCCGACCGCGTCCTGGCCGCGTTCGACTACGAGCACCCGATCTTCGACCGGGCCGCGATGTCGGCGCAGGGCGATCTGGGCGCGATCCAGGGAGTGGACCGGTTGTGGTTCTGCGGCAGCTACTGCGGCTACGGGTTCCACGAAGACGGGCTGTCGGCCGGCCTGGCGGTGGCCGAAGCCTTGGGTGTTCGCAAGCCGTGGTCGGTGACCGAGAAGTCGCCGGCCGGCACCAATGCCAAGCCGCGCGACTTGGCCATGGCGGCGGCTGCGGAGTAGCCTGTTGGGTCCCGCTTTGGAACGGCCGATGAGTTCAGCGCTTTACTTCAGCCGGGTGATGCACCGGCGGTTGATGCCGGTGCGCCACCGCTTCGACTACCGTGTCTTTTCCCTCTGGCTCGATCTGGATCGGCTGTCGGAGCTGTCGACAGGGCTGCGGCTGTTCTCGCACAACCGCTTCAACCTGTTCAGCTTTCACGACCGTGACCACGGTCCGCGCGATGGCAGTCCGCTGCGGCCCTGGGTGGATGCGGCGCTGGCCAAAGCCGGCATCGACCTGGCCGGCGGGTCGATCCATCTGCTCTGCTTCCCGCGGGTGCTCGGCTACGTCTTCAACCCGATCAGCATCTACTACTGCCGGAATGCCGATGGCCGTTTGCGGGCCATGCTGTACGAGGTTCGCAACACCTTCGGCGAAAGCCACACCTACCTGATCCCGGTCGCCGACGACCGGCCGGATGACGTGCCGGTGGTCCAGAGCTGCGACAAGCGCCTTTACGTATCGCCGTTCATCGGCATGCAGGCGCGATACCGGTTCCGGCTGAATGATCCGGGAGAGCGTCTGTCCGTATTGATACGGCAGAACGTTGCCGAAGGTGAACTGCTGATCGCCACGATGAACGGCCGGCGCGCGGCGATGAGCGATCGCAGCCTTGCCCGGGCGTTTGTCACCCATCCGCTGATGACCCTGAAGGTCATGGGCGCCATCCACTGGCAGGCGCTGCGGTTGTGGCGCAAGGGGGCCAAACCACAACGGCGGGTTCCGCCGCCGGCGGCCCCGGTCAGCGCCATCGTTCCGACGGCCGACGGCGGCGACGGGGACCTGCGCCGCATGGCCTGAGGGGCCGATCCAAACCCCGCCGGTGCCTCGCCACCAGCGGATACCGAACGAAGCGCATCAGAGGTTTCGAAGCGTCCATGACCGAGATCCAGACAACGTCCGATTCACTGCCGCGGCGTGCGGCCGGGACAGGTTATCGACCGTCTCCGGCCATGCGCCTGGTCTTGTCCTATGTGCGGCGGTCCAAGGTCGGCCGGCTGCGGCTGGTCCTGCCGGACGGTCGGGACCTCGTGTTCGGGAAGGATCCCACGGGTCCGCAGGCGCAGGGGACGCTGTACCGCGACCGGGTGGCCCGGCGGATGCTTGCCGGCAGCACCATGGCGTTTTGTGAATCCTATCACGACGGCGACTGGTCCAGCCCCGATATCGAAGAGCTGTTCGTCTGGGCACTGTCCAACCGGCCTGCCGTGCGGAACCGCATGATCGGATCGACATGGTACCGGATGATCCGCCGCGTCGGTCACCTGCTGCGGGCCAACACCCGGCGCGGGGCGCGGCGGAACATTGCCCGGCACTACGATCTGGGCAATGACTTCTACCAGCGCTGGCTGGACAGCAGCATGACCTATTCCTCGGCGGTGTTCGAGGATGCGGGGTCGGAAGCGGAGGACGGGCAGAACCTGGCGGCCGCACAGCAGCTGAAGTACCGCCGGCTGGCCGAGCGCATCGGGCTCGAGCCGGGCCACCGGGTTCTGGAGATCGGCTGCGGTTGGGGCGGGTTTGCGGAGTTCGCCGCCCGGGAGATCGGCGCCCATGTGACCGCCATCACCATCAGCCGGTCCCAGCACGATTTCGCCGCCGCACGCCTGCAGCGGGCCGGGCTTTCCGGCCAGGTGGATCTGCAGCTGCGCGACTACCGCGACGTGACCGGACAGTTCGACCGGGTGGTCTCGATCGAGATGTTCGAGGCGGTCGGCGAACGCTACTGGCCGGTTTACTTCCGCACCGTGCACGACCGGCTGCGGCCCGGCGGCCAGGCCGGCCTGCAGGTCATCACCATCGACGAGGCCGAATTCCCCAGCTATCGGCGCGGCCCGGAATACATCCAGCGCTACAT
>JANQIU010000224.1 GCA_028281985.1 Alphaproteobacteria bacterium | reverse complement strand
CCCACATGCGGGTTCAACTGGGCCAAGGCCACGGTCAAACGATCGGTCATCTCTGGTCCTGCAAGCGGCCGCCATACGATCTTCCGGCCCGGGGGAAGGATTCAGTCCGGATTGCGGTCGCACCAACGACCGTAGCGCGCGGCGGCACGCTGTCAATCCGGGTCCCGGACCCGACACCGCCCCTGCCGCGGCGCGCCCTGTGCCTTGCCGGGACCGGCTCCCATCTGCATGGTCGGGCGCGACCGCATCAGGAGCCCCATCGTGACTGATCCGCCAAGCCGCCTGGACCGCATGATCGCCCGATTGAGCCGGCAGCGGTCGGTGCTCGAAGCGGCCGCCGAACTGATCACCGATCTGGACGGCCCGATCCTGGAGATCGGCCTCGGCAAGGGGCGAACCTACGACCATCTGCGCCGCCTGCACCCCGGCCGGGATGTCTACGCCTTTGACGGCAGCATCCATGCGCCTGCCGACAGCGTTCCGCCGCGGGACCGGCTGTTCGTCGGCGATTTCCGCGAAACACTGCCTGCCGCCTCGGCCGATCTGGCCGGGCAAGCCGCCTTCATCCACGCCGATTTCGGCTCGGAAGACCGGTCCCGCGACGCGGCACAGGCACAATGGCTCGGGCCGATGATCGATCCCCTCGCACGGGATGGGGCGATCGTCGCCGCCGACCGGGAGATGGCCGTCGACGGCTGGCAGCCCCTGCCGGCCCCGGGCGACGAGGCCTGGCCTTACTTCCTCTGGCGGGTGCGAGGCTGACAGGCGGGCTTGGGGGCGCCACGGCGCCCGGGAAGGCAGGACGGCTCCCCCGGGTCAGCCGGTCGGGCCGGTGTCCTCCATTGATGCGGGGCTTCCGGCTTCGATCAATACCCAGGCCGTCGCTTCCAGAATGCGCCGCATCTGCTCGCGCGATCCCGCAGGCGGCGCGGGCGTTTCGGGGCCACCGGCGCCGTCGCTACGGATCGCCAGCCAGGGCACGGAAACATTCTCCGACAGCCATTGCATGGGATCGCCATCGCCCGCGCCGCGACCGAGCGCGATCTCGGTCCAGTACCGGTCGGCGGTGGCCGCCTCCCAGCAAACCCAGGCATGAACCGGATCGGTCATGCGCCCGCTCTGCGCGCGGAACTCCGCCCGACCGGCTGCAGCCTCCGTGACATGGATCGATACGCCGGTTTCCGGGTCCAGCCCATCGCCGGCAAGCACGGCCCGCACGCGGTCCAGGGCGGCGTCGCTGCACACCGACCGGGGCAGATCCCGGAGGTTGTCGACCTCGTTGCCGCTGGAAAGGTTGACGACGTGCAGCACTTTGTTGGCGCGAACGGCCATGAAGGTGTCCCTGTACCGGGCTGTGATATCCATCGGGCGGGTGCTGCGACGAGTTATCCGCACATCGGGACATCGCGGGGGCCGCGATGTGTCGATTCAATGGCTGGTGCCGGTCAACGACGGTTCGGGTGAACGACCGGTTCGGGTCAACGACCGGTTCGGGTCAACGGCCGGTTCGGGTCAACGGCCGGTTCTGGGCGACCGGCTATTTGCGCAGCAGGAATTCGCGGCCGACCTTCACCCGATGCACGCCGTCGTATTCGACGATGTCGGCCGTGGCATAGGTCTCGCTCCAGCGATCCGGCAGAAAACTGCCGGTGCCGATGACATCGGCCGGCGCCTTGGCCAGCGCCATGACACGGCATTTCACCGGGTTGAAGCCGGACGACGCGACGACCTTCACCTTCGGGAAGCCGGCCGCGTCCAGCCGGTCGCGCATATGGTGGATCGCCGCGGCCGAAACGCCGGTCCCGATCAGGTAGCGAAGCTCGGTCTCCTCGCGGTATCCCCGGATCGCCTCGGGCACATGGCGCTCCAGGACCGCGTAGGAGGTCGGCGGATCCAGGCCTTCGACATAGCGGCCGCCCGGCGTGTCGATGCGCACCGCCAGGTCGCCGCTGGCCGCCAGCTCGGGGAACCGGTTGCAGACGGCCAGCGCGTCGGTCACCTCCTGGCCGAAATAGTCCACCAGGACCGTCAACGGGTGATCGGGATGCGTCTCCCGGTACATTTCGGCCGCCCGCACCGTCGACCCGGCATAGCCGATCAGGGCGTGGGGCATGGTCCCCAGGCCCTGCCGCTGGCCGAAGAAATGCGCGGTGGCGTCGGTCGCATTGCCGACAAAGCCGACGGCATCGTGTTTGCGCTGGGCACGGGCGGACCCGACGGACGCCGCATAGGCCATCATCTCGGCCATCTCGGTCCCGGCGCAATGCCGCGCGTCCATCGCCAGGAAGCGTACCGACGGCAGGTCGGTGCACATGGAGTAAGCGTTGTAGGCGGCTACGCAGGTGGGACCCAACTTCTGCAGGAAGATCGTCTCTGCCTCGCACAGATGATAGAGCGGCCCGGTCAGGTAGAGGATCGGCTCACCGGCCCCGACCCATTTGCCTTCCGGGTATCTCAGGTCGACGTCGTAGTCGACGCCGCGGTCGGCCATCAGCGCTTCCAGCCAGTGCAGCGCCAGTCTTGGGGCCGAAATCACCGGGCGGCGCATGAACACCGCATAGGTGACCCGGACGTCGCCGAAGCGGGCGACGGTGTCGCGCGTTCGCTTGAAGTACACGTCCGTCCAATCGCCCAACGCCTCCGGCGGCGGCGTCACCGGCGATCTGCTGCGGCTGTCCGGCATTCCTGCTACCCCCAGGCGGCCCCGGCCGATCCCGACCATCGGTCCGGCCGGCCGCCCTGTTCCGGCATCTAGGCTACTCGGCGGCGGCCAGTCGGCGCGCGCGGTCCCGGTCGGCCCGGTCTTCCTTCAGCTTCGCCGCCACCAGGAACGCCATCTCCAGCGCCTGGCTGGCATTCAACCGCGGATCACATGCGGTGTGGTACCGCTCCGACAAGGCGTGATCGGTGATCGCCTGGGCGCCGCCCGTGCATTCCGTCACGTCTTCGCCGGTCAGTTCGACATGGATACCGCCGGGGTGGGTGCCTTCGGCCCGGTGCACGTCGAAGACGCGCTCCACCTCCAGCAGGATGCGGTCGAAGGGTCGGGTCTTGTACCCCGTCGCGCTCTTGACGGTGTTGCCGTGCATCGGATCGCACGACCAGACCACCGTCCGCCCCTCGGCCTGGACGCGGCGCACCAGGGGCGGCAGGTGGCTGCCCACTTTGTCGGCCCCCATGCGGGTGATCAGGGTCAGCCGTCCCGGCCGGTCGTCGGGGTTCAGCACGTCGATCAACCGGATCAGGTCGTCCGGCGACAGGCCCGGCCCGCATTTCAGGCCGATCGGGTTGCGCACGCCGCGCAGGAATTCCACATGGGCACCGTCGATCTGTCGGGTCCGGTCACCGATCCACAGGAAATGGGCGGAAACGTCGTACCACTCGCCGGAGGTGCTATCGATGCGGGTCATTGCCTGCTCGTACGGCAGCAACAGCGCCTCGTGGCTGGTGTGGAACTCGGTTTCGCGGATCTGCGGCGAAGTTGCCGCGGTGATGCCGCACGCCGCCATGAACTGTAGCGTCTCGTCGATCCGCTGGGCGAGGTCCTGGTAGCGTTCGGCCGCCGGAACCCGGCCGACGAAACCCAGGTTCCACCGGTGCACCTCATGCAGGTCGGCGTAACCGCCCTGGGAGAAAGCGCGCAGCAGGTTCAGCGTGGCCGCCGCCTGGTGATAGGCATCCAGCATCCGGGACGGATCGGGTCGGCGCGCCGCCGGCTCGAACTCGAAGCCGTTGATGATGTCTCCGCGATACGAGGGCAGTTCCAGCCCATCGACGACCTCGACCGCCGACGACCGCGGCTTGGCGAACTGACCGGCGACCCGGCCAAGCTTCACCACCGGCATCGCCCCGCCATAGGTCAGGACGACGGCCATCTGCAGCATGATCCGGAAGGTGTCGCGGATCTTGTCGGGATGGAACTCCGCGAAGCTTTCGGCACAGTCACCGCCCTGCAGGACGAAGCCGTCGCCGGCGGCGACCCGCGCCAGCGACGCCTGCAGGCTGCGCGCTTCGCCGGCGAACACCAGCGGCGGATACTTGGCAAGGCGTCGTTCAACGGCGTCCAGCGCCGCCTGGTCCTCATACACCGGCATCTGCTCCGCCGGACGATGACGCCACCCCGCCGGATTCCAACTCCCGCCCATCACGTTCCCCGAAACACAGTTCTCACGGTCGTCCGCATCCCGAGCGGCACGACAGCCGGTAGCCTATAATCGGTCGGGGATCGGAATGCCAGACCGGCATGTGTGGACAATAGCGAAACCGCCAGGGCGAGCGACGGGCTCCGCCATTATCACAATGCGGCGACGATCCGGATGGCGAGAAGACAACTCAGCGCAAGAAAACCGGTGGTCACCAGAGTGAGTTCAAGGATGCGCGGCCAGGGGCGCGGGCGGCCGCCGATCAGCATCTCGCCCAGGATGGCCCCGGCGAGGCCGACGATCGCCATATCGATCTGGCCGAACGTCAGGGCCATCAGGACCACCAGGATGCCGAGCTTCTCGGCAATGTCCGGAAGGGTCGGCGCCACATGGGCATCCGCCGGCAGCGACGGCCCGATCAGCATGCCCAGGCGAACGCCGACGGCTGCCAGGTTCCCGATCGCCGCCATGGAAATCAGCAGCGATGCCACCGTTACGAATGCCGTCGTCATGGCCAATACCCCTACGGCCTAATAGGATATGTTAACGAAATATTAGCCAAATACGACCGACGTCAAGCTTAATAGATGGTTAACGCGCCGGGCTGCGCAGGCGTCATTGAATAAATCTGGCGGCCCATCCCGCAGATATGAACGGCCGACGGCCGGCATCCTTAAGATGCCGGCCGCCATTTGACGCAGTAATGTTGGTTAACGGCCCTCCATCGGTTTGAAGATTGTCATCGGAAGACTTGCATCATCGGGACGCCTACCGGCCGATCAGCTCAATTGTTCCCAGGCGCTCTCCAGTCCGCGCCGCTCGTGGCGCTGCATGTAGAACACCGGGCCTTCGTCCGGGGACCACCAGGTGGTCCGGGTGCGGCGGCCGTCGTCGCACTCCACCTTGAAGGTCGGGGTCAGCTCGCCGGAATGGCGCAGCACGCGAACCGCATCGACGACTTCGCAGCGGGTGGTGCGGATCGACTCCTCGCCCGTCCGCGTCGAGATCGCCCGCCGAGTGTATTCCGCGGTCCGGCCGACCTGAAGCGGCCAAAGGCTGCCGGCGGTGGTTACGCTGGCTTGCGCGTCGCGCCAGTTGGTCGAGGTGCCGCAATTGGTCCAGGTCTCCGAGGGCGAGAACCAGTCGTTGGCCCGTGTGTAGGCACATCCGGTGGGGTCCAGGAAGCTGAGCGACTGCGTGCTCGCCGAGGCGACGGATAAGGTCTCGATGGAACCCGTCTCCAGGTTTTCGATCGCCAGGTTGGACCAGGACGCGGCGCTGGGGCGCGGGGCCGGGTCAAGACCGCCGGCAAGGCTTCGCTCCACCGGCGCGGGGCCGGAAACACTGGATTCAAGGAACAAGCCGGCGTCGTTCAGGGCATCTCCAACACTGGCACAAGCTCCAAGCGTCGTGGCCAGCAGTGCAGCACTAAGCGGTTTCCACATCGGTCGTCTCCGTGTCTTGATCGGCGTTGCGCCCGCCATCACTGCCGGGCGCAACGGGTGGTTCTTCTGTGTTTCAGGCGGCAATCGACAGGCTGGGGACGGCGGCGCCGGTCAGCCATTCCAGGTTCTGCGGGTCGCGGAGCTGCTCCGGCGTCAGCACCGGCGTGCTGCCGGCCGCTTCGGCTTCGCGGATCGCCAGCGGCGACCGGGTCAGCAGGCCGCTGATGGCGCGCACGTCGTGACCGGCCTTCTGCAGCCAGGCGACGCCCGCCTCGGCGCCCATGGCGTCACCGGCGGCGAAAACAACACCGTGCAACCGGGCGCTGAACCGCGGCGACTGCATGAGGGCCGCGGTCTCCTGCTGGCGCAGGCCATCGGCGACCTCGACGACGATCACTTCGGCGCCCTGCGCCTCGGCGGCCGCCATCAGCCGGTCTGCGCCGGTTTCGATTTCATCGACGGGCACCCGGTAGGTGGTGCCGAAGCCGGCATCGGTGAAATCCATCACCACGCTGGCGCCGACATCCTTCTGCAGCCACAGGTCGCCGCCCGCGCCGGTGCCGGTGACCTTCAGGGCCGCCACGCGGGTGCCCATCTGCGCCAGACCCTGGACGATCGAGGCGACCGTGTGGGTCTTGCCGGCATTCATCGAGGTTCCGACCACGGCGATCACCGGCACATTGCCCGCGGGCTGGGCGGCGGCCACCGCATAGTCGGCCAGGTTCAGGCGCTTGCCGTGGGCGTTCAGCACCGTCCCCAGCAGCGTGATCTTGGTCGCCGGGTCCATCCGCTCGTGCCGGACCAGTTCGATCCCGGCGATGCCACCGGCGGCAACCAGATCGGCCGGGCCCAGGCTGGTCGGGCATGCCGCCTCGAACTGGTCCGGTGCGTACCGGGCACCGCAGACGATCAGGATTTCATCGCCTTCGATGAGGATGGCCCGCCGGCCGTCCGGACGCTCGATGCGCTTGTGCTGTCCGATCTCGTCGACCCGGGCCAGGACCACGTCGCCCGGCATAAGATCGGTGGCCGCCATGTCGATGGCTGCAATGTCACCGGCCGGGATACGGCGGGTCGCGAAGGAAGGCTTGATGGCGTCGAGGCGATGGGTGTTGAGGATGACGAACATTTCTCTGTTCCTTTCGCTTAAGCCCGGAGGCTGGTTCTTGGGTCGTGGTCTTCTGGGTCGGAAAAGGGTGGCCGGATTGCCGTTCGGGTCCGCCACCGGGATGGTCAGGCCGGTGCAGTCAGCTGCTGCAGAACCCCGGCTTCCTGAGTTGCCTGCTCGGCCAGGACCGGTAGCCCGATCCGCGGCCGCACCGATTGCGGGCGAAACGCCCGTGGGTTGGCGGTGCTGACGGCACCGACGCGGTGTCCATGCGCGCGCAGCCAGTCGATGCCGATCTGCGCGGAGTCCGGATCGTCGGCATGCAGGATGACGCTGCGGACCGCTGCCCGCAGACGCGGCGCCTGCAACAGGGCCATGTTGTCCGGCCGGCTCAGCCCGTTGGCCAGGTCGAGCAGGATGACATCCGCCCCCCGCTGCGCCGCATCGCCGATCAGCCGGAAGGCCGACGCTTCGATGCGGTCGACGGGTTCGTTGTAGGTCGACGCCATGCCGGCGTCGGCGAAGTTCAGGGCATCGAAGGCAAGCCGGTCACGGAGATCGGACAGCCAGCCATCGGTTCCCGACCCGGTCGCCTTGACATAGGCGACGCGCAGGTTCCGGGTGGCGAAGTCGCGGATCAGCGTGCGCGCCCGGTTGCGCAGGGCCGACTTGGTGCCGGGGATCATGTCGATGACCGCGATCACCGGTACGGTGTCTGACAGGTTGGCCTGGGGCACGGCATACTGTGCAAGCGTGATCCGGGACCCGTCGGCCCGCAGCGCGGCGCCCTGAACGGTGATCTCGGTGGGCGCCTTGGTGCGGGCCCGCTCTTCGGCATCCATCTGACCGGCCACACCGCCGGCGGCCGCCAGGATGGCCGGGCCGACGGTCGACGCCGCGTTGGCGCGGAAACCGCGCACGCCGTCGCGGGCACCGCAGGCCAGAAGCAGGCGGTCGTTGACGTTCAGGCGAACCCGCGTCCCGCCGGCCATTTCGATCTGGGTGTGCCGGCCGATCCGATCGACCTTGGCGATGACGACATCATGGGGCTGGAGATCCGTGGCTTCCGCGTCGATGCCGCAGACGTCCGCCATATCGACCCGGCGGGTCACGAAAGTCGGCTGGACGTCGATGAAGCGGGGGCCCTGATGCTCGGTCACCATTGTCTTGCTCCCTTGCTCCGCATCGCCAGCATGGCGCCGGCGGTCGAAGTCATTCGCGATAGTCAGCAAGAGAACGGGACGGCCGCGGGATTATTTCCCGCCGCAGAACTTTTTTTGCATCGTTGGGAAGGGGTGGCACCGTCCGTCCTCCGACGGACGGTGCCTTCAGGCCCTAAACGAAGAACGTATCGGCCGGCTCGAACACGAAATTGTCGGCCGTGAAGTCGGGCAGGCGGTCGATCGCGTCCGCGTTGTCCGGACCGCCATCCGTCAGGTTGGCCAGGAGCTGGATACCGGCCGTCTCGTCGTCCAGGTCTTCGACCTGGAAGAGCCGGCTGCGCCCCTGGTTCACGTTGAAGTAGACGAAGAAGCCTGCGCCTTCGTCGACCCCGTTGTCGGCGAGCGCCCCAGCCAGGGCATCGGCCGCCTGACCGGCATTCTCGAAGCCGCCCTGCAGGACATAGACGGTGTTGCCGGCCTGTACGTCCACCAGTCCGGCATCGGTGCCGTCCCCGTCGCGGGCGACGTTCTGGAACGCGACGTCCGCGCCGGCACCAAGGCCGAAGCTCTCCGCGTCCAGCAGGAACCGGTCTTCCTCGATGGCGAAGTCGGTGATGGTGTCGCCACCTTCGCCGTCGGCATAGATGAAGCCGTCGGCTCCCTGCCCACCGGTCAGCCGATCGGCGCCCTGGCCACCGCGCAGGGCGTCGGCATTGTCGCCTTCGGCATCTGCGCGGGCGCGATCGAGGTTGTCGCCGCCGATCAGGGTGTCGTCACCGGCACCGCCCGACAGCGCATCGTTGCCGCCCAGGCCGTTCAGGACATTGGCCCCGCCGTCGCCCAGGATCACATCGCCGGCCACCGAACTGCCGTTGACATTCTCAATGTTGACGAAGGTGTTGACCCCGCCTGATCCGTCCAGGAAGACGGCCGAGCCGAGACCCACATCCACCAGGCTGCCGAGCGCGAAGCCGTTCAACAGCAGCGTGTCGATCCCATCGCCGCCGTCGACGAAATCGGCCCCGCCGAAGGGATGCAGGCTGTCATCGCCAGCCCCGCCGATCAGAACATTATTCTGGCTGTTGCCGAAAATGAGGTCGTCGAACGCGGTGCCGATCACGTTCTCGAAGTCATCGAGCTGGTCGACCGCAGCCTGGAAGACCCCGTCGGCGTCCCGCACCTGGATGTTGCCGAATTCGCTCAAACCGGGGCCGGTCGCGTCGCTCTGATCGTTCGCCCCCTGCAGAACGCCCTGGTTGTTTTCGTCCAGGTCGACGCGGGCCCCAGCGTTCAGCGCCGAGAGGTCGATCGTATCGCCCTGGGCAATGTCCTCGGCACCGTCGGCCGTCCGCGTGTCCGCATCGTCCGCGCCGCCGTCCAGCAACAAGTCGATGCGCTGGGCCACATCGTCGATCAGCTTCGTGGTGTCATTGCCGGCGCCGCCGTTGACCTCCAGCTCCTCGGTCCGGCGGATGTCCAGGTCGAACAGGCCGCGCTCGGTCTGTCCGTTTACTTCCGTCCGGGCGAAGGTGACGCCCTTCCGGCTGGCGGCAATTTCCGCGACGTCGTCATTGCGCAGATCGTCGTTGACCAGATCGGTGTCGAAATTGACCTGGACCCGGTCGTAGCCGCGGCCGCCGTTCAGCAGGTCCGACCCGTCACCGTTGTTCCACACCAGAAGATCGTCGCCGGAGCCGCCGAAGACATGATCGTCGCCGCGGCCGCCGACCAGCACGT
>JANQIU010000046.1 GCA_028281985.1 Alphaproteobacteria bacterium | reverse complement strand
ACACGACCGTGTCGACCCGATGGGCCCGCTCCAGCGCCTCGACATCCTTGATCAGGATCCCGGCCCGGGCCCCGGTGCCGGTGCCGGCGACGATCGCCGTGGGCGTAGCCAGCCCCAGGGCGCATGGGCAGGCGATGACCAGCACCGAGACGGCGGCCACCAGCGCGGTCTCAACACCGCCGCCGGCCAGTAGCCAGCCGGCAAAGGTTACGACGGCCAGGACCAGGACCGCCGGCACGAAGACGGCGCTGACCCGGTCGACCAGCCGCTGGATCGGCGCCTTGCCGGCCTGTGCGGTCTCCACCAGTCGGATGATCCGCGACAGCGTAGATTCCGCGCCGACCGCGGTTGCCCGCACCGTAAGCAGGCCATTGCCATTGATCGCCCCGGCCACCACCGCATCGCCGGGCTGGCGGGCCACCGGCAGGCTCTCGCCGGTGATCAGCGACTCGTCCAACTCGCTGTTGCCGTCGGCGATGGTGCCGTCGACCGGCACCCGTTCGCCTGGCCGCACCCTCACCAGATCGCCGGAGACGACGGTATCGATCGGGCGGTCCTCGTACCCGCCGGCGACGGCGACGCGGGCGGTCTCGGGCCGCAGGGCCATCAGGCTGCGGATGGCGGCGGTGGTGCCCCGTTTGGCCCGCGCCTCCAGAAGCTTGCCGAGCACCACCAGGGTGATGATTACCGCCGAGGCTTCGAAATACAGATGGCCGCTGGCCGCAGCGCCGTGCAGGACCACCAGCACCAGGCTGTAGCCATAGGCGGCGGTGGTTCCCAGCGCGACCAGGGCGTCCATGGTTCCGGTTCGGGCCTTCAGGGCCTTCCAGGCGCCGCGGTAGAACCGGGCACCGACAACGAACTGAACCGGCGTCGCCAGCGCCAGCTCCGCCCAGACGGGCAGATGCCAGCCCCAGCCGACGGTCATCACTCCCATCTGCACCACCAGGGGGGCGGTCAGCAGGACAGCCAACACCAGCAGCCAGATGTCGCGCCGGGTGTCATCCGGCGGCGCCGGGTCGCCAACTCGCGGTTTCGGCTGATCGGCGCGTGCGGCCTGGAAACCGGCCCCGGTGACGGCGTCGATCAACCGATTGGGAGAAAGGCCGGGATCGGACAGCTGGACGGTCGCCCGGGCCAGGACCAGGTTGACGTCGGCCCCGGCCACACCGCTGACGCCGCGCAAGGCGCGTTCCACGCGCCCGGCGCATCCGGCGCAGGTCATGCCGCCGATGGATAGCGATATCGACCGGTCCGGTTGTGTCGAGCCTGCGCTGCCCATGGTCTGTGCGACGCCGTCCATGGTGAGGATCCCCGATCTCGTGCGTTGCCCAATAAGCTGGTGCTTCCAGTCACGGGAAGGTCAAGGGGGCATTACCCGGTCTTCGGCACGCGAACGCCCCGCCAGCGCAATGGTCGCCTAGGCGGGCAGGGAACCCTAAAGTTACCCGTCCTGCATGATGATCGGCGAGGCGAACCATGACCCAGCACACGGCCCTGGTAACGGGCGGCAACCGCGGCATCGGCCAGGCGATCTGCAAGGGCCTCGTGGACACCGGTGTTTCCGTGGTGCTGGCCGCCCGCGATCCGGAGGCGGGCCAGGCAGCAGCGCGGGAGATGAACGCTGACCACGCCATCCGTGTCGAGGCGCTCGACCTGACCGATCCCGGGTCCGCGGCCGACTGCGCCGCGCGGCTGGAGCGGGCGGGCATCTTGGTCGACATCCTGGTCAACAACGCCGCGATTCTGCCGGACGGCGATGCCCTGAGCGTGCCGGAGACCGATATCGAGGCCGCCTGGTCCACGAACGTCCGGGGTGCCTGGCAGATGGTGCGCAGCTTTACGCCCGGCATGGCGGCGCGCGGGTGGGGCCGCATCGTTAACCTGTCGTCGGGCTGGGGCAGCTTCGCCGAGGGTCTGGGCGGCCCCGCCGCCTACAGCGTCACCAAGGCAGCGCTGAACGCGCTGACGGTCAGCCTGGCCCGGACCCTTCCGGCAACGGTCAAGGTCAATGCCATGTGCCCCGGCTGGGTGCGGACCCGGATGGGCGGTGCCACGGCAACGCGCAGCCCGGAAGAGGGTGCGGACACCGCCATCTGGCTGGCCACCCTGCCGGACGACGGCCCCACCGGCGGTTTCTTCCGAAGCCACCGCCGGATCGACTGGTAGCCGCCCAACGACCCGGAAGACGGGAGCGAATGTGGTTATGCTGTACGCCAATCCCGTGCGACACCGGCCTGATCGTGTTTCGCCTCGGCTTCGGCGCCAAGACCTTCGGTTGGCGCTAGATAGTGCCGGGCGTCGTCACGCTTAGCCTTTTCCACGAAGGCTGATATCAAATGAACTTATCTGCAGGAACTAGCTTGACGTCCTGTTAACTGCAGAATTGTGGTTTTTGTCGCGCAGAATGATCGTCCCTCCGAATGTCCCATGTGAAGCGGCCAGTTGATGCCTGTTGCGCTTGAGTAAGATGTACATGCCGTATTCGGTACCCCCGTCCGATACAGGTCGCCACCATGTCTTCGGTATTGCGCTGGACCCAATCGGGCCGTAGTTCAGGGCGATGGTGCTTATTCGGTCGGCGGCCAACGTCGGACACTTGCAAGGCAGGCTCCACATGCGACACCTCGGGCTCGTCATCCTGGTCTGCACGATCGTCGCGCTGCCCCCCGGCATTGCCGCAGCCACTCCCCCGCAGGTCTCCTCCATTTCGACGGAGGTTGCACGAGATGGTCTGGCCGCCGTCGCTGACCGTCTCTCGCAACTCAATGACCCGGCCCCAGATGAACTGTTGGCGTTGGGCGGGCTGCGTTTCCTCGTCGCGGTCGAGACGGCGCTTCAGGAGCGCTACCTCCACGCCAACACGTTTGCCGGCGCGGTGCCGATCCTGCGCTTGCCGATCCAGGATAACCCCACCCCTGCGGCGTACGATCCCGAACTGCTCGAGCGGATCATGGTTCAGGTGAGCTCGGACATGGCTGGGGTTGAGGCGGTTCTGGCACGCCTGGAGGATACGGGTCGTTTCACCGACGACTTTGGCCTCGTCCTCAACCTCGATGACGTCTGGTTCGATATCGATGGCAACGGAAGCCGACACGAAACCGGCGAAGGGGTGCTCGATCTCATGCAGTCGATCACTCAAATGCCCCGCTTGCCCCCAGGCGCCGAACCCATCATCCGGTTCGACGCGTCGGACATTTCCTGGCTTCGTGCTTATGCGCACCTGCTGGCAGGCGTTGCCGAGTTCGTGCTGATGTTCAATCCCACGGAGGTCTATCGGCAAACGCAACCGGCAATGGACGCTGACCCTGTCTTTGGCACCACCGACAACTCCGGCTGGCTGTCGGCAACGCACAGCGACCTGATCGCCAGCGTCGTGTTGATGGCCCGTGGCTCCGGCGATCCGGACCATAGCCGAGCCGCACTTGCACATTTCGAGGAAACCATCACCCATGCCCGCATCTTTTGGGATCGCGTTGCCCAGGAACAAGACAATGTGGCGGAATGGATCCCAAATACGCGCCAGGTAGCAGCCATCGGCGGACTCGAGATACCGGCCGAGGTCGTCTCTGCCTGGCGTGCCGTGCTGGATGACGCCGCGCGCATATTGCAGGGCGAGCTTCTGCTGGGTCATTGGCGCTTCCCAGGCACGGACGGCCAGCCCGTCGGTGTGAATTTGCGCCGTGTTTTCGAGGATCCTCAGTCAGTCGACCTCGTGCTTTGGATCCAAGGCAGTGCGGCGGTGCCATATCTTGAATCGGGGCCGGTGGCAGACAACGCAAGCTGGCGGCAGTTCAACCGGATGCTGAATGGAGATGGAGTTCTGTTCGCTGTCTGGTTCAACTAGCAGCGCATTCGTTTCTGCACATGGCGGTAGCCTTGGGCTGCTTACCAGCCCCGAGCCCCCGAACCGCTGAACTCGTCGAGCGATCCAGATACTGCGACAAGCGACCAAACGCTCGCTGGGAGGCCTGGGGGATACTCAAGGGCAAGTACCCGATTGGGCGCCCGCCTTTGGGATAAGTACTGTGTCCCTACGAATTCTTGTGAATCGGCTCGGACACCGCCCTCTGGCTGGCCACCCTGCCGGATGACGGCCCCACCGGCGGTTTCTTCCGAAGCCGCAGCCGGATCGACTGGCAGTTCCGGCGCTGTCGGCCGGGTCGGGCCGGTCAGAACCGCTCGACCCAGGGGCGCAGATCCAGTTCCAGCGTCCAGGCACTGCGGGGCTGCTGGTGCAGCATCCAATAGGTCTCCGCCATGTCGTCCGGGTTCAGGCGTGAATCCGGCGGCCGGTCCGGTGACGGACCGTCGCTGTCGGGCGGCTCGATGCCGCCGTCGACGATGACATGGGCGATATGGATGCCCTGGGGTTGCAGTTCGCGGGCCATGGACTGGGCCAGGGCCCGCAGCGCGAATTTCGGCGATGCCAGATTGGCGAACCCGGCCCCGCCGCGCAGCGACGCGGTGGCGCCGGTGAACAGGATACTGCCGCGGCCGCGGGGAAGCATCGACCGGGCGGCCGCCTGGCCGACCAGGAACCCGCCGAAGCAGCCGACCCGCCAGCACCGTTCGAACTCGGCCGGGTCCAGGTCGGCGACCTGACCGCGGACAAAGGTGCCGGCGTTGAAGATGACGCAATCCGGCGGTCCGAGGTCGGCTTCGACCTGCGCGAAGGTTTCCGCCACCTGAACCGGATCGGTCGCGTCGCACGGATAGGGGCGCAGCCCGTCGGGATCGCCTGCGGCGAAGCCGGTCAGGCGGTCGGTGCGCCGGGCCAGCAGGGCCACGCGCGCGCCCCCGCGGCGGAAGCGTCGGGCCAGCGCCATGCCCAGTCCCGGGCCGACACCGGCGATGACCGCAACGTCCGTCGTCATGTTCGCCATCCGACTATGCCGCTTCCTGCATGTAGTGACCGGCCAGGTGTTCGGCGATCTGCACCGAATTCAGCGCCGCACCCTTGCGCAGATTGTCGGCGACCACCCACAGCGACAGGCCGTTTTCCACCGACACGTCCTCGCGGATGCGACTGACGAAGACCGGGTCGTCGCCGGCGGCTTCGACGGGCGTGACATAGCCTTCGTCGGCCTGGTGGTCGATCACCGTCACCCCGGACGCCCGGCGCAGGGCGGTGCGCGCTTCTTCGGCGCTGATCGGGTTCTCGAACTCCACGGTCACCGCCTCGGCATGGCCGATGAACACGGGCACGCGCACGCAGGTCGCCGCGACCTTGATGGTCGGGTCGAGGATCTTCTTGGTCTCGACGACCATCTTCCATTCTTCCTTGGTGGAGCCGTCTTCCATGAACTTGTCGATATGCGGGATCACGTTGAACGCGATCTGCTTGGTCAGCACGCGGCGTTCCACCTGGTCGTTCACATAGATGGCGCGGGTCTGGTTGAACAACTCGTCCATGGCGTCCTTGCCGGCGCCGGCGGTCGATTGATAGGTCGCCACCACCACCCGCCGGATCCGCGCCAGGTCGTGCAGGGGCTTCAGCGCCACCACCATCTGGATGGTCGAGCAGTTGGGATTGGCGATGATGTTGCGCCGCGTGTAGCCGGCGATCGCGTCCGAATTCACCTCCGGCACCACCAGCGGGACGTCCGGGTCCATGCGGAACTGCGAGGTGTTGTCGATCACCACCGCGCCCTGGCGGGTCGCCCGCGGCACGTAGTCGGCGGAGACCTTGGCCCCCGGCGACGACAGCACGATGTCGGTGGTCGAGAAATCGAAGGTCGACAGGTCGCGGACATCCAGCACGTCGTCCTCGCCGAAGCTCACCTGGCGGCCGACCGACCGTTGCGAAGCCAGGGCGGCGACGTCGCTGACGGGAAACCGACGCTCGTCCAGGATTTGCAGGATCTCGCGCCCGACATTGCCTGTGGCACCGACCACCGCGACCCGATAGGCCATACCATCACCTCTTCAAATACAGGATGCGCAGGTACATATGTCTGCGCTGGCTGATCGGTACCGTGGCGACGGCTTCGGCTTCAACCGAAAACGCCCTGCTGCAAAGCGTGCATGACCGCGTTGCGCGCGAAGCGACCCTGGGTCGAACGGCGGCACGCGCGGCGGCCTTCGGCGTTTAACGCCAAGGATAAATCGGTGCGCGGCCGCTTGACGGAGGTAGGGCGCACTCGTATAAGGCCGCGACTTCTTCGGGAGCTGGCCGTAGGTGCGCCCTAGACGCAGCCCTCGCTGATCCGGCCCAAGCGTTATCTGCCCTCAATGTGGGTGTCGATATCGCTGGCAACGAAGAGGCCCCGCGAAGCGTCAGAAGTCGCTTCGACCGGGGCCTTTTATTCGTTTCCACGCCGCCAGACGGCAACCGATCGGCAGGGACCGCGTAGCGGGACATGTCCCGTGGCGGGCCTGTTTGCGTCGCTTGGTGCATGGGTGCGCCGGCGACAAGACTGTGGAGAACCCCCGGGGACGGGGACTGGATGAGGAACGAAGGCGACACATGCCGACGATCAACCAATTGATCCGTAAGCCGCGTCAGGCCCAGCCGACGCGCAACAAGGTTCCGGCTCTGCAAGCCTGCCCGCAGAAGCGCGGCGTGTGCACGCGCGTCTACACGACCACGCCGAAGAAGCCGAACTCGGCTCTGCGTAAGGTCGCGCGCGTCCGGCTGACCAACGGCTTCGAGGTGACCAGCTACATCCCCGGCGAAGGGCACAATCTGCAGGAGCATTCGGTGGTGATGATCCGCGGCGGCCGCGTGAAGGACCTGCCGGGCGTTCGCTACCACATCATTCGCGGCACCCTCGACACCCAGGGCGTCAAGGATCGGCGGCAGCGCCGGTCCAAATACGGCGCCAAGCGGCCCAAGTAGCGCCGGGCTCGATAGGGAGATACTGCCATGTCGCGTCGTCATCGCGCCGAGAAGCGAGAGATCCTGCCGGACCCGAAATTCGGCGACCCGGTGCTGACCAAGTTCATGAACAACCTGATGCTCGACGGGAAGAAATCCGTCGCCGAAGGCATCGTCTATGGCGCCCTGGACCGCATGCAGTCGCGGTTGAAGGGGGCCGACCCGGTTTCGGCCTTCCATGAGGCGCTGAACAACGTTCGGCCGCAGGTCGAAGTGCGGTCGCGCCGTATCGGCGGCGCCACCTATCAGGTTCCGGTCGAGGTCCGCTCGGATCGCGGTCAGGCGCTGGCGATCCGGTGGTTGATCGGCGCGGCGCGCAGGCGCTCGGAGACCACCATGGTCGACCGGTTGTCGAACGAGCTGATGGATGCCGCCCAGCAGCGGGGCGCCGCCGTCAAGAAGCGTGAAGACACCCATCGCATGGCGGAGGCCAACAAGGCCTTCGCCCACTATCGCTGGTAACCGTAAGACCGCCGGACGGGACGGAGAATTCGGTCATGCCGCGAGATCATTCGATCGAGGCGTATCGCAACATCGGCATCATGGCGCACATCGATGCCGGTAAGACGACGACCACGGAGCGCGTGCTGTACTACACCGGCCGATCGCACAAGATCGGCGAGGTGCATGACGGCGCCGCCACGATGGACTGGATGGAGCAGGAGCAGGAGCGGGGGATCACCATCACCTCGGCTGCGACCACGGCTTTCTGGAAGGACCATCGCGTCAACATCATCGACACGCCGGGCCACGTGGACTTCACCATCGAGGTCGAGCGGTCGCTGCGCGTGCTTGACGGTGCAGTGGCGGTTTTCGACAGCGTCGCCGGTGTAGAGCCGCAGTCGGAGACGGTGTGGCGGCAGGCCGATAAGTACCGCGTGCCGCGCATGTGCTTCGTCAATAAAATGGATCGGATCGGCGCCAACTTCTTCCGCTGCGTCGACATGATCAAGGACCGGCTGGGCGCCGTTCCGCTGGTCACGCAGATCCCGGTCGGGGCCGAATCCGACTTCGTCGGACTGATCGACCTGGTGACGATGCGCGCGCTCATCTGGAAGGAAGAGACGCTCGGCGCCGAGTGGGAAAGCGTCGATATCCCGGATGAATACAAGGAGCAGGCGGAAGAGTACCGTCAGCAGCTGATCGACACCGCGGTCGAAGTCGACGACGCGGCGACGGAAGCCTATCTGGAAGGCCAGGAGCCCAATGAAGAGGTGCTCAAGGCCTGCATCCGCAAGGGCACGATTGAGCTGAAGTTCGTCCCGGTGCTGTGCGGTTCCGCCTTCAAGAACAAGGGCGTGCAGCCGCTGCTGGACGCGGTCATCGACTACATGCCGTCGCCGCTGGATATCGGCAACGTCGCCGGCATGAAGGTGGACAGCGACGACGCCGATGACCGCCCGCCGGAAGACGGCGCGCCGTTCTCGGCCCTGGCGTTCAAGATCATGACCGATCCGTTCGTCGGCTCGCTGACCTTCGCGCGCGTCTATTCCGGCACGCTGCAGTCTGGTTCCTATGTGCTGAACTCGGTCAAGGGCCAGCGGGAGCGCGTCGGCCGCATGCTGCTGATGCACGCCAACAGCCGCGAAGACATCAAGGAGGCCAGCGCTGGCGACATCATCGCCATCGTCGGCCTGAAGGGGACCACGACCGGCGACACGCTGTGTGATCCGGGCAAGCCGATCGTTCTGGAGCGCATGGAGTTCCCGGAGCCGGTCATCGAGGTGGCAGTCGAAGCCAAGTCCAAGGCCGATCAGGAGAAGATGTCGACCGCGCTGGGTCGGCTGGCCCAGGAAGACCCGTCGTTCCGCGTGTCCGTCGATCACGAAAGCGGGCAGACGGTGATCAAGGGCATGGGCGAACTGCACCTGGACATCATTGTCGACCGGATGAAGCGCGAGTTCAAAGTCGACGCCAATGTCGGCGCGCCGCAGGTTGCCTACCGGGAGACCATCACCCAGCGCGGCGAAATCGACTACACGCACAAGAAGCAGACCGGCGGGTCGGGGCAGTTCGCCCGGGTCAAGCTGGTGTTCGAACCGCAGGAGGCCGGCGAAGGCTTCGTGTTCGACAACAAGATCGTCGGCGGCGTCGTTCCCAAGGAATACATTCCGGGTGTGGAGAAGGGGCTGGACTCCTCCCGCGACACCGGGGTGATCGCCGGTTTCCCGCTTATCGATTTCAAGGCGACGCTGATCGACGGCGCCTTCCACGATGTCGACTCCTCGGTCCTGGCCTTCGAAATCGCCTCCCGGGCAGCGTTCCGCGAGGGGATCCCGAAGTGCAAGCCGGTGCTCCTGGAGCCGGTGATGAAAGTCGAAGTGGTGACGCCCGAAGACTACATGGGCGACATCATCGGCGATCTGAACAGCCGGCGCGGCCAGGTCCAGGGCATGGAAAGCCGGGGCAATGCCAACGTCGTGCAGGCGATGGTCCCGCTGGCCAATATGTTCGGATACGTCAACACGCTTCGGTCCATGTCACAGGGCCGGGCGCAGTACACCATGCATTTCGATCATTACGAGCCGGTTCCGCAGGCCATCGCCGAAGAGGTTCGGGCAAAGCTCGCGTAATCGGATCAGGCCGACCGGGAGCATCTAGGGAAGCGACCGCTGGCTAGCTAGCAACGGAGACGAAGACCAATGTCGAAGGCGAAGTTCGAGCGTACCAAGCCGCATTGCAATATCGGCACCATCGGACATGTCGATCACGGCAAGACGTCGCTCACGGCCGCCATCACCATGGTTCTGGCCGAGTCCGGCGGCGCGGAATTCCAGGCCTATGACTCGATCGACAAGGCCCCGGAAGAGAAAGCCCGCGGCATCACCATCTCGACCGCCCATGTGGAGTACGAGACGGACAACCGGCACTACGCCCATGTGGATTGCCCGGGGCACGCCGACTACGTGAAGAACATGATCACCGGTGCTGCGCAGATGGACGGCGCGATCCTGGTGGTCTCCGCCGCCGACGGCCCGATGCCGCAGACCCGCGAGCACATCCTGCTGGCCCGTCAGGTCGGTGTGCCGGCGATCGTCGTCTATCTGAACAAGTGCGATCAGGTCGACGACGAAGAGCTGCTGGAACTGGTCGAGCTTGAGGTTCGCGAGCTGCTGTCCTCCTACGAGTTCCCGGGCGACGACATTCCGATCGTCAAGGGCTCGGCGCTGGCGGTGCTGGAGAACAGCAACGACAAGCTGGGCAAAGAGTCGATCGCGGAGCTGATGGCGGCGGTCGACGACTACATCCCGCAGCCGGAGCGGCCGAAGGACAAGGCGTTCCTGATGCCGATCGAAGACGTGTTCTCGATTTCCGGTCGCGGCACCGTGGTGACCGGCCGCGTCGAGCGCGGCATCGTCAAGGTGGGTGACGAAGTCGAGATCGTCGGCATCAAGGCGACGACCAAGACCACCTGCACCGGCGTGGAGATGTTCCGCAAGCTGCTCGACCAGGGCGAGGCGGGCGACAACATCGGCGCCCTGCTGCGCGGCACCAAGCGCGACGAGGTGGAGCGCGGCCAGGTTCTGGCCAAGCCCGGCTCGATCACGCCGCACACCAAGTTCAAGGCCGAAGCCTACATCCTGACCAAGGAAGAAGGCGGGCGGCACACGCCGTTCTTCACCAACTATCGGCCGCAGTTCTACTTCCGGACCACCGACGTCACCGGTGTCGTGACGTTGCCGGAAGGCACGGAAATGGTGATGCCCGGCGACAACGTCACCATGGAGGTCGAGCTGATCGCGCCGATCGCCATGGACGAAGGCCTGCGCTTCGCCATTCGCGAAGGCGGTCGGACGGTCGGTGCCGGCGTGGTCGCTTCGATCATCGAGTAAGGGAGTCAGGCTGCCGTCCGGCCGACCCTGTCGGCCGGACGGTGCCGTTTTGAGATTGCGCCCCAGGGGACCGTACGATGGATAGCCAGAATATCCGCATTCGGCTGAAAGCCTTCGATCACCGCGTGCTCGACCAGTCGACAAGCGAGATCGTCAGCACGGCCAAGCGGACCGGGGCGCGGGTGCGCGGGCCGATCCCGCTGCCGACCCGGATGGAGAAGTATACGGTGTTGCGCTCGCCGCACATCGACAAGAAGTCTCGCGAACAGTTCGAGGTCCGCACCCACAAGCGGCTGCTCGACATCGTCGACCCCACGCCCCAGACCGTGGACGCGCTGATGAAGCTCGACCTGGCGGCCGGCGTGGACGTCGAGATCAAGCTTTAAGGATTGGCCGCGATGCGCACCGGTGTGATCGCCAGGAAGCTTGGCATGACCCGCGTCTTCGACGACGCCGGTCAGCACGTGCCCGTCACTGTCCTGCACCTGGACGGTTGTCAGGTGGTGGCCGTGCGGGACCAGGACAGCAACGGCTATTGCGCGCTGCAGCTCGGCGCTGGCAAGGCCAAGCCGAAGAACGTGCCGAAGGCGATGCGCGGGCATTTCGCCAAGGCCCGGGTCGAGCCCAAGAAGCGGGTGGTGGAGTTCCGGGTCAGCACCGATGCGGTGCTGGAGGTCGGCGACGAGATCACCGCTAACCACTTCGTGCCGGGCCAGCGGGTCGATGTTACCGGCCAGTCGATCGGCAAGGGCTTCGCCGGATCGATGAAGCGGCACAACTTCCATGGCACTCGGGCGACCCACGGCGTGTCGATCAGCCACCGTGCCCACGGATCGACCGGCCAGTGCCAGGATCCGGGCCGGGTGTTCAAGGGCAAGAAGATGGCCGGCCATATGGGTGACGAGCGGGTGACCGTTCAGAACCTGACGGTCGTGCAGGTCGACGAAGGACGCGGGCTGGTGCTGGTTCGCGGCGCCGTTCCGGGCGCCGAGGGCGGCTGGGTGCTGGTGCGCGATGCCATCAAGCGGCCGGTGCCGGAAGATGCGCCGTTCCCCGGCGCCGTGCGTAAGCCGGAGATCGTTGAGGCCGCGCCGCCGGCCGAGCCGGAAGAGCCCGCGGCCGAACAGGCCGCCGAGGAGCCGGCGGCAGAGGAAGCGGCCGCTGTGGAACCTGCAGCCGAGGCGCCGGCAGCGGAGGCTTT
>JANQIU010000353.1 GCA_028281985.1 Alphaproteobacteria bacterium | reverse complement strand
CCCGACCCTCCTTAGAACACGCGGCAGAGGACCTCGCCGCCAACATTGGCGGCGCGAGCCTCGGCATCCGGCATCACCCCGCGCGGCGTCGACAGGATGGAGATGCCCAACCCGTTGTAGACCCGCGGCAGGTCCTTGATCTTCGAGTAGACGCGGCGCCCGGGGTGATGTCGGATGCCGAGGCTCGCGCCGCCAATGTTGGCGGCGAGGTCCTCTGCCGCGTGTTCTAAGGAGGGTCGGGGCATGTCGCGTATCGGCAAGCACCCGGTGGAGGTTCCCTCCGGCGTGCAGGTCACCGTCAACGGCCAGGACGTCGCCGTGAAGGGCAAGCTGGGCCAGCTCCAGCATACCTGCCACGACGAGGTGTCGGTGGCGATGGAGGACGGCAAGGTGGTCGTCAAGCCGCGGACCCAGTCACGGCTGGCGCGGACCTTGTGGGCCACCAGCCGGACGGTGATCAACAACATGGTCCAGGGCGTCAACGCCGGCTTCAAGAAGTCGTTGGAAATCAACGGCGTCGGCTACCGCGCGCAGGTGCAGGGCAAGGACCTAGTGCTGCAGCTCGGATACAGCCACGAGGTCCGGTACCCGGTGCCCGACGGCATCCAGGTGAAGTGCGAGCGGCCGACCGCCATCGAGGTGTCCGGCCACGACAAGCAGAAGGTCGGCCAGGTGGCCGCGGAGATCCGGTCGTTCCGGTTGCCGGAGCCGTTCAAGGGCAAGGGCATCAAGTACGAAGGCGAGCAGATCCTCCGTAAGGAAGGCAAGAAGAAGTAGGAACCGAGCGATGCCGTCCATGAAGGATCTGATGCAGCGGCGCAAGGCGCGGACCCGCGCCAAACTGCGCCGCGTTGGCCAGGGCCGGCCGCGCCTTTCGGTGCATCGGTCCAGCAAACACATCTACGCCCAGGTCATCGACGATGAGCGGGGCGTGACGCTCGCGGCCGCGTCCAGCTTGGACAAGGGGCTGCGCGGCGATCTCAACACCGGCGCCGACAAGGCCGCCGCGGCCGCCGTCGGCAAGCTGATCGGCGAACGCGCCGCCGCCGTCGGCGTGGGCCGGGTGGTCTTCGACCGTGGTGCCTATCCGTTCCACGGGCGCGTCAAGGCACTGGCCGATGCCGCCCGCGAAGCGGGTCTGGAGTTCTAGGAAGGACCATCGATTATGGCACGGACCCCCAGGGAAGACCGCGAGCGCGGTGATAGCGATATCATCGAGAAGCTTGTCAGCATCAATCGCGTG
Organism: Alphaproteobacteria bacterium; assembly: GCA_028281985.1. Taxonomy (GTDB): domain Bacteria; phylum Pseudomonadota; class Alphaproteobacteria; order DSM-16000; family Inquilinaceae; genus JANQIU01. The sequence continues at coordinate 22,112 of JANQIU010000353.1, read as the reverse complement.
GCAAAAGTCGTGAAGGGCGGCCGGCGCTTCGGTTTTGCGGCGCTGGTCGTGGCCGGCGACGGCCGCGGCCGGGTCGGCTACGGCTCGGGTAAGGCGCGCGAAGTGCCGGAAGCCATCCGCAAGGCGACCGAGCAGGCCAAGCGCAACATGATCCGCGTCCCGCTTCGCGAGGGCCGGACCCTGCATCACGACATCAAGGGGCGGTTCGGCGCCGGCAATGTGGTCATGCGCGCCGCCCCCGCCGGCACCGGCATCATCGCGGGCGGCCCGATGCGGGCGATCTTCGAGTCGCTGGGCGTCCAGGACGTCGTCTCGAAGTCGACCGGCACGTCCAACCCGCACAACATGATCAAGGCCGCCTTCGACGGGCTGCGGCGGATCGAGGGCCCGCGCCTGGTGGCGTCGCGCCGCGGCAAGCGGGTGGGCGAGATCATCGGCCGTCGCGAGGTCGAAGGCCAGGCAGCGGAAGGAGCGCCGCAGAATGGCTGAAGCGAAAACGCCGGCCGGTACCACCGGTCGCCTGCGGGTGACCCAGACCGGCAGCCCGATCGGCCGCAAGGCCAACCAGCGGGCCACGCTGATCGGTCTGGGCCTGAACCGCATGCACCGGACCCGGGAGTTGGAAGACACCCCGGCGGTCCGCGGGATGATCGAGCAGGTTAAGCATCTGGTGAAGTGGGAGCCGGTGGCCTGACAGCCATCCGGTTCGACAGAAGGGTCGGATCATGAAACTCAACGAGCTTCGCGACCTGCCGGGCGCGCGCAAGAGCCGCATGCGGGTCGGGCGCGGCCCCGGCTCGGGCAAGGGCAAGACCGCCGGCCGGGGCGTCAAGGGGCAGAAGAGCCGCGAAGGCGTCGCGATCAAGGGGTTCGAGGGCGGCCAGATGCCGCTTTACCGCCGCTTGCCCAAGCGCGGCTTCAACAACGCCAAGTTCCGCAAGGTCTTCGCGGTGGTCAATCTCGGCCGGCTGCAGAAAGCCATCGATGCGGGCAAGCTGGCCACCGACAAGACGATCGATACCGACGCGCTGCGCGCGGCCGGCCTGGTCAGCCGCGTCTACGACGGCGTCCGCCTGTTGGCTAAAGGGGCGATAACCAGCGCGGTGACGGTGGAAGTCGTCGGGGCGTCGAAGGCGGCAATCGCGGTGGTCGAACAGGCTGGCGGGAAAGTGATCCTGGCCGGCGGCAAGACCGTTGCGGCGGCCGAGGCCGACGCGCAAAGTTGATGTGCGAAACCCGGTGGTAGCCGCAATGGATACCACCATATAGGGCCAAGACCGCCGCAGGCCCTGGCGCCTGCGCACCCGCATTTGCGCCGAGGGCCAAATGGCATCTGCCGCGGAACAGTTAGCCGCCAACCTGAACTTCAGTGCGCTGGGCAAGGCAACCGAGCTCAAGAAGCGCATCCTGTTCACGCTGGGCGTGCTGATCGTCTATCGCATCGGCACCTACGTTCCGATCCCCGGGATCGACCCGAACGTGCTGGAAGACGTCTTCCAGTCCCAGGCCGGCGGCCTGATGGGCATGTTGAACATGTTCTCCGGCGGCGCGCTGGGGCGGATGACCATCTTCGCCCTGAACATCATGCCGTACATCTCGGCCTCGATCATCATGCAGCTGATGACGGCCGTGTCTCCGACGCTGGATACCCTGAAGAAAGAGGGCGAAAGCGGCCGGAAGAAGATCAACCAGTACACCCGCTACCTGACCGTGCTGCTGGCGACGGTCCAGGGTTATGGGCTTGCGGTGGGGCTGGAGAGCCTGCAGGGGTCGGACGGGGTCAGCGCTGTTTCGGACCCGGGCATGTTCTTCCGGCTGACGGCGACAATCACCATCGTCGGCGGCACGATCTTCCTGATGTGGCTCGGCGAGCAGATCACGGCACGCGGTGTCGGCAACGGCATCTCGCTGATCATCTTCGCCGGCATCGTCGCCGAACTTCCCCGCGCCCTGGTGGGCATGCTCGAGTTGAGCCGTACCGGCGCGCTGGCCATACCGCTGGTGATCGGCATCATCATCATGGCGATCGTGGTGGTGGCCTTCATCGTCTTCATGGAGCGGGCACAGAGACGGCTTCTGGTTCAATATCCGAAACGACAGGTCGGCAACCGGATGTTCGGCGGCGAAAGCTCGCACCTGCCGCTGAAGCTGAACACGGCCGGCGTCATCCCGCCGATCTTCGCCTCCTCGCTGCTGTTGCTGCCGACGACGCTGATCGGCTTCTCCGGCGGTGACGGCCCGGGTTGGGCGACGATGCTGGCGGGCCAGTTCCAGCATGGCGAGCCGTTGTTCATGCTGCTGTATGCGGCGCTGATCATCTTCTTCTGCTTCTTCTACACGGCGATCGTGTTCAATCCGGCGGACACAGCCGACAATCTGAAGAAGTATGGCGGCTTCATTCCCGGCATCCGACCGGGCAAGAACACCGCGGAGTACCTGGATTACGTGCTGACCCGGCTGACCGCCGTGGGCGCGCTTTACCTGACCGCGGTCTGTCTGATGCCGGAGTTCCTGATCGCCCGGTCGGCGATACCGTTCTATTTCGGCGGCACCAGCTTGCTGATCGTCGTGTCGGTGACCATGGACACGGTCAGCCAGATCCAGTCGCATCTTCTGGCCCACCAGTATGAGGGGCTGATCAAGAAGTCGCGGCTTCGGGGACGGCGCGGGTGACCGGGACCGGCCAGAAAGTCGGGGTTTGACCGTTGGTGCGGCGTTGACACGCAGGCGGGCGTTTCTATAATCCCGCGCTCCGCTCGACCGGTTGCGGACGCTATGGCATGTCCGGGTTTCCGGATCTCGTGGCGCCGACCGGGCGGATCGGTACGACAGAGACTTGGTGATGGCCAAGCTCGGGTGCGCCCGGGTCTTGGTCGTTGCTTCATGAGCCGGCTTCGCGCATGCGCACGAGGGCGGAGCGGTACGAAGCGAACGATAGGCTTGGGAGCACCAAAGTGGCCCGTATTGCTGGCGTCAACATTCCGACGAACAAGCGTGTGGAAATCGCGTTGACCTATATTCACGGCATCGGCCGGACCAAGGCGCGCGGGATCTGCAATCAGCTGGCAATCCCCGAGGCGACCCGGGTCAACCAGTTGACGGAAGACCAGGTGGTCCGGATCCGCGAGACCATCGACGCCAACCACTCGGTCGAAGGCGATCTGCGCCGCGAAGTGGCGATGAACGTCAAACGGCTGATGGACCTGGGCTGCTATCGGGGCCTGCGGCATCGCCGGGGCCTGCCGGTGCGCGGTCAGCGGACGCATACCAACGCGCGCACGCGCAAAGGGCCGGCGAAGCCGATCGCCGGCAAGAAGAAGTAGACATCGGATCGCACCCGTTCCGATATCGCACAGACCGTAGAGGAAGCACATGGCCAAACCCGCCGCCAGCGCGCGCCTGCGCCGCCGCGAGCGCAAGAACATCACCTCCGGCGGGGCGCATGTGAACGCCAGCTTCAACAACACCATGGTGACCATCACCGACGCCCAGGGAAATGCCATCTCCTGGTCTTCGGCCGGCGGCATGGGGTTCAAGGGCAGCCGCAAGTCGACCCCCTACGCCGCCCAGATGGCCGCGGAAGATGCCGGGCGCAAGGCCCAGGAGCACGGCATGCGCGTGCTGGAGATCTTCGTGAAGGGGCCGGGGTCAGGGCGGGAATCGGCACTGCGCGCCCTGCAGTCGATCGGTTTTCAGGTGACCGCCATTCGGGACGTGACGCCGATCCCGCATAATGGCGTCCGACCCCGCAAGCGGCGCCGGGTCTAGCCCGGCACCTTGCGCATTCGTGGCAACCGGCCGGGACATCGATCGCAGCCTCACGATCGATAGGCATTGGTCCGGATTGGCTAGCGGGTCCGCACGGCGCAGGTCACCTCCCGGTATGGGGTGACGCAAGCGGCCGTCTGACGGATCAGGACTCCCCTTCGATGGGGATGAGGCGAGAGAAAGGGTCCACCCCGTGCTTTCGAGAAACTGGCAGGAACTGATCAAGCCGTCGCAACTGGACGTGCAACCGGGTACCGATCCCAACCGCAAGGCCACGGTTGTCGCCGAGCCGCTGGAACGCGGCTTCGGGCTGACCCTGGGCAACGCATTGCGGCGGGTTCTGCTGTCGTCCCTGCAGGGTGCGGCAGTCAGCTCGATGCATATCGAGGGCGTGCTGCACGAGTTCTCGTCGATCCCGGGCGTGCGCGAGGACGTCACCGATATCGTGCTGAACGTGAAGGCCTTGGCGTTGCGGATGCATGCCGAAGGGCCGAAGCGCATGCGGCTGCATGCCGAGGGTCCGGGGCCGGTGACTGCCGGCCAGATCATTACCGGCCCGGACATCGAGGTCCTCGATCCGGACCTGGTGCTGTGCACGCTGGACCATGGCGCGCGGCTGAACATGGAGTTCACCGTGGGCACCGGCAAGGGCTACGTCCCCGCCAACCTCAACCGGCCGGAGGACGCGCAGATCGGCCTGATCCCGGTCGACGCGCTGTACAGCCCGGTGCGCAAGGTCACCTACAAGGTGGACAACACCCGCGTTGGCCAGGTGACCGACTACGACAAGCTTTCCCTGACCGTCGAAACCAACGGCGCCGTCACGCCTGAGGACGCCGTGGCCCTGGCCGCGCGCATCCTCCAGGACCAGCTGCAGCTGTTCATCAACTTCGAGGAGCCCCGCCTGGAGCGGCGGGACGAGATCTCGGAGGACATGCCGTTCAACAAGAATCTGCTGCGCAAGGTCGACGAGTTGGAGCTCTCGGTCCGGTCCGCCAACTGTCTGAAGAACGACAATATCGTCTATATCGGCGATCTGGTGCAGAAGACCGAAGCGGAGATGCTGCGCACGCCGAATTTCGGCCGGAAATCGCTGAACGAGATCAAGGAAGTGCTCAGCGGCATGGGGCTGCATCTCGGCATGGAGATCCCCAACTGGCCGCCGGAGAACATCGAAGATCTGGCGAAGAAGCTCGAAGAGCCCTTTTGACGCGGGCCGTTAGCAGCGGCAATCCCATCGGGCCCGGCAGGCGCCGGGCCAGGGTCGTGGGGACCCGACATCGCCGTCTCCGAACCGTCGGGCGGGGGTGACTGCCACCGGCTTCGTGCGCGAGGCCACGCCAAGAAGGAGGACACGCCATGCGCCACGGCATGAGCGGCCGCAAGTTCAACCGCACCAGCGCGCACCGTCGGGCGATGTTCGCCAACATGGCGGCGGCCCTGATCAAGCACGAGCAGATCAAGACGACCCTGCCGAAGGCCAAGGATCTGCGGCCGGTGGTGGAGAAGCTGATCACCCAGGGCAAGCGCGGCGGCTTGGCCGATCGTCGCCGGGCGTTTGCGTTCCTGCGCGACGACGCCATGGTGCGCAAGCTCTTCGACTATCTGGCCGAGCGGTATGCCAACCGGTCCGGCGGCTACACCCGGGTCCTGAAGGCCGGGTTCCGTTACGGCGATGCCGCGCCGATGGCCATCATCGAACTCGTCGATCGCGACCCGGAAGCCAAGGGCCTCGACTCCGGACCGCCGCAGAACCTGGATGACGACGAGGACGAGGAGTAACCGCGCCCCTAGCCGGCCGGTTTTTCCGCCCAGAGCGAGTAGGACAGCGGCAGCCATGGCTTGTCGGGCCAGCGGTACATCCCGTCGGCCCCCTGCTGCAGGCCCCGGAACATCTGCCACGGCACGGCGTCGTGCTCGTGCAGCCAGCGCAGCGACAGGCCGGCCGCGATCAGGCTGCTGACGACCTCCGAGATCGGGTGCATCCATTCCACGGTGCGGACATTGGTCAGTCGCGCGCTATCGTCGGCATAATCGCGCGGGTCGTCGTCGACGAACGGTTCCTTGTGGAAGTAGGGCACGTACCAGCCGGGCATGCCGTCCGGCGTTTCCTTGGCATCGTCAAACACCAGGGCTGCCGTGTGGCCTTCGGCCAGGTACAAGGCGCCGCCAGGCTTGAGGAACTGGGCAACGATACCCGCCCAGCCCCGGATATCGGGCAGCCAGTTGATCGCCCCCCAGGTGACGAAGACGCGGTCGAAGCTGCCGGGTTCGGGGATCGCCCGCGGGGCATCGTACAGATCGGATTCGACGAAGCGGGCACGCACTGCCAGACCCAGTTCGGCGGCCAGTTCCCGTGCCTTCTCGATGGCTGGCGCGGAGAAGTCGAGGCCCACCGTCTTGGCGCCGCGCTGGGCAAGGGTCAGCGTGTCGCGGCCGAAATGGCATTGCAGGTGCAGGACCCGCAGCCCATCGACCGGTCCCAGCTCGGCCTCCTCTATAGGGTGCAGCCGGCCGGCTCCGGCGCGCAGCGCGCTCATGTCGTAGCCGGATGCGGCCACGTGGATCGGGACCCGCTCGTTCCAGTTCGCGCGATTGAGTGCGCGCCAGTCTGCGTGGGGCTTGCTCACGGCCCAACTCCACGGAAATCCTGCAACGGCACCGGGGCACGGTACGCCCAGGCCGCTGGGCAATCGATACGGCCGATGCCCGCGTCGCCGCCCAGCCAGGCTGGCGTCAGGTCAGCCGGTGGCGCAGCGCGTACTTTTCGCTCGACAGCACGTGCTGAACGCCGACCCGGCGGTCGGTATCGAGAAGGATCGGCGCCCGCAGGTTGGCGGTCAGCTCGACGCCGGACGGGGTCTTGCGGGCCGCGATTACCAGCAGCAGCACCAGGTCGTCCCGCCGCATCCCATGCTGGTCCGCCGCGCTGAAGATGTCGGCGGGCTCGATCCCGCAGGTGGCCATGTCGGCCGGCAGCACATAGAAGCTGAGCGACGGCTCGTCGATCGACTGCAGCAGCTTGAACTGGTCGGTGCCCTCGTAGGGCAGATTGATCAGCGCGAACGCCCGGTGATCGGCAAAACCGATCAGCCCCGTCGGCAAGTCGACGATCTTGTCCCGTTCCACCGCGTAGACGCCATAGCGCGTGTTCACGGTGACCGTATCGTCGTCCATCGGCAGGCCGGCTCCGTCCATGGCGGCCATCAACCTCGGCAGGTCGGGGCTCATGATCGTAAGGTTAACGTCGGACATCCTAGGGGTCTCCATCTTACGTGCCGGTTAACGGCGGCGTGGGGTCGCTAGAGATAGTTGGCCAGGCTGATCTGGTTGATCCGGGCCAGGACCATGAACGAGGCTTCGAGCTGGACCTGCTCCTGGGACAACTGCGTCATCGCCAGGGCGATGTCGGTGTCCTCCAGGTCGGAAACGGCGGTGCTGGCGTAGTTGAGAAAGTTCTCGTGCCCCTTGTTGGTCGCTTCCAGCACCGAGTATTTCGCGCCCAGTTCGCTTCGCATCTCCGAGATGCCGGTGATCGACTCCTTCACCAGGGTAAAGGCCTCGTCCAACAGGTTCTTCTGTTCGGCATCGGTCAGGCCGGCGGTGCCGGCATCCCGGACATAGGTCAGTCCGCGGACCAGCTTCTCCAGACCGGCGGCGTCGGCGGTGAAGCCGTATTTCAGCTCGAACTCGTCGTCGGCGCGGACGGTCATCGGCTGATTGTCGCCATTGTGATACCGGGCGGTGACGGTGCCGCTGCTGCCGTTCAACTGGGCCGACTCGATGGCGCGCCCCTGGGCATCGGTGATTACCAGCTCGCCCGCCGGCGCCGTCGCGCCCGGGACCCATTGCGCCGTCAGATCGCCGGGGAACGAGGCCGAGACCTGGGCCGCCAGGTCGTTGCCGTCGGTCGCCGTGAAGGGGCCTTCGGTGATCGTGCCGACGCCGGGGATGTTGATCGAGAAGGTGCTGCCGGCCACGGTCGGGTCGGCGACGCTGAACGCCACTTCCATGCCCATGGTGCTAAGGTCGACCGGTGGACTGTCGGCCCTGCTGCCGGCGAACAGGTACCGGTCCTGGTGCTCGGCATTGAGCAGGGACGACACCTCCTCCAGATAGCCTTCGGCCATCTGGGTCAGCTCAAGCACATTCCAGTTTCCGGCGCTGACGGCATTGGCCAGCTGACCGGCCACATAGGTGGCCTGGTCGACCAGCGTGTTGAAGTTGGATTCGACCATGTCCAGCCGGCCCAGCGCCAGGTTGATGTTCTTCTGGTACTGATCGGTTCGGGTCTGCGAGCGCTCAAGCGATAGAAGCTGGCCGGCCTTGGTCGGGAACTCCGAGTACTGCTGGGCGACCTTGCCGCTGGAGATCTGCGTGTTCACGTCCTTCACCCGCGTCTGCAGGCGCTGGATGTGCGACTGGTTCAGCAGATGCTGTCCATAGGTGGAGACGCGGGTCATGGCTCAGTCCTCCCGAGCATCCTAGCGGGCCAACGAGGTCAGAACGTCGTACATGTCGCTGGTCGCCTGGACGAGGCGGGCGGCGGCCTGGTAGGCGCTCTGGTAGACCACCATGTTGGACAGTTCCTCATCCAGATTGACGCCGCTGACCGACATGGCCTTGTCGGTCAGGCTGTTGTGTAGCGTCTGCTGGTAGCCGTATTCGGATGACGCTTCGGCGGCGGCGCTGGCGTTGAAGGTGATGATCGACGACGCGAAGCCGGACAGTGTCGTCTCCGTGGCCGGCATGCCGCCCACGGCGCTGAACTGCATGTTCTCGGCAAACTTGGCGGCCAGGTCGCGCACCACCTCGTCATCGGCGGAGCCCAGATAGTACTGCGTTCCGTCGTGCCGCAGCTTGCCACGGGCGATCAGGTCCGGGCTTTCGGTCAGCGTCTGATTGACCGACAGGCGGCCGGCCGCGTCGAAAACGCCGGCGCGGACGTCCAGGCCGCTCATCAGCGAGCCGCTGTCGTCGACGAAGAAGTCGATGCCCGCGTTGCCGCGCATCTGCAGGCGAACGCCGCCGTCCACCTCCTTCACCTCGGCGCGGATGGTCCCGGAGGTCCCGGAGTTGATCAGGCCGGCGATCTGGTCGAGCGTCATGGCGGCACCGTAGCTGACGGTGATCGGCGCCGACTGGCCATCGACATTGAACGTCATCGTGCCGCCCGTGGTGGTGCGGGTCGCGGCATTGACGGTTGCCGAGGTGTAGTCGGCGTAGTTCGGGCTGGTGTCGAAGAAGTTGTTCAGCCCGAAGAAATGCGAGAACCCGCGGCTGCCGCCGGCATTGGAGATGGCGCTGTCCAGCTCGTCGATGGCGACCGTCTGGTCCATGCTGGCGCCTTGGATGGTCAGCTTGTTGTCGGTCAGCGTGGCCGACAGCCCGGCGGCGCCGTTGATGGCGTTGATGATGTCCTGAACCGTGGGGTTGGCGCCGAGGAAGATGTCGTTGGCGGTGTCCGTGCCGGTGGTGAAATGCAGGGTGACGTGCCCGGCTTCGGTGCCATCGGCGTTGAACGACACGATCCGGGTCGATCCGCTGGCGGTCAATGGCGCGCCGCCCGCGCCCTGCATCAGGTCGGGGATCCGCGTCGACCCGTTCAGCATCTGGGCGCCGGGATAGGCGGCACCCTGGTTGTGGACGGCGTTGACCTCGTCGCGCAGGCGCGCGGCCAACTCGTCGAACTGGTAGCCGAGCCCGGACAGGGTCCGGTCGCGCATCTCGATCAGCGCCGCCAGTTCGCCGCTGTTCAGCGACAGCGTCAGGTCCCGGGCGCCGTCGGCATTGGGATCGGGCGGATCGGAGGGGTTCAGGATGATGCCGGCAACGTCTCCCGGATAGGACGGATCGCCCGGCGCCACATACTCCCGCTCCGACGTCATCACGGTCGCCGGCTGGTACATCAGCGACGATGCCTGGGATTCGACCAGTGACCGGCCGTCCTTGGTCATGACCACCAGTTCGCCGGTGGACCGCTCAAAATACTGGACGTCCAGGTACCCGGACAGTTCGTCCAGCGCCAGTGCCCGCTGGTCCTGCAGGTCCGCGACCGGCACGCCCTTGCCCATGTTGGTGGCGATCTTGACGTTCAGGTCGGCGATGTTGCTCAGGTTCTGGTTGACCGCGCTGACCACCGTCGCGATTTCGCGGTCGGCCTGGGTGCGCAGTTCCTGGATCTGGGTCGACAGGCGGTTCAGTTCCCGGGCTACCGACGCACCGGCATTGACCGTATCCAACCGGCTGGTGGCGCTCTCCGGCGCGGCGGCCAATCCTTCCAGCGCCTTGGACAGGTCGGTGATGGTTGCCGACACGGCGTTGTTGTCGGCCTGATTGCCAAACAGGTTCTGCATCTGCCGGTAGAAGTCGTCCTTCACCTTCATGGCGCCCAGCGATGCGGACTCGGTGCGGATATCCTTCTGCAGATACTGGTCGACCGCGCGGCTGACGCTCTCGATCATCGCCCCGGCGCCCAGGCCAGCCAACACGCGGGTCTGCTGTTCAACCGACTTGCGGGTGTATCCCGGCGTGTTGACGTTGGCGACGTTGTTGGACGTCACCTGCAGGGCCGACTGGTTGACCTTCAGGCCGCTGAGGGCGTTGTTCAGGGTGAGGGCGAGCGACATGGCGAGGCGTCCCGTTCGCGAACCTTAGAAGGTCTGATCGATCTGCACCGAAACCGGTGCCGCCAACTGCGCACCGGCGGCGGCGCCGACGGCCGTGTATCCCGACTGTTGGGACTTCTGGGCGCGGACCGATTGCACGATGGCGTTCATCAGCTTCTCGTTGGCCTTGGTGACGGCGCGCAACGCGGCTTCGTTCTCCCGCACCACCTGGCCCAGCCGATCGAGCACGTCGGAGAGTTCCTGTCGCAGGATCGGGTCCACCGTCTCCAGCGCTTCCCGGTCGGACTTCAACGCCTTGGCGGAAGCCTCGTAGGCGGCGGCCAGATGGGTCTTGCGCTCTTGAAGCTTGCCGATCTCACGGGCCCGCATCGCCCGCAGCCAGTTGGACTCCTGGTCCATCAGGGCGACGAGTTCGCTGACCGTGGCGATCAGTGTGCTAACGCGGTTGGACAGGTCGCTCATTCCTGGGACTCCTGCATGCGGAGGATTTCACTCATGACGGAATCGGCGATGCCGACCCCGCCGGACCGGGCCATCATCTTCCCGTACTCGTCGACCATGACCGACTGGAAGACCTGCTCGGCGTGGCCGCCGCCGAAGGCGCCGCCGGTCTCAACACCGGCGAACATGTGCGACAGCATCTGCGACAGGAATACGGCCTCGAACTCTTCGGCAGCCTGCCGGGCCGCCACCGTGTTGGCGGTCTGGGCCGGGTTCTGATCCCCCGCGCCCAGCGCCTGGCGGGTGGCCAGGATGTCGGACTGGAAGAGCATGTCGGACATCACATCACCTCGATTTCGGCCTGCAGCGCGCCGGCCGCCTTGATGGTCTGCAGGATCGAGATCATGTCGCGCGGCCCGATGCCGAGCGCGTTCAGGCTCTCAACCAGTTCCTGCAGGGTGATCCCGGTGTCGACGACGCCGAACTGGCGGTCTTCGCCTTCTTCGACGTCGATCTGCGTGCGGTCGACGATGACCGTCTCGCCGGCCTCGGCGAACGGGCCGGGCTGGGAGACCTGCGGGGTTTCGGTGATCCGCACCGTCAGGTTGCCCTGGGCGACGGCCACGGTGCTGATGCGCACGTTCTCGCCCATCACGATGATGCCGGTCCGTTCGTCGATCAGAACCCGGGCCACCTGGTCCGGTTCGACCTCGAGCTGTTCGATCTCGGTCATGAAGCCGACGATGTCCCGATCGGTCGGGATGGTCAGGCGAACGGTGGCGGGATCGGTGGCGATGGCCACGGTACCGCCGGCATAGTCGTTGATCGCGTCCATGATCCGCCGCGCAGTCGTGAAGTCGGGGTTGCGCAGCGACAGGCGGATCGTGTCCAGCTCATCCAGGGAGAATAGGATCTCCCGCTCGACCATCGCCCCGTTGGCGATCCGGCCGGTGGTCGGAACGCCCTGGGTCAGGGAGGCGGCCGCGCCCTGGACGCTGAAGCCACCGATCGTCAGCGTTCCCTGGGCCACCGCGTAGACTTCGCCGTCGGCGCCCAGCAACGGCGTCACCAGCAGGGTGCCGCCCAGGAGGCTGTCGGAGTCGCCCAGCGACGATACGGTGACATCGATCCGGCTGCCCTGGCGGGAGAATGGCGGCAGCGTACCGGTGACCATGACGGCGGCCACATTCTGGGTCTTCAACTCCTCGTCGCGGATGTTGATGCCCAGCCGCTCCAGCATGCCGATCAGGCTCTGCTCGGTGAAGGGCGACCCGTTCAGGCTGTCGCCGGTGCCGTCCAGGCCGACGACCAGGCCATAGCCGACCAGGATGTTGTCGCGGACGCCCTCGACGTCGACGATGTCCTTGATCCGGGAGGCGCCGCTGGCGGTACCGGCAAGTATTGCCGCGCCGACGGCCACCAGGCAGACCATCTGGACCAGGCTGCTGACCAGATGCAGCCGCGCGGGCCAGCGGGTTTGGCAGGTTTCAGGATCGGTTACGTTGATCGCCATCACAGCGGATCTCCCTTGCGTCGGACCCACTGATGCGAACGCCATGCCAAGTGCCGAACGGCCTGATCGCTTGCAGATTTCGGCGTTTTCCGCCATTCCGGCCGGACAATTGGTGCCGGGTTGGCATTTGTTGCCGGGCTTAAGCCGGTCTTAACCGTGATTTAAGCGTGTGACCCCAGGATTGGCGCGGGTCGGGTCCGCCGCATTCGTCCGGTTGGGTCCGGCCAAGCCTGCAAGGAATGTGCATGAAAGTCGAAGGTCGGAACCCGATCCGGGGCACGTCGGTAAAGCGCAAGTCCGGGGCGAACGCGTCCGGGGCGGGCGGCTTCGCGGGCAATCTCGACGTCGACGGTGCTGGCGACGCCGGCCCTGCGGCGCCGCTTTCGGCGCCGGCGCCCGTCCAGTCGGTCGACGCCCTTTTGGCCCTGCAATCGGCCGACGACGGCGAGGAGGGCCGCCGTCGCAGCGTGGCGCGCGCCCAGGACCTGCTGGACCAGCTTGAAGACCTGCGTCGGACGCTGCTGCTGGGAACCGTGTCGCGGGAGCGGCTGGAAAACCTCTCCCGCCTGGTCCAGGACCGGCGCGAGCAGATCGCCGATCCGAAGCTGGCGGAACTGCTCGACGAAATCGATCTGCGCGTCCAGGTTGAACTGGCCAAGTATCTCCGTTGAGCCGACGACGGGCCGGGAATCGCGCGGCCTCCCTGGCAACATCCACAACCAATCGATGGGATTGTCCGCGCCCAGCCGCGTGGATATATTCCGCGCCGCCAAGGTAAGCAGGCGCACGACTTGTCGGTGCGAGGGGAACTAAATCGATGGCGCCGGTTAAATTGCCTCCGGACTATCGGCCGTCCGATGGCGAGCCTTTCATGAACGATGTCATGCGCGAATACTTTCGCATAAAGCTGATGCGGTGGCGGACCGATCTGCTGGAGGCGTCCAGCGAGACCCTGTCGCATCTGCAGGAGCGAAGCAGCCACGAGCCGGACATTGCGGATCGGGCGTCGCTGGAAACCGATCGTTCCCTGGAGTTACGGACCCGGGATCGGGGGCGCAAGCTGATCAGCAAGATCGATGCGGCGCTGGGACGGATCGAAGACGGATCCTACGGCTACTGCGAAGAAACCGGCGAGCCTATTACCATTGGACGGCTCGAAGCCCGGCCGATCGCGACGCTCAGCCTGGAGGCCCAGGAACGCCACGAGCGCATGGAGCGGACCCAGCGCGACGAGGCGTAAGGCCAGCATTCGGTTCCCCCCAGACAGTGATTCGATCGCCCGGAGCGGTCGGCAGTTCCTAGGCGAAGCGTTCCAATCGGAACGGGCTGGGATCGACCGTCGTCGGTGATCCGCTTGCCAGGTCCGCCGCCAGCTTGCCCGCACCGGGGCCGATGCCGAAGCCGTGTCCCGAAAACCCGGTGGCGACGTAAAGGCCCGGGCGCTGGGCAACAGGCCCGATCACCGGTACGGCATCGGGCGTCACGTCGATCATGCCGGCCCATTGCTCGGCGATGGTTATGTCCTTCAGTTGCGGAAACAGGCGGACAAGGTTCGCCCTGGCCTGCGCCAGCACTTTGCCATTGGGGGCGGGGTCGAGGGTCCGGACCGATTCGAACGGGCTTTCCCGATCCATCGCCCAGCGTCGGGGCATGGTCAGCTCGTCCCAGAACCGGCGGTCCAGCCGGATCTGCAATCGCTTTCGCTCTGCCCGGAAACTCGGCCAGAACCGCCGCATGTAGCGAAACGTCGCCGGTGTCACCGGGTGGTCGGTCACGCCGCCATGGGCGACGGTGTAACCGCCGTCGGCCCGTCGCCGGAATGCCACCTCCATCGACCAGACGGCGCGGTCCGTGATCAGGGGCGCGGGGCCGGTGCGGAACACCGAGCCGCGAACCTTGAGTTGCGGCAGTGGTATCCCATGACGGGCGCAGAAGACGCCCGACCAGGCGCCGGCGGCAACCAGCACCGTATCGCAGGCGACCCGCCCCGCCTCGGTGAGGACGCCGGCCACCTGACCGCCGGCGAGGTCGAGCCCACGAACGGCGCATCCTTCGCGGATATCCGCGCCCAGGCGTCGGGCCGCACGGGCCAGGGCCGGTACCGCCATGGACGGTTCGGCCCGGGCGTCGGACGGTGTCGTCAAGGCCGACCGCCACCGGCCGGTCGTTTCCGGCAGCGCCGCCCGCGCCTCCTCTGCCGACAGCATCCGTGTGTCCAACTGGTACTGGCGGGCAAGGTCCAGCCAGGTGGCAAACCGGTGCTCGGTCTCCTCGCTCTCGGCCAGGTACAGGACGCCGGCCTGTTTGAACCCGACGGACTCGCCGATTTCCGCCTCAAGGCCGCGCCAGATCCGCAGGCTTTCGATGATCGTCGGCAGTTCGGCCGGATCCCGGCCCTGCTGGCGAACGAACCCCCAGTTCCGTGACGACTGTTCGCCGGCCAGGCGCCCCTTCTCCAAAAGCAGGACGGGGACGCCGCGCTTGGCCAGGAAATACGCCGCGGAGACGCCGATGATGCCCCCGCCGACCACTACTACGGCGACGCGGTCGGGAAGCTTGGGCGCCTGGTCTTTCATCGGGTGCCTCCGGTCGTGCCTGCGGAGGCCGCCAGTCGGCGGCGGTCGATCCCTGCCAGCATGGCGTGCCGGAGCTTAAGGTCAAAGACTCCATACATCTTTCGCAACCGATGGGGCAAAACGTCGGGGTTGGCTGACTGGGTTTGCGTACTGCCGACGACAACAATTTTTAATTGTAGAATTAGGTCGGCTTCATCCGAATATTGGATAAGAGGATGTTTGAATTGCCGACTGCGGCGTTTGACCTATCCTGATGTCGACCCACCTTTCGATTTGCGATGAGCATGCCGAGGCTTCTCCAACGCCTGGTCGTAACCCTTATGCTGGGCGCCGTGACGGGCCTTAGTGCTACCGTGCGGGCTGACGCCCAGCAGGTTGTCCTGCTTGCCGGCGAGGACAACTACCGGCCGTTCACCTACGCGGATGCGGACGGGAAGGCCGTCGGACTGTATGCCGAGATCCTGCGCGCCGCGTCCGACCGCCTGGACGAATACCAGATCGAGCTGGTTACGCTGCCCTGGAACCGCGCCCTCGTGGCCGTCCAACGGGGCGACATCCTGGGTCTCTATCCACCCTACCGCTGGACCGAACAGCTTCCTGAGATCGATCGGTACAGCTCGCCGCTCCTGGTCGAGACCGTGGTGGTGTTCTGCCGGCGCGACCGCATCCAGCCCCAGCAGACCGTCTGGCCGGATGATTTCCATGGGCTGACCATCGGCAACACCGACGGGTATCTGTCGGCCGGCCCGGCATTTTTCAGTGCCGTCGCCCGGGGCCAGATCACCATGCAGCTGGCTGCCTCCACGGAGGCCAATCTGCGCAGCCTCCTGGTCGGTCGGATCGACTGCTATGTCAGCGCGCGGTCCGCGGTCGACTACGGATGGGAGATCCTCGGGGTCGAGGACTGGCGGAGCCTCGGCATCGTCGAGGCGACGGTCGTCGCCGAGTATTCGGGCCATGTCGGGTACACCGCCAACGCCGATGCGTTCCCCTACAAGGACGATTTTGCCGATCGTCTGGATGCGGTGCTGGAGGAGATGTACCGCACCGGGGACATCGATGCGATCGTCGAGGCAAACCGGACGCGGTAAGCCGCCGCATCGGCCATTTAGGCGCGTTTAAGCCAACGCAGTTCCGGGTGAACGAAGAAAGCGGGCGTCCGCAAGGATCGCCCGCCAGTTCCTGGATGTTCTTGCTTGTTCGGCGCGTGCGCCGGCCTGTTCCGGGATACGTTTGCCTTGCCGGTCCGGGCGGTCCCCAGCTGGGGCGCCCGGATCCGGCCCGGTCGTCAGAAGGGGAACACGATGTCGTAGAGCTGCTGGCCGTAGCGCGGCTGCTGGACATCGGTGATCTGGCCGCGGCCGCCGTAGGAGATGCGCGCCTCGGCAATCTTTTCGTAGCTGATCGTGTTGGCGGCGGTGATGTCCTCGGGCCGAATGACGCCGGCGATGTGCAGGTCGCGGGCTTCGAAGTTCACCCGAACCTCCTGCCGGCCGAAGATCACCAGATTACCGTTGGGCAGAACGTCGGTCACGACGACGGCAAGCTGCAGCTCGATTTCCTCGTCCCGGGTGATCGTGCCGGTACCGGCATGCGATC
This sequence comes from Alphaproteobacteria bacterium, assembly GCA_028281985.1. Lineage (GTDB taxonomy): Bacteria > Pseudomonadota > Alphaproteobacteria > DSM-16000 > Inquilinaceae > JANQIU01. Next base: position 5,586 of record JANQIU010000353.1, on the reverse strand, counting down.
CGTCGCTGCCGAACTGCACCAGGGCATCGGGATTGATCTCGTCCGGCAGCCAGTTGTCGAGCTGGGCCTGGAACCCGAAGAATGCCGGGATGTCGCTATCCTCGGCGCTGGACCGGCTGCGGGATGACTGGTTGGACAAGGTCGCCTGGTCGTCGATGTTGATCATCACCGTCAGGATGTCGCCGACCGCGCCGGCCCGCTGATCGCGGAAGAAGGCCCGCGAACCCGGCTGCCAAAGGGAAGCCGCCTGCGGCTCCGGGACCTGTGGCGCCGGCATCGGCATCCGCACCGGCGTGTAGTCTTCCCGGGCCAGCGGGTTTTCGATCGGCGTCAGTTCCGGCGCCTGGCCGATATTGGCGATCCTGTCGGCGGCGCTGCAGGCACCCAGAAGGGACACCGTGACTATCGCGAGGCCAAGCCGTTTGACGATGGGGGTGGCGTTGGCAGTCATCTGACGGGCTCCTTTGGCGGAGAAGGCAGTGTTGGGAAGGGTCACTGGATCGCGGCCATCTGCAGGCCGATCTCCACGAGAACGGTGCCGGGACCGACCACACGGGCGTCGACGACCCGGCTGCTGTCGACATTGGCCACGCGGATGCGGTCGCCGACGGCGCCGTCTTCCAAGGCGCGGCCGCGGGCGGTCACCGACAGGGAACCGTGTTGCAGTAGCATGGTGACCGCGTCGTTGCGGGTGACCACCAGCGGCGACGTCAGCGAGCCCATCTGTATCGGCCGCCCGGGGATAGCGCCCTGGCTCAGGCTCATGCCGATCAGCTCGTCCGCGTCGCGGACATAGGCGGCGGCGAGGTTATCGTTGGGAACCTCGATCCAGATGATGTCGCGGGCGCCGACCACATCGTCGCGGCGCATCCGCCGGCTCACGGTCGGCACGCTGATCATCGGCTCTTCCTCGGGCATCGCTGCCTGGACCGGTTCGGGCGTCACCAGCGCCAGAAGCGTCGACGGTGCCGGTTCGGTAACCTGGGGCGGCACGGGGTCGGTTGCGACCGCGGCTTCAACGATGAAGCCCGACAACTCGGCGCGGATGGCATCGGTCACCGCCGCCAGCTCCTCGGCATCGGCGCGGCGGATCGTAACGCCGTCCTGACCGCGCCGCGGTTCCCAGGGCACATCGAAAGCCAGCGCGACCCGCGTCACCCAGTCGTATCCCAGAGTCACCGACTGACCGGGGCCGGGGGCGGCGGCAATCGGCATCATCGCCCGGTCGGCCGACAGGCCGGTGAACAGGTCGCCCAGCGTCAGCTCATCGCCGGTGACAACGACGTCGTCGCGGAGATCGGCGGCGTGGGCGGCGACCGCACCGACGAACAGCGCGCAGGCGGTCAGGGTGGCGAGGAGCTGTTTCATGGATCAGGGTGCCCGATCAGCGCATGGTGGTGACCGACTGCATCATCTCGTCGGTCGTGGTGATGACTTTGGAGTTCATCTCGTAGGCGCGCTGCGCCGTGATCAGCGCCGTGATCTCGGAGACGATATTGACGTTGGAGGTTTCCAGCATGCCCTGCTTCAGGGTGCCGTAGCCTTCGGAGGCCGGGGCGCCCAGTACCGCCGCGCCGGAGGCCGGCGTCTCCAGGAAGAGGTTGTCGCCCACGGACTCGAGCCCCGCTTCGTTGACGAAGCTGGCGAGTTCAAACTGCCCGGCCGCCTGCGGCGTCACCTGACCGTCCAGCATCACCCAGATCTCGCCGCTTTCGTTGACCGAGATCTGCATGGCTTCGGCCGGGATCAGCCCGGGCCCGACAACCTCGTAGCCGTCCGCGGTCACCACTTGGCCGTCCGCGTTCACCTGCAGGGATCCGGCGCGGGTATAGGCCGTATCGCCGTTGGGCAGCGTGACCTGGAAGAAGCCGCGGCCGTTGATGGCCAGATCCAGCGGGTTGTCGGTCACCGACATGTTGCCCTGTTCGTGGATCCGGTAAACCGCCGATGCTTCGACACCGGCGCCGACCTGCACGCCCGAGGGGACGATCGTGCCGGCGTCCGACGACGAGGAGCCGACCTGGCGGATCGTCTGGTACAGCAGATCCTGAAACTCCGCCCGCTGCCGCTTGAAGCCGGTCGTGTTCATGTTCGCGATGTTGTTGGAGATGACCTCAACGTTGAGCTGCTGGGCCAACATCCCGGTCGCACCGATGCTGAGCGATCGCATGGCGGGTTACTCCTTTAGGACGGTGCTTTGCCGAGCTCGCGGATCGCCGTCCGTTGGCGCTCGTGCTCGGTGTCGATGAGTTTCTGAACCGACTTGTAGCTGCGCGAGACGTGGATCATGCGGGTCATTTCCATGATCGGCACGACGTTGGATTGCTCGAGCATGCCTTGGGCCAGGGTGGTGTCCTCGGCCTCTTTCGGCACTTCGTTGGTGACCAGCAGGCCGCCGCCGAGCGGTGCCATTGCGCTCTCGTTGTCGAACTGCACCAGGCGGATCGTGCCGACCTGGCCTTCGCTGGTCGCGATGTCGCCGTTGGCGCTGATCGTCACCTGCTCGTCGAAGCGCGGCAGGTCGATCGGGCGGTTCTGCTGATCCATCACCGCATAGCCGTTGATGTCGATCAGGCGGCCTTCGGTGTCGACGCCCAGCCGTCCGTTGCGCGTGTACCGGGGACCGGCGGGGGTATCCACGACCAGGTATCCTTCGCCCATGATGGCGACATCGAGCTGGTTCCCGGTCCGGTTCAATGCCCCCGGCGCCATGTCGCGCAGCGAAGCCTGGTCGATGACCATGGACACTTCGCCCTGCCCACCCGGCGTGTCCGAGCCGGAGAGGTACTGCTGGAACATAAGGCGCTGGGCCTTGAAGCCCGGCGTGTCCATGTTGGCGATGTTGTTCGCCACCACCTCCATCTGCCGGCGCAGACCTGATTGGCGGGACAGGGCTATGTAGGTGGCGTTTTCCATCGGGCTTGTGCGGTCGTCTTGCAGTGGTTTCCCAAACACGCCGGGGCGTGCCGACATGCCCTCTGCATTGATCGTGCCAGTGCCGGGTGGCGCGGATTCTCAAGAGCCGCTGCCGCGTTTACCGGATACCGGGGCGCGGATGCCGGCAATTCCGGCCGGCAGAAACTGCCGCAGGGCCCAGGCTTGCCGCGCAACGGCTTATTAACCGTCTTCGGCCTAGTGTCGGGCAGCGTTAAGGACCCCGACAGATCCGCGAAGAAGCTACCGAGACATGACCGCCGAGGCTCTGGAAGACACGGTTAGCGAGATTGCCGAACAGCTTCCGCGCAAGAAGCTCTCCGGCAAGAAGCTGGTGCTGTTGGTGATCCTGCCCCTGCTCGTCGTGCTCGGTGCCGCCGGCGGCCTGTTCGCCACCGGCATGCTGGACTCGCTGCTGGGCGGCGAGGCGGAGGAGCATGGCGAACACGCCGAGGAGGCGGAGCCGCACCCGGTGGACGAAGGGCCGGTCGATCCCGCGTCGATCGTCTTCTACGACCTGCCGGATATCCTGGTGAACCTGAACACCGACGATCGGCGCCAGAGCTTCCTGTCGATCAGCGTCAGCCTGGAGCTGGCGAGCCAGGACGACGTTCCGCATGTGGAACACGTGATGCCGCGGATCATCGACAACTTTCAGATCTACCTGCGGGAGCTGCAGATCGACGATCTGCGCGGATCGGCAGGGCTCTATCGACTGCGCGAGGAGCTGCTGCGGCGGGTTAACGGCGCGGTTGGCGACGTGCATGTGCGTGACGTCCTGTTCCGCGAGATGTTGGTTCAGTAGACGCGGATCGCTGGTGAAGAGGGCGGCCGACGACGGCCGCCAACGCAGTTCCCCTTTGGAGTATGCCGATGTCGGATACCGACTCGACCGACACCCCTGATCAGGACGCCATGGCGGAGGCCTGGGCCGCGGAGGCCGGGGCCGACGACGGCGACGGCGGGGGGGACGGCGATCAGGATGCGATGGCCGACGAATGGGCGGCCATGATGGACGACGACGCGGACGACGCCGATGCGGCGGCGCAGGGCGGTTCGTCCAACCGGGTTCTGAACCAGGACGAAATCGACAGCCTGCTCGGCTTCGACAGCGACGGCATCGGCGGCGGCGACAATTCGGGGATCATGGCGCTGATCAACAGCGCCATGGTGAACTACGAACGCCTGCCGATGCTGGAGGTGGTCTACGACCGGCTGGTCCGGATGATGTCCACCTCGCTGCGCAACTTCACCTCCGACAATGTCGAGGTCAGCCTGGACCAGATCACTTCGATCCGGTTCGGCGACTACCTCAATTCCATTCCGCTGCCGGCCATGCTGTCGGTGTTCAAGGCCGAGGAATGGGACAATTACGGCCTGCTGGTCGTCGACAGCGCGATGATCTACTCGATCGTCGACGTGCTGTTGGGCGGCCGGCGCGGCACGGCGGCCATGCGGATCGAAGGGCGCCCCTACACCACCATCGAGCGCAACCTGGTGGAGCGGATGGTGCATGTCGTGCTGTCCGACCTGTCCGCCGCCTTCGATCCGTTGTCGCCGGTGACGTTCCGGTTCGACCGGCTGGAGACCAATCCGCGGTTCGCCACGATCGTCCGGCCCGGCAACGCCGCGATGCTGGCCAAGCTGCGGATCGATATGGAGGACCGCGGCGGCGGCCTGGAGATGCTGATCCCCTACGCCACGCTGGAGCCGGTGCGCGAACTGCTGCTGCAGATGTTCATGGGCGAGAAGTTCGGCCGCGACAGCATCTGGGAGAACCATCTGGCCTCGCAGCTTTGGCAGACCGAGGTGACGATGAGCGCCGTTCTGGATGAAGTGACCTCGTCCCTGCGCGAGGTGCTGAACTGGCGCGTCGGTTCGCAGTTGACCCTGAACACGCGGCCCGACGGCTTGGTCGGCCTGCGCTGCGGCGACGTGTCCATGTTCGAGGGCCGCATGGGGCGGCGCAAGGGCAACATTGCGGTCCGTATCGGCCAGGACGCAGACACGCAGCAAGAGCCGCAACCATGACCGAACACTATGGCCTGATCCTGGACAGCCTGATCGTCGTCCTGCTGTTGGCGACGATCTTCTACTGCATTGTGCTGAACCGGCGGTTGGGGCGTCTGCGCAGCAGCCGGGCGGAGCTGGAGCGGGCGACCCGCGCCTTTGCCGAGGCGGCCGCTCGCGCCGATGCCGGTATCAAGGGACTGCGCCGGACGGCGGAAGAAAGCGGTTCGGGGTTGCAGCAGGAAGTCCAGCGCGCCGACGGCCTGCGCGAAGAGATGCACATGCTGGTCGAAGCGGCGGAATCGCTCGCCAAACGCCTGGAAGGAGCCGCCGGCACCGCCCGATCCGGCGCCGGCCCGAAGGTGTCGCCGCAGCAGCCGTCCGCCCGGCCGCAGCGCGCCCGTAGCGAAGCCGCCCCGGCCAACCGGCCGGACAGGGATCTTCTGAAAGCCATCGAGAACATGCGTTAGGGGTGCGCCGCTTCCAAAAGGGCGCAACGAAGCCATGACCGAACAACCGACCCCCCCGCCGGAAACGGCCGATGTGCCGACCGACGGCGCGGTTGCCGATGCGGCAGCCGCGGAGACGCCGCCCGCCGCCCAGCCGACACCGTTGACGGTGAAGGACGGCGCGTCACCTGCG
>JANQIU010000349.1 GCA_028281985.1 Alphaproteobacteria bacterium | reverse complement strand
CGGCGGCTCGGGGCGGGGCGGCGGTGCCGGCTGCCGGGGTGGTTCCGGCTGCGGCTCCGGGGCGGCGGGTTCGGCGACTTCCGGTGCCGCGGCGGCCCGCCGGCGGCGCATGGTGCCGACACTGCGCCGTCCGGCGCCGCTGCCCACCGACGGCGGTATGTCCGGCCAGTGCACGCTGTCGCGGAAATCGACGGCGGGGATCTCGAATTCGACGGGTGTCCCGACTTCGATGCGGTCGACCACCTCCGGGCCGACCTGCAACTGGAGGATCCCGTTCTCAAACCGGTGGGCGATCGGCTTCAGCTTAGCTTCCGGGCCCTGCCAGCCCTCGGGCCCAAGATTGTTCTTGGCCTCGTCGAAGCGGCGCACCAGAAACACGATGGCTTTGCTTGGCTTCTGCACGCCGGCGATGCGGACAATGGCGTGGCCACCCGGCCTCGTCCGGTCCTCGCGGATCGATAGTCGCCCCCGTTCCGGCATCCCAGCCCCTCGCCTGCGCTCCGCCTACCGGCGTCTTGCCCCTTTGGATGGTGCGCCGGTTCGCATTAAACTCTTTACCAACGTCAATACGTTAGCACTGGCCCCCGGGATCCCGCAAAGGGCGCGGTTCAGGCCGATGCATCCAATGCCCGCAGCAGGCCGCCAAGTCGGGCATTCTCCTCCACATCCACCGCCCCGCCGTCCTGACTGGAGGCGTTCTGCTCCACCAGGTGAATGAATGCTGCCATCCAGTCCACATATTGGATCTGATCGTATCGGGTCGGCTCGGACGGCAACGACAACTGACCGTTGACCGGCGCCCGCGGGGCGAAGACGGCGCGGCGCTGGTCCCCGCGGCCGGCGGTGGGCCGCTCGTCCGGGTCGATGACATCCAGTCCCAGCCAGTTGACATAGGCGTTGATGATGTTGGCCGCGACCAGGGCCGGCTTGGCGGCCGCCCGGTCCAGCTTCTGGCGGAATGCGGTGATCTGGCGGACCTGTTCGGCGATCCGGTTGCGCAGGTCCAGCCGTCCCGCCCCGGAGATCAGCTCGCTGGCCAGCGTCGACATCGACGGTTCCGACATACGGAAATAGCGGCACAGGCGCGGGGTTTCGGACACCAGGCGCGCTTCGGTCATCCAATGCTTCAGGACTTCTTCGGCGAACAGCTCCGCATGGTCCAATGCGGCGGGGGCCGCGTCCGGTTCCGCATCCACCGCATCCATGTCGATCGGCGGCAAGGTGGTTTCGCCGAACACGTCGGCCAACAGCTCGTCGGCATCGACCGCCCGGCCGATGGTGACCTGCGGACGCTTCGGTGCACCGCCGTCCTCACCCGCCGTTCGGCCGTTGGAGCCGAAGGTTTCCACGTCGTAATACAGGTCGGCCAGGTCGGCATCGCGCATCTGGAACGCCCGCAGGAGCTGGCCGAACCGCTGCGACTGGACGCATTGCGCCAGATTGCGCACCACCATGGCGGCGGCGGCCTTGCGCTTGCGCAGCTCCTCGTCCAGATCGCCGGAGATGAAGTAGCGGGACAGGCGCTCCTGCATCTGCGCCCGCTGCAGATCGATCCGGCCGTCGATCTGTCGGCGCTTGATCTCCGGATTGCAGACAGGCGCCAGGCTGCCGGCCAGATGGCTGATACCGCCGTCGTTCAGCCGGAAGGCCTCGTCCCAGGCTTTGGCCGGGCTGGCGAAGTGCCGCTGGACGTCCTCATTGGCGATGAAGTCTTCGCGGAACCCGGCGATCCGCGTCTCCTCGCCGCGCCGGATCGCAATCTCGGTGCCGGCCTCGTCGTAATCCAGGATCGCCTTGGCCTTGTAGTTCGGATTGCGCATCCAGAAGGTGTTGTTGAACGGCTGGCCCGGCGTCCATTCACGCGGCCAGTCATGCGCCTTGCCGAAGAAGTCCAGCAGCGACGCATTCAGGCGGATGGACCAGCGTTCCTTTGAATCGGCGCTCTGCCCGGCCTTGTCCTCGAATTCGGCATCGAACTTGGTCAGCACCAGGAACAGGGCGGTTTCCAGCTTGGACCGCTCCGCCGGCTCGGCACCATGGGTGCCGTCGATCCAGTCCTTGATCATCGCCGGCAGGGTGCGGACCTCCTGGTTGGACGGTCCGATGCACAGCAGCATGCTGGTCAGCTCCTGCTCGGCGCAGTAGCGCTCGTACAGGTAGGCGACCTTGCCGCGCAGGAACAGGCCGTGCAGGCCGCTGTCCTGGCCGCTCAGATACTTGCGGACGTCGGGGATGTTCTCGCGCGACCGGGCGCCGGGGAAGTCCAGCAGATCGGTGTGGTCGAAGAAATCCCAGGGCTTCTCCTTGATCAGGATCCGCAATTCGGCGATCAGCGCCGTCACCGCCGACCGCGGCAGCGATGCCCGCTGGCCGGTGGGGGAAACCATGTCGAGCCGGCCGGTCGGGTCGTCACCGCCCAGACCGCGCAGGGTGCTGACATTGATGATGGAGATGTCGCGCGGGATCAGCGCGTCGATGCCGCAATAGGCGTCGGCGGGGAAGCCGAGTTGGCTGAGCGCCGCATAGAGTTCCTTGTAGAGATCGGAGAACTGGTCGATGCCGCCCCACAACGGCGAGAACAGCCTGGCCCGGGCGGCGACCGGCAGGCGCGGCGCCAGTTCAGCCGCCTGGCTCCAATAGCCACCTGTCGACAGGGCCCGGACGATGTCGTTCTTTCCTTTGAAGTATTTGTCGAAATACTCCTGCAGGTCGTAGACGTCGTCCTCGGTCATCGGATCGACCGGCCCCGACTGGGCCGAGCCCTGGACCTCCTCGAAGATCTCCCGCAGCTTGGACTGGGTCAGCGGCTCTTCTTCGCTGAGGTCGCAGTCCGACATGTAGGTGTTGGCGATGATCTTCACGATGTCAGTCTGCGACAGCAGCCGCAGGGCGACCGGCGCGCCGGCCGGCGCCTGCACCGGCCGGATCGAGAACCGGGTCACCAGGCCGGTCGCCTCCTGCCCGCCTTCCGGATTGATCTCTTTGACGAAATCGATGCCGTCGGGATGGCTGTCGAAGACCGCCATCAGCGGATTGGTGCCGCGCCGCGCCAGGGCCGAGATCAGATAGGACTTGCCCGCCTGGCTGGGGCCGAAAACACCGACGCACATGGGTCGGTGGGCCGCCGCTTCGTATTTGCGGGCCTGTAGCGCGAGCTTGCGGAACTCCCGTGTCAGGGTGGGCAGTTCCTGGCGCACCTTGTCCGGATTGGCGTTGAACCAGTCTATCGCCTTCTGCGCCACCTGCGACGTGGCGCGGCAGCGCTCGGCCACCTTCTCGTTTGCGGCGTCCATTAATGCGGACATGCGGACCCTCGCTGTGGGTGCGGCTCCGAACCGACATCTCTCGTCCCGCACGGCGTCGGTCCCATCCCTCGGCCGGCCGCGGGACTATACAGCGTCCGGAGGGCGGTGGGAGAGACCAAGCCGAAACCGCCGTGCGGCCCGGCCGGCCCTAATGCACGGCGACGATGCCGGTGTCCAGCCAATAGCCGGCTTCCGATTTCAGCGTCTGCAACCGCAAGACCACGTCGCTGGTCCGCAGCGTCGCGCCCTCGCCGTCCTCGATCTCCACAGGCCGGAAATCCTCCTTCTTGACCTCGTCGTCGTCTTCCGCTTCCGCCCGCTCCAGGGTGACCCGCAGCGGCAGGCTCATCCGGGCGGCGCTTTGCGGATTGGCGAATTCCAGATGATAGAGCGGCGTTGCCGGCCAGCGTTCGACCGGCAACTGGCGGAAGCCGATGAACATGGGCGCATAGAAATTGACCGTCGCCATCTCCCCGCCCACCGACGCCTTCCCGTCCTCCAGATCGATGTCCGAGAACAGGACCCGGTCGTTGAGGATCTGTCCGGAGATCTCCATCTCGCCGATGAAGCGCGCCGTCGAGCGCATCCGCAGCAGGCTGGTCCGCAACAGGAAGTTCTCGATCTGGCCTTCCGACAGGGCGCACAACATGCCGCCGACCGCCGCGGTCGTCTTCGGATCATCGATCCGGGCGTTGGCGTCGCGGAACGGATACCAGATACCGACCCGGTACTGGTGCATCGGCACGATCCGATCCGGCGGCACGGGCATCCGCGCCAGGATGGCGTCCTGAACCGCCGGCAGCCGCGACGGCCGGCCGGACAGCAGCAGTACATCGCAGTCGTAGCTGTAGATCACCTCGCACAGATCGGCGATCAGTTCGCCCATCACCGCGCGGACGCTGTGGCCCAGCGCATCCAGGTTCACCTCGATTTCGGTGTCGCCGAGCTTGAAGCCGGGTGCGCCCGCATCGAACGCCGCCTGTTCCAGGTAGTCGACGATGCGCTGGGGCGGGCGATTGGCATCGGTGAAGAAGCTGTCCACCGTCTTGATGTGGACTTCGTCTTCGCTCAGCGGCGGGGCGCTTTCATATGCGTGCAGAAGCGACAGCGCGATCGGCACCGTCACCTGGGTGACGAACTGCATGCGCAGATGCTTTTCCTGCTCCGACATGCCGCCGCGAA
>JANQIU010000344.1 GCA_028281985.1 Alphaproteobacteria bacterium | reverse complement strand
CGGCGGCTGCACAACTTCCGTGCCAACCGGCGGCGCGTGATCGGCGAGATGCGAAAGCCCAGGAACCGATCCGGGCGCGGTGCGGGCGCCGATCCGGTCATGTTCGCTGCGCCTCGAAGTCGATGCGGGGATCGATGATCGTGTAGACGATATCCTCCAGCAGTTTCAGCAGCAGGCCGATCAGGGTGAAGACGTAGAGCGTCGCGAACACCACGGGATAGTCCCGGTCCACCGCGGCTTCGAAGCCCAGCAGGCCCAGCCCATCCAGCGAGAACACCACCTCGATCAGCACCGAGCCGGTGAACAGGATGGAGATGAAAGCGCTGGGGAACCCGGCGATGACGATCAGCATGGCGTTGCGGAACACATGCCCGTACAGCACGCGCTGCTCGGTCAGGCCCTTCGCCCGGGCGGTCATCACATAGGCCTTGCTGATCTCGTCCAGGAAGGAGTTCTTGGTCAGCATGGTCAGGGTGGCGAACCCGCTGATCGCCATGGCCAGCACCGGCAAGGCCATATGCCAGAAATAGTCGACGGCCTGCATGTAGAACGGCAGGTCGGCGAAACCGTCGGAAGTCAGGCCGCGCAGCGGGAACCAGTCCAGGAACCGCCCGCCCGCGAGCAGTACGATCAGCAGCACGGCGAACAGGAAGTTGGGTACCGCATAGCCGACGATCACCACGCCGGAGGACCAGACGTCGAACCGGCTGCCGTCCTTGATCGCCTTGCGGATGCCCAGCGGGATGGAGATCAGGTAGGTCAGGACCGTGGTCCACAGGCCGAGCGAGATCGATACCGGCAGCTTCTCGATCACCAGGTCGACTACCGGCCGGCCGCGGAAGTAGCTGTCGCCGAAATCGAAGGTCAGATAGTTGCCCATCATCATGAAGAACCGCTCGAGCGGCGGCCTGTCGAAGCCGAACAGCTCTTCCAGTTCCTCGATGAAGGCCGGATCCAGCCCCTGGGCGCCGCGGTAGCGGCTGGCGGCGCTGCCGGTATCGGCCCCGGTCGGTTCCGAACCGGCCTGGAGCGCGTCGGAGGCGCCACCGGCGATGCGATCGGTGGCGCCGGTGCCGGTGCCGGTGATTTCGGCGATCATCCGCTCGACCGGCCCGCCGGGGGCGAACTGCACGATCGCGAAGGTCAGCACCATGATCCCGAACAGCGTCGGGATGATCAGCAGCAGCCGTCGGATGATGTAGGCGAGCATCGTGCGCTAACGTCTGACGTGCCGGTGTCAGCGGTTCTCGAACAGCGCGGCCGCGTTGGATGGGTCGAACCACCACATCGCGCTGATCGAGAAGCCGAACCGCGGTCGGGTCTCGGGCCGGCCCATGACGTCCCAGTAGACCACCCGCGCCGCCGGGTCGTAGTAGAGCGGCACCATAAGCCAGAGCGTCCGAAGATAGCGGTCGAACGCGCGGGCCGCCTGGATCCGCTCGTCCCAGGTCTGACTGGTGATCACGGCCTCGATCAGCTCGTCCAGGACCGGGTCCTGGATGCCGGTAATGCTCTGGCTGCCATGGACATCCGCGTTGACGGAGCCGTAGAAGTCCCGCAACTCCCGGCCCGGCGGATAGAGCGCGGGCAGGAAGCCGATGATGGCCTCGTAGTCACGGTCGTTATAGGCGTTGATCCACCGCGCGCCTTCCAGCGGCCGCAAAACCAGCTCGATGCCGGCACGGCGCAGGCTCGCCTGGTACGGCAACAGGGTCCGTTCGATCGTCGGGTCGGCGTAGATGATCTCAAGCTGCAGTGGTTCGCCGGTGTCCATATGGGTCATCACCCCGTCGACACTCTCGTAGCCGGCTTCCTGGAGCAGGCGCAGGGCCTCTCGCAGCGTTTGCCGATCCGTCCCTGACCCGTCGGTCACCGGGGGGATCAGCGCCTCGCCGAACACCGTGTCCGGTATCTGCCCGCGAAACTGCTCAAGCAGCGCCAGTTCCCCGCCTTCCGGCTCGCCCCGGGCGGCGAACTCGCTGTTTTGGAAGAGGCTCACATTGCGCCGGTACAGGTTGAACAGAACCGTGCGGTTGACCGACTCGAAATCGTACAAATAGACCAGCGCCTGTCGCACACGGACGTCGGCGAGATTCGGCTGCCGCACATTGAAGTAGATGCCGGCAAAGGTCTCGGGACCGTCATACGGGATGGGGTCCATGATCAGCCGGCCGTCCGCCACGGCCGGAGACCCTTCGAAACCTTGGGCCCATTGGCGGGGATCGGTGGCGCCGATGTAATCGAACTCACCGGCCTTCAGGGCTTCATAGCGCACCGTGTTGTCGCGGTAGTAGTCGTAGCGGATGCGTTCGAAATTGTAGAGGCCGCGGTTGCGGGGCAGATCCGCACCCCACCAGTCATCCACCCGCTCGTATTCGATCCACTGGCCCGGTTGCAGGTCGGCAACGCGATAGGGTCCGCTGCCCAGCGGCGGCTCAAGCGTCAGCGACGCGAAATCCCGCCCCTCCCAGTAATGTTGCGGCAGGATGGCGTGCGACAGGACGCCAAGGACCGCTTCAGGGTCGGTCGTGTCGTCAAGCCTGACGAACACCGTGTGGTCGTCCACCGCCTCGTAGCTCTCAACGGCCGACAGCGACTGGATGCCGTAGATCGGATGGGCGTCGCTGAGCAGGATGTCGTAGGTGAAGATCACGTCTTCGGCCGTGATCGGATGGCCGTCGTGGAAATAGGCGTCGCGCCGCAGATTGATGACCACCCAGCTTCGGTCTTCCGCCACCTCGAAGCTCTCGGCCAGATTGGCATAGATCACCGACGACTCGTCGGCGCTGGCAACGCCGATGGAACTGTCCACCAACGTCAGGCCCAGCGGGCTGTCGCCCCGCAGGGTGAAGCGGTTCAGGGTGTCGAACGATCCAAACGCGCTGGCCCGCAGAACCCCGTCTTCGGGCGCCTCGACGTTGACATAGGCCCAGCTGTCGAAGCCGTCCGGATAGACAGGTTCCAATCCGAACGCCGTCACCGCGTAAACCGGCTCGCCGCGCGGGATATCGCCCGTGTCTTGCGCCAGCGCCGCCGGATGGGCGGCGAAGGCGAGGGCGGCGACGGCCAGGATGGCGCGGTGCGGGACGATCGATCGGGTCATGTCGGTCTTCATCTTTCGCAGGCTGCGCTCGATATGGGGCGGCGCGTCGACGGGGCGAAGGCGTGAGTGGGGCAGTAGCGGTGTCATCGCGAAGCTGTGAGGGCCGCATCGCGCTCCGGATCGACCCACCAGGTCGGCTGGAAGCCGATGCTGGCCGAGAAAGCGAGGTTGTACTGCGGATGGGTTTCGGGAAAACCGAACCGGTCCCAGTGGCTGATCCAGGCCACTTCGTTGTACCAGTGGGGCACGACATAGTGGCCCCAGAGCAGGACCCTGTCCAAGGCGCTGGTCGCCGCCTGCTTGTCCTCGCCGGTCTGGGCGGCGATCACATCCTCCATCAGGGCGTCGACCACTGGGTCCTGGATGCCGATGATGTTCGCTGATCCCACCGTTTCGGATGCACTGGAACCGAACCGGTCGCGCAGTGGCGGGCCGGGCGGCGGATAGAACGTGTAGGCGAAGGAGATCGCCTCGAAATCCCGCTCGCGAAACCGCCGCTGGTACTGCGCCGTGTCGACGCTGCGCACCGTCGCGGCGATCCCGGCCTGCTCCAGATCGCTGACCCAGGCCAGGGTGTGGGGTTCGATGCCGCTGCCGACGATCAGGATTTCCAAGGTGAACGGTTCGCCGGTTTCGGCGTGGCGCAGGGCGCCGTCCTGCACCGTCCAGCCCGCTTCGGCGAACAGCGCCGTGGCGCGGCGACGGTTCTCGCGCGAGAGCTGCATGCCGTCGTTGGCCGGCATCGCGAACGGCTGGTCGAACAGCGCCGCGGGGAGGTCGGCGCGATGCGGCTCCAGAAACGCCAGTTCACGGCCCTCGGGGATGCCGGAGGCTGAATAGGGCGTTCCCGGGAAGTAGCTGTCCATCTGATTATAAAGTCCGAACATCAACGTGCGGTTGATGAAGGCGAAATTGAACAGGTGGTTGAGCGCCTGTCGGACCCGGATGTCGGACAGTCGGGGATTGCGCGTGTTCAGGAAAAAGCCCTGCATGCCCCGGAAGTCCGTTGTGGGGATCTCGATCCGCTGGATCAGGCCGCGATCGACCGAGGCGATGTCGTAGCCGGTGGCCCAGTTTCGCGACGTGAACTCCCGCCGGAAATCGATTTCGCCGGCCTTGAAGGCCTCGAACATGATATCGCGGTCCAGATAGTAGTCGTATTCGATCCGGTCGAAGTTGAAGAGACCGCGGTTCACCGGCAGGTCGGCCGCCCAATAGTCCTCGACCCGTTCCCACACGACCTGGCGCCCGGCGTCGACTTCCACGAGGCGATAGGGACCGCTGCCCAGCATCGGTTCCAGGGTCGCGGCCGATATGTCCCGGCCTTCGGCCTCCCACCAGTGGCGAGGCATCACCACCAGCGCGCTGGCGACCCGCACCAGCGTGGCCATGGTATCCCGGGTATCGACATCGAACCGCACCCGGTGCCGGCCCAGGATGGTCACGCTGGTGACGTTCTCGAAATACGACCTGAGGAAGGGTCGGCCGTGCGTCCGCATCTGCTCGAACGTCCAGGCGACGTCGTCGGCCGTCAGCGGCTCGCCGTCATGCCAGCGGGCCTCGGGACGCAGGTTGAAGGTGATCGACGACAGATCGGCCGGGTACTCCACCGTTTCGGCAATCAGGCCGTAGTAGGTCGCTTCCTCCGCCTGTGACCGGACCATCAGGGGATCGTACAGCAGGTCGATGCTGCGGATGTAGTCGCCTGCCAGCGGGATCGGGTTCAGCGTATCGAACCGGCCGAAGGCGCCGAGGGTGACCGTGCCGCCCTTCGACGCCGCCGGATCGGCGTACGGGAAGTGCGGAAAGTCGGCCGGAAGCGCCGGCTCGCCGATCTCAGCGATCGCATGGCTGATCGTCACACCCTGGTCCTGGGCGTGCGCCCCGGGCAGCCCGAGAAGAACCAAACCGGCGATCACGGTGGCGATGGCGGTGCGCGGCAACCAATCCTCCTATTCCTGGACCGGCAATAGAGGTAACGCACGGTCCGCTGCCGTCCAATGTCGGCAAGGAAAAATCCTGTGAAAGGGGCGTGCGGGTGCCAATCTGTCAGGGGTTCCCATTCAGAAGGGCGCGAACCGTGGATGCCATGGCCGGATCGCCGACCGCCAGGACGCGCCCGTCCGACCCCAGGCGCAGCGGATCGCCGCGCCAGTCGGTCATTGCCCCGCCGGCACCGGTGACCACCGGCGCCAGGGCGGAGAAATCGTGCAGGGCCAGGCCGGCTTCGACGACGATGTCCAGATGGCCGCTGGCCAGCAGGCCGTAGGCATAACAGTCGCCGCCCCAGGTCACGAAATCGACCCGCCGCTGCAGGCGGTCGAACGCGTCGGCATCCGCCGGCTTGTCGAACTGATCGGGGGAGGTGCTGCTGAGGATGGCGGCGTCGAGCCTGGGGCAGGGGCGTGATTTGGCGTCGGTGCCATTGTGCTGCGTCGGGCGGCCCACGGCACCCACCCAACGGTCGCCGACAACCGGCTGGTCGATGACGCCGACGGCCGGCACGCCGTCGACCAGCACGGCGATCAGCGTGCCGAAGGTGGGACGCCCGGACATGAACGCCTTGGTGCCGTCGATCGGGTCGAGGACCCAGACGATCGGCGCCTCCGTCCGGTGGGCGCCGAACTCCTCGCCGATGATCCCGTCATCCGGCCGCAGCTCGGCCAGAACCGCCCGCATGGCCGTTTCGGCCGCGCGGTCAGCTTCGGTCACCGGGGTCCGGTTGCTCTTCTGTTCGACGGGTATCGGACGCCGGAAGCGGGCGCGAATCTCAGGGCCGGCGGCTTCGGCCAGGCGAACGGCGACGTCGGCGAGGCGGTCCAGATCCGCCGCGGCGGCCATGGCGGGACGGCCCGCCGCCAAATCCACCCCTACTGGTCGGTCGCCCCTTCTTCAGCCGGCGTGCTGTCTTCAGCCGGCGTGCTGTCTTCGGCTGGCGCGCTGTCTTCGGCCGGCGCGCTCTCCTCGGCCGGCGGGGTGTCTTCGGCCGGCGCCGTTTCGTCCGCGTTGCTTTCGCCTTCGGCGGGTTCCTCGTCGGCGGCCTCGTCCCCGCTGCCGGTCGCCGCGGCGATCTCTTCTTCCGTCGGAAGCGGCGCGGGCGTTTCAGCCAGCGTCCGGAGCCAGGCGATCAGCGCTGCCCGGTCCTCGACATTGCGCAGGCCGGCATAGGACATGCTGGTCCCCGGCAGGAACTCGCGCGGCCGGTACAGGAAGTGGTTCAGGGCTTCATAGGTCCACAGTTCACCGGCGTCGTGGCGCTCCTGCAGGGCCGACGAGTAGCCGAAGCCCTCGATATGGCCCATGGCGGCCCCGACGACGCCCCAGTTGTTGGGGCCGATGCCATTGGCGCCCCCCTGATCGAAGGTGTGGCAGGCCACACAGGCGGAGGCCAGCGATTCGCCCAGCGCAAGATCGGCGGTAGCCAGCAGCGGAAGGACCGACGGAAGCGCTTCGTCGCCGCCGGCATCGACCGGTTCGGCCTCGACATCCACGAAGATGGCCGTGGTCTCGAGTTGGTCCGGGGCGACGATCAACTCGGCCACGAAGGCTGTGCCCAAGCCGATGATTCCGGCCACCAGGATCGCTGCGAAGACTTTATTCAGTTCCATTGCTGGACACGGTCCTTATTCGACACCATTGGAGGGCGGAGACCGGTGCGGCGGGAGGATACGCCGGGTCGGACAGCGTGTGCCGCCCAAGTGACCGGCCGCTTGTAGGGGTTTCTGCCGGGACTCTGCAAGTCTTGCGGGGTTCGCCGACGCCGCAATGCGGCTTGACGTCCGATTCCGGCCGGGGCACGCAACGCCCATGAGCGCCTTTCCAGTTCCCGGTCATCTGAACCCGATCATCGCCATTCCCGCAAGGCTGGCCGCCAGCCGGCTGCCGGACAAGCCGCTGGCCGAAATCGGTGGCGAGCCGATGATCGTGCAGGTTTGGCGGCGTGCCATGGAGGCGGATATCGGCCCGGTCGTCGTCGCCGCGGCCGAACCGGTGATCGCCGAAGCGATCGGCGATGCCGGCGGATGGGCGGTGCTGACCGATCCGGCCCTGCCATCGGGGTCGGACCGGGTCCGGGCCGCCATCGCCGCGGTCGACGTCGACGGCCGGCATGATGTCGTGGTCAATGTGCAGGGGGATCTGCCGACGCTGGACCGTGCGACGATCCGGGCCGCCCTGGTACCGCTGGGCGAACCGGCGGTCGACATCGCGACCCTGGCGGCCAGGATCGTCGAGCCGGCCGAGCGAACCGAAACCAGCGTGGTCAAGGCGATTGTGGAGTGGTCGGATTCAACGGCCGCCGAAGGCGTGCCGGTGGGCCGGGCCCTGTACTTTAGCCGGACTGCCGCGCCCTGGGGGGACGGCCCGCTGTTCCACCATATCGGTCTTTACGCCTTCCGGCGGAGGGCGCTGGACCGCTTTGTGACCCTGCCGCAAAGTGCGCTGGAGCGCCGCGAAAGACTTGAGCAGCTTCGGGCGCTGGCGCACGGGATGCGCATAGATGTGGCGCTCGTTGACACTGTTCCGCTCGGTGTCGATACTCCGGCAGACTTGGAGCGGGCGCGCCAGATCTTCGCCGCTTCGGCCCAACCCTAAGCCCGTCACTGTCCCCATGTCCTTGCAATGCATCGCCTTTCAAGGCTGGCCCGGCGCCAACTCCCACATGGCCGCAAAACGGGTGTTTCCCGAGCTGGAACCCCTGCCGTGCCGGTCGTTCGAAGACACGATGGCGGCGGTGCGCGAAGGTCGTGCCGGTGCGGGGCTGATCCCGATTGAGAACTCGGTCGCCGGACGCGTAGCCGACGTCCATCACCTGTTGCCGGGGTCCGCCCTGCATATCAACGGCGAGTACTTCCATAGGGTCACCCACTGCCTGCTGGGGGTCCGCGGCAGCGATATCGGCGGGCTGCGCAAGGTGCACAGTCAGCTTCCCGCCCTCGACCAGTGCCGCAACCTGATCGCCGAACTGGGGCTCGACAAGTCGGTGCACGCTGATACCGCCGGTGCGGCGGCCCAGGTGGCCGGGGAGGGCGATCCGACCCAGGCGGCGATCGCCTCCGACCTGGCGGCGGAGATCTACGGCTTGGACGTCCTGCGCCGCGGGATCGAAGACGCCGACTACAACACCACCCGCTTTCTGATCATGGAGCGGGAGCCGCGCTGGCCCTCCGTGGACAGTCCGCGGCCCACCCTGACCACTTTCGTCTTCGAGGTGCGGAGCGTGCCGGCCGCCCTGTACAAGGCCCTGGGCGGCTTTGCCACCAACGGCGTCAACATGACCAAGCTCGAGAGCTACATGGTTGGCGGACGGTTTTCCCAGGCGCAGTTCTACGCCGATGTGGAGGGGCATCCTGAGCAGCGGCCCCTGAAACTGGCGCTTGAGGAGTGCCGCTTCTTCACCAAACGCCTGGAGATACTCGGCGTCTATCCCGCCCACCCGTTCCGCCAGGACCCCAGCCAGATTTCCGGGGACGACTGAGGCCTGCGGCGACGCTCGGACGGTCGCCGGCCAGGGACAGAAGGTCAGGGATAGAACGTCAGGGCGACGCGCGCCGTCTGTTCGAAGGCCGATGCGGGAACCGCCAAGCCTTCGCCCCACTGGCTTCCGGTGACCGTCGCCACGACAAGCGGCTCCTGGTTCGGCGACACCAGCATCAGCGGCGAACCGGCACTGCCGCGGGTCGCGGCGCAGGTATGCCGGACCATCCCGGTGACGTCGAAGCCGGTCATCTCGCAATCCACGTCGGCCGACAGGCGATAGGGCCGGTCCTGATCGTATCCGGCGCGGACCAGGCGCGCGCCCTGTTGCATCAGGTCCAGATTCTCGGCCGTTACCGGCCGCCAGGACAACGGGCGCACCGGTATCGTGTTCTGCAGCACGACGATCGCCCAGTTTTCGGTCGGCACGCGAAGGGCGGCCCGGCCGAAGCCGTTCTGCTGATTGGGCAGAAGCAGTTCCCGACCGGCACTGTGACCGTGATGCCGGTCGCTATCGAAGCCGGCGACGAAATGCACGTCCCGAGCGTCGCGCCAGCGGCCGAGGGACCGGTCGTACAGGCAGTGGGCGGCGGTCAGCACGTGCCGCGGCCCGATCAGGGTGCCGGTGCAGAACCCGTTGCCATTCAGATTGACCCGTCCGATCGCCGTCCACGGCCACGCATCGGCGACGATCGGCACCCGCTCCGGCTGTGCCGGCGCGGCTGGTGCGGGCGCTGCCGGCAGGTTGGGAACCACCTGCGGCGCGGCGGCGGCGGCGCTGTCGACCGGTGACGTGGCGACGGCGGGGGGCGGGTCGGCGCAGGCGCTCTGCAGTATGACCGCAACCGTTCCGAATAGGACCGCCGTTCGCACTCGCGTCCAAATCATCGGGCATCCTGTTTTTCGGAGCGGGCTGGGTAGGGCTCTACCGGCAAGCGACTCTGTTAGAGATCGTAGGACTCGTTTCGCGGTCCGGGCAAGCGATCGTTAACCTTAATCCGGGATCTGCTGCCCATCGTCGCGCAGCAGTACGTAGACGGCGGGAATGACCAGTACCGTCAGCACGGTCGAACTGGCCAAGCCGAACAGCAGGCTGATGGCCAGGCCCTGGAAGATGGGATCAGCCAGGATGAACGCCGCCCCGATCATGGCGGCCGCGGCCGTCAGCAGAATCGGCTTGAACCGGATCGCGCCGGCTTCCAGCAGCACCTGGCGCAGCGGCAGATCGGCCGATCGCCGCTGGCGGATGAAGTCCACCAGCAGGATCGAGTTGCGCACGATGATCCCGGCCAGCGCGATGAACCCGATCATCGACGTGGCCGTGAACGGCGCGGCGAACAGCCAGTGGCCGATCATGATGCCGATCAGCGTCAGCGGCACCGGCAGCAGGATCACCAGCGGCAGCTTCAGGCTGCCGAACTGGGCCACCACCAGCAGATAGATCCCCAGAAGGGCCACCGCAAAGGCGGTTCCCATGTCGCCGAAGGTGACCTGGGTGATCTCCCATTCACCGTCCCACAGCAGCGTGACCTCGCTTTCGTCGATGGGCTGCCCCCAAAGGCGGATTGCCGGCGGGTCGCCGTCCGCCGACAGCCGTTCGCCAACCGCCGCCATGCCGTAGATCGGCGCTTCGAAGGTGCCCGCGAGTTCGGCCGTCACCATCTCGGCGAATCGCCCGTCCCGGCGGTAGATGGGGTGGGAGGCGGTCTCGCGACGCACCGACACGACATCACCCAGTTCGACGGTTCCGGCGGCTGCGGGAACCGGGGTGGTCAGAATGCGCTCCGACACGTACAGGTCTTCGGCCGGCAGGCGTACGGCGATCTCCACCGGGTTCGCCCCGGCGCCGCGCTGGGAGTAGCCCACCGGGATGCCACCCAGGATCGCCGCCAAGGTGTCGTACACGGCCTCCTGCTCGACGCCGTGGTATTCCAGGCTGTCCTGGTCGATGGCGAAGCGCACGCGGTCGGCCGGCACGCCGAAGCTGTCGTCCACATCAACGACGAAATCGACCGCCTCGAACGCCGCCCGCACCCGTCCCGCCGCCTGGCGCCGGGTCTCCGCATCGGGACCGTAGATCTCAGCCAGCAGGGTGGCGATGACCGGCGGGCCGGGCGGCACCTCGACGACCTTGATCGACGTGCCCTCGGGCGCCTCGACATCGGCCAGGATCTGCCGCAGCTCCAGGGCGATGGCGTGGCTGGCCCGGTCGCGGTCGTGCTTGGCGGCCAGGGTGACGTCCAGATCCCCCAGTTCGGGCGTCTGGCGCAGGAAGTAGTGGCGTACCAGGCCGTTGAAGTTGAACGGTGCGGCCGTGCCGGCATAGATCTGCACGCTTTCCGCTTCCGGTATCGCCCGCAGGCGCTGGGCGGCGGCGAACAGGACGCGTTCGGTGTCTTCCAGGCTGGCGCCTTCCGGCAGGTCGACCAGCACCTGCAGTTCCGATTTGTTGTCGAATGGCAGCAGCTTGACCGTGACGTCCCGGGTCCAGAACAGCGTCAGGCTGGCTAGGGTGGCGATGGCGACCGCGACCATCAGCATCACCGAGCGCCGCCGACCGTGCAGCAGCGGCCGGGCGACCGCCAGATAGGCGCGTCCGATGGCGTCATAGGATGCGCCCGCCCCGTGGCCGGCCGGCATTTGCCGGCGACCGATCCGCACCATCAGCCAGGGTGTCAGCATGACCGCGACGAAGAAGCTGAACAGCATGGCCGCCGACGCGTTGGCCGGAATCGGGCTCATATAGGGGCCCATCAGGCCGGATACGAACATCATCGGCAGCAGCGCGGCGATCACCGTCAGCGTGGCAACGATGGTGGGATTGCCGACTTCGGCAACGGCGTCGATCGCGGCCCGGGTTCGGGGGCGGCCGTCCCGCATCGACCAGTGTCGGTCGATGTTCTCCACCACCACGATGGCGTCGTCGACCAGGATGCCGATGGAGAAGATCAAGGCGAACAGGCTGACGCGATTGAGCGTGAAGCCCATGAGCCAGCTAGCGAACAGCGTCAGCAGGATGGTCGTGGGGATGACCACCAGAACCACCGCGGCTTCGCGCCAGCCCACCGTCAGGCCGATGAGCGCCACGATGGACAGTGTCGCCAGACCAAGGTGGAACAGGAGCTCGTTGGCCTTCTCGCTGGCGGTTTCCCCGTAGTTGCGGGTGACGTTGACCGACAAACCCGCAGGCAGCAGCCGATCGCGCACCCGTTCGAGGCGCTCCAGAACGTCGTCGGCGATGTCGACGGCGTTGGCGCCTGCCCGTTTGGCGATGGCGATGCTGACGGCCGGCACCGGGCCAAGGCCCGGCTCGTTCTCCAGGTGCCAGTACCAGACCCGATGTTCGGCGGGATCGGCATCGACGACGACATCGGCAACGTCGCCGACATAGACCGGCCGGCCGTCATGGCTGGTCAACAGCAGCAGCGGGATATCCTCCAGCCCGCGCAGGGTCTGCCCTGCCAGCGCTTCCAGGGTCATCCCGCCGTCGCGAAGGCGGCCGGCGCGGAACGATCGGTTGGCGTTCTCAACCTTGTCCACCAACTGGTTCAGCGTGATGCCGTAGAGCGCCAGGCGCTCGGGGTCCGGCTCGATGCGGATCTGCTCGCTGCGCCCGCCGACGATGAAGGTCAGCCCCACATCCTCGACTTTGCGCAACTCCAGCAACAGCTCTTCGGCGACCGAGAGCAGGCCGGTGTCCGTCCAGCGGTCCGCGGCTGTTGCCTCCGGTGCCAGCGTCAGCACCAGGATCGGGACGTCGTTGATGCCCCGGCCGACGATATGCGGTTCCGGTATGCCGATCGGAATGCGGTCGAAATTGGCGCGGATACGCTCATGCACCCGCAAGATCGCGTCATCAGCGTCGGTGCCGACCGCAAACCGGGCGGTGACCAGGACCTGGTCGTCCCGGGTCTGGCTGTAGACATGGTCGACGTCGTCGATGCCGGCGACGATGTCCTCCAGGGGTTCGGTCACCAGTTCCACCGCGTCTTCGGCGCGCAGCCCATCGGCAGCCACCTGGATGTCCACCAGCGGAACGCTGATCTGCGGCTCCTCCTCGCGCGGCAGGCTGATCAGGGCGACCGTGCCCATGACCAGGGCGGCCAACAGCAGAAGCGGCGTCAGCGGCGAATCGATGAAGGCCCGGGTCAGGTGCCCGGAGAGGCCCAGCTTCATGGGGTCACGGCAGTTTCTGGCGGGACGATGCGGTCACCCGGGCGGAGCCCCGACAGGATCTCCACCGCATCCGAGTGATCGGCAAGGCCTGCCGGGGCGCCGACCCGCACCGTGACGTCCACGCCGGTCTCCAACCGGACGTAGTCGACGCCGAACCGCCCGAACACGTAGTCGCTCGGGATGACGACGGCTTCGCGCTGACCGGTGGAAACGTAGACCCGCACCCGCTCGCCGACGAAGAAGTCGCCCAATCCGGCGACGTCGACGTCGGCGACCACCCGGCCCTGTTCCAGGCGCGGATAGACCTGCCGGACGGTTCCCTGGCGCCAGGCTGCAGGCTCGTCCACCAGCAGGCCGGAACCGACTTCCACGGCGTCGCCGGCGGCGAGAAAGCGCGCGTGACGTTCCGGCAGGTAGACGCGCAGGACGAAGGTCTCGGCGGCGATCGTCGCCAAGGGTTCGCCCGGCAGGACGACCGTACCGTCGACGGCATGAACGGCCAGGACCCGGCCGTCGGTCGGCGCCAGGATCGCCCCTTCGGCGAACTGCTCCTGCACGACGCGTTCTTCGGCCTGGGCCGCGGCGATCTGGGCAACCAGCACGTCGACAACGGTCTGCGCGTCGTCGACCCGCGACTGCGGCGCCGTTCCGGAGGCCAGCAGGCGTTCGGCCCGAGCCAGGTCGGTTTCCGCCTGGAGCAGCTGGGCGCGCAACGCGTCAACCCGGGCCCGTACGGCGGCCGCCTGGGCATCCAGCTTGTCGTCGACGATCCGGGCCAGCGCTTGCCCGGCCGTCACGACCGAGCCCTCATCGACCGACATTTCGGTGAGCGTGCCGCCGATGCGGGCACGGGCGTCGATGGTATCGACGCTCTCCACCGTCCCGAACACGGCCTTGCGGTCGTCGATGGTCATCAGTTCGACCGTCATGGTCTGGGCCATGGCGGTACCGGTTCCGGGGAAACCGGAAACGGCGAAGCTCAGGAGGGCGATCGCACTCGCAAGAATCCGAATGTCGAGCATGGGCAGCCTTCGCCAAATCGGAGGCTGCGATAATATTAGAAAAATCTAATCTTGGAAAGGAGAGCCTCCGGCGACGGTCAGGCCAGGGCATCCATGGTTTCGCGGACCACCCCGACGATCTCGTGGGCATGGGTGGTGGCGACCGAATCCTCCGGCCCGAGCATGGCCATGAGTTCGATCGTCGTGGTCGGGATGCAGCGGGCGATCAGATCCAGGGCATCGTCCGACAGGATGACGATCGGCGGTTCACCCGACGACTCCGCACAGTTGCTGCGCCAGGCCTTCAAGGCGCCGGCGACAACGCTGGCGATCTGGTCGGCTTCTTCCTTCTCGCGCTGATCATGGAACAGGACGGCGATCCGCCAGCCGTCGTTGGCGGCGGCCGTGTCCACGCGGTCGACGTCGACGGATCTCAGAAACTGATCCAGGACCGCTTCGTCGTCGTCGGCGCTCGCATCGTGGATGCGGAACGTCCGCAAGCGCAGAGGCATGGCGCCCTCCAGCCACAGGTTGTCTCAAATACGCTGATACCGGTGACGCGTTAAGAAAGCCTTTGCCGACAGCAAGAGCCCGGACCTGGCGTGAACCGCGCCCCTAATGGTTGGCCGCACTGCCCACCCGGTGGTCGAGGCGCTCGTCGTCCAGGCCGGCCGGCTCCTGGTGCACCAGGACGGCTGCGCCCGGAAATGCCGCGGCGATCGCCTGCTCCACCTCGTCGGCGATGTCATGGGCGGCATCCAGTGTCAGGCTGCCGTCCAGTTCCAGGTGAAGCTCGATGAAGCAGGTCGCGCCGGCGCGTCGCGTCCGAAGGTCGTGCATGCCCTGCACGCGGGGGTGATTGCAGACGATGTCGCGAATCCGGGCCCGATCCGCGGCCGGCAGTTCGCGGTCCATAAGCGTGTCCAGGGCGCGACGGCTGATCCCGACGACGCTGTACAAGAGGAAGGCGGCGATGCACGCGGCCATCGCCGGGTCGATCCAAACGATCCGTGTCCAGGAGTAGACGGAAAGCGTCACGATAACGGCCAGGTTGGTCAGCACGTCGCCCATATGGTTGATGCTGCTGGCATGAATGGCCTGCGACCCGGTCAGCCTGACCGCCCGGCGCTGGACCACGACCACCAGAAGCGTCAGCACAAGCGACACGGCGATGATCGCGATTCCGAATTCGGGCGCGACGAGCGGCCGCGGCTCGATCAACCGGTCGATCGCCTGAATGGCGATGAACAGGGCGGACCCGGCGATGAAGGCCCCCTGGGCCAAGGCCCCGAGGGCTTCGGCCTTACCGTGGCCAAAGCGATGCGACGGGTCAGGCGGGCGCAGGGCATGGTGGACCGAATAGACGGTGACCACGGCCGCCGCGACATCGACGAAGCTGTCGAGCAACGTCGACAGGACGGAGACGGATCCCGTTACCGCCCAGGCCGCCAGCTTCAGCGTCACCAGCGTGATGCTGAGCAGGACCGCGGCGGCGGCGGCCTGTCGCTGCCGCCGGTCCGCCCGCGCGGAAGGGGTGGCGCCCACCTTCGCTGCTCTGGCGGGGCTGGCGATCAGGGAAACAGGCGTTCTGCCTGCCAGGGCGCGTCCAGCGCGTGCCGTCGATAGATCAGCCGCTCGTGCAGGCGGAACGGCCGGTCCCGCCAGAACTCGACGCGCAGCGGCAGCACGCGATAGCCGGACCAGTAGTCCGGGCGGCGGACCTCACCGTCACCGAACGTCTCGGCATAGTGGGCGACGCGGTCGAGCAGGGTGCTGCGCGCCGGCATCGGCCGCGACTGCTGGGATGCCCAGGCGCCGATCCGTGATCCCCGCGGACGGCTGTCGAAATAGGCATCCGCCTCGGCCGGCGTCACCGGCTCCACCGGACCGTCCGCCCGCACCTGGCGGCCCAGTGTCTTCCAGTGGAAGCAAAGGCCGGCCTGGGGGTTTTCCCGCAGGTGATCGCCCTTGCGGCTCTCGGTGTTGGTGTAGAAGACGAAGCCGCGCTCATCGATGCCTTTCAGCAGAATCGCCCGGGCGCTCGGCAGTCCGTCCCGACCCGCCGTCGCCACGATCATGGCGTTGGGGTCGTTGGGTTCGGTCTTCTCCGCCTCGGCCAGCCACTCCTGGAACAACGCCAGCGGGTCGTCCACGATCGGGATCGTCTCGCGGGCGGTTTCCGCGGCCTGGTCTTGCGTGATCTGCATATGGCGTTCTCCACGCTCCGCTTTTGTCGCGAGGCTGCTGGCAAGGGTGACTCGCCGCGGGTGCCGCGCTAGCTTTGCATAAGCGTACACCCCGGCGAAGACCGATCAACACACCCGCACATGCGCGATCCCTACACCACGCTCGGGCTGCCGAAGTCGGCCAGCCAGGACGACATCAAGCGGGCCTATCGCCGACTGGTCAAGGAATTGCACCCGGACTTGAACCCTGGCGACGCCATCGTCGAACAGCGGTTCAAGGAGGTCTCGGCGGCTTACGACCTGCTGGGCGACAAGGACAAGCGGGCCCGGTACGACCGCGGGGAAATCGACGCCCAGGGACGCCAGCGCGCCGACGGGGGATTCCATCGCGCCTATGCCGAAGCGCAGCGGCGGTCCGGGCGGCGGGGGCCGTTCGCCGGGATGAACGCGCAGGACATCTTCAGCGACCTGTTCGGGCGTGGCGGCGTGCGGACCAAGGGCGCCGACCTGTCCTACACGCTGACCATCGGTTTCCTGGAGGCCGCCCGCGGCACCCGCCACCGGGTGACGCTGGCCGATGGCCGCAGCCTGGATATCGCCGTCCCGCCCGGCACTCAAAACGGCCAGACGCTTCGCCTGAAGGGGCAGGGAACCCCCGGTATGGGTGGCGGCCCCGCCGGCGATGCGCTGGTCCAGGTCGAGCTGGAACCGCACCCCTTCTTCCGCCGGGAAGGCGACGACATTCACCTGGAAGTGCCGGTGACCGTATCGGAGGCGGTGCTGGGGGCCGCCATCGAGGTGCCCACGGTGGATGGCCGGGTGACGCTGCGGGTCCCGTCGTCGTCGAATACCGGCCGGGTTCTGCGGCTGAAGGGCAAGGGCGCGGCCCGGCCCGACGGCAGCCGCGGCGACCAGTACGTGACCCTGAAGATCGTTCTTCCGGATCCCGCCGACCCGGCACTGGCCCGTTTTCTGGAAGGCTGGAAGCCGGCTAAGGCACCCGACCTGCGCGGACATCTGCTGGCCGACGATCCGTCGGAGTGACCGGCCGCTAGAGATCCAGGGTCAGTCGCGCCGGTTCGTCCCCGGTGCGCGCCGGCACAGCGGAACAGATCAAGACCTGCCCGTCCCCGACCGTCGTCCTCGGTTGGCTGCGGTACGCGACTTTCCCCGACGGGCATGTGGTCGCGCAGGTCTGGCAGACGCCGGTGCGGCAGCCGAATGCCGGTGTCAGGCCGTGCGCCTCGGCCAGTTCCAGCAGCGATCCATCGGCAGGGGTCCAGGCGATTTCGAACGCCGACCTGGCGAAGGTGACGATCGCCTCACTGGCTTCGTCGGCAGATGGGGTTGGTTCCACACCGTCATCCTGGCGGCGGGCCAGGGTCGACGGGCCAAAGCCTTCCGCATGGATACGGGCGTCGCGGATGCCCAGCCGGCGCAGGATATCGTAGAGGTCCTGCATGAACCCGGGCGGGCCGCACAGATAGACGTCGTAGTCGTCCAGCGGCAGTACCTGCTGCAGCACATCGGCGGTGATCCGGCCAAAGCCGTTGGCGTCGCGCCCGGCAACGGCGTCCGGTGCCGGGCGGCTGAGCAGCGAGATGTAGCGGATCGCCCCTTGCGACGCCGCGGCCAGCGCCTGCGCCTCGTCGAAGAACGCCCGCTGGTCGGCGGTGGGGGCGCTGTGGATCAGCGTGACCCGCCGGGTGTGGCGGGTGCGCCGGCCTTCATGCACGACATGGCGCAGCATGGACAGCATCGGCGTGGCGCCGGCCCCGCCGGCCAGCAGCAGGGCCGGCCGCTCTTCTGCCGCATCCAGCGTGAACGGCCCCATCGGCGCCTTGGCCTCGATCACGTCGCCGACCCGCACATGATCGTGCAGGTGGTTCGACGCCATGGCCGGTGGCGCTTCGCGCTTGACGCTGATCCGGTAGGCGGCATCCGACGGGGCGCTGGAGACCGTGTAGGTGCGGACGATGGGCCGGTCGGTCCCCTCGGGTCGCAGGCACAGGGTCAGGAACTGGCCAGGCGCGAACCGGGTCAGCCCGCCGCCGTCGGCCGGCGCCAGATGAAACGACCGGATACTCGCGCTCTCGTCGACGATGCGGGTGACCCGAAACGGGCGGAAGGTGTTGCGTTGCCGTTCCGCCTCGATCGCCGCGGCCGCGTCCTCCCACGACCCGGTCATCAGCGAGTTGGGCGACGCCTCGCCGCCCGACCAGCGCAAAGGCACGGAGCCGGGCAGGCGTTGGCCGTGGTCGAGCGTGAACCGCCACAGTCGCTCGGCGCCGGCGAAGGCGTCGACTTCCTCGCCGTCCCAGATCAGCTCCACCGTACCGACCAGCTGGACGACATCGCCGCTGGCGAAGTCGACGAACAGCAGGCCGGCCCGCGCGTTCAGCATCAGGTTGCCGAAGGTGTTGAAGTGGAAGTTGCCGGTATAGTCCGGCACGGTCAGGGTCCGGTCGTCATCGACGCGCACGAAGCCGGGCTTGCCACCCCGGTGAGAGACGTCGACCCCGCCCACCGGCGGCGCATCCGTGTGGGCCGCCGTGGCAATGAAGAAGGTGTCGGCCGCGGCGATGGCCGCCTTGGCAGCGGCATCAAAGGTGCCCAGCCGTTCCGGCGGCGGAGCCGGCGCATCGGAGGTCGGTCCGGCCGTCAGCTCTCGCGAATGGATGTATTGCGGACAGTTGCCGAAGCTCTGGTCGACCGCCAGCACGAAACGGCGACCGTCGGCGGACGTCACGCGGCCGTTCAGCCGATTGCGGCGCCGGGTGGCGAACTCGATCCCCAGCAGGCCCAGCGGTGCCCCGGCCACTAGGGCGTCGGCCAGCGGGTCGCCCGCCACCGGCCAGGCTGACACCGCCAGCGTTCGCGGGTCGGGGGAGGCCGCGAAACCGGCAGCGCCGGTCAGGATCGACGCCCAGGGCCAGCCCTCCATGTCCAGTGATCCGGCGATCAGGAACGGTTGGTCGGCGAAGAAAGCCCGGTGCTGGGCCGGCATGTGGTCGCGGACCGCCCGGCGGGCGAACGTCTCCATGCGCTCGGCGACGCCGGCGCGTTCCTGTAGCCTGCGCTCGCCGTCATGGAACGGCGAGTCGGCATGCGGCCAGCCATCTTCGGACATCAAGGTTGCTCCCGATCCGCGACCGGTCAGGCAGCCGGCGCGGCTTGCATCGGGACGAAGCCGGGCAAGGCTTCGATCCGGGCCAGCCAGGCGCGGATGCTGGGGTAGGGCTCCAGCGAGACATCCCCTTCCGGTGCGCGCGCGATGTAGCTGTAGCCCGCGATGTCGGCGAGGGTCGGCCGTTCGCCGACCAGAAACTGACGTTTAGCCAGGTACGGCTCCATCACCGCGAACAGCTCTTCGGCCACCGACTTGGCCCGGCCGTGATCCAGCCGTGCGCCGAACACCTTGACCAGTCGCGCCGCGCCCGGGCCGCTGTTGATCGGGCCTGCCGCCACCGACAGCCACCGCTGCACCGCCGCCGCCCCTTGCGGGTCCGTCGGCAGCCAGCCATCCGGCGCATAGGCCAGGGCCAGATAAACCAGGATGGCATTGGAATCGGCCAGCACGGTGCCGTTGTCGTCGATGACCGGCACCTGGCCGAAGGAATTGAGGGCCAGGAAATCCGGCGCCTTGTGTGCGCCGGCCAGCAAGTCGACCTCGACCAATTGAAACGGTTGGCCGATCAGCGACAGGAACAGCCGAACCCGATGGCAATGTCCGGACAGCGGATGGTGGTAGAGGGTGATCACGGCCGTCTCCTCCAGGCTTCGACGGGCGTGGCTGATCCATCGCCCGGTGCCGTCAAAGGTGCCCATTCGGCCGCTCGTTGACAATTCGGCTATCTAGCGGAAGACTATCAATAAAATATTGAAAATATCATGGACACGATCGACGGATTGCGGGTCTTCGCCCGGGTAATGGAAACCGGCAGCATCTCCGCTGCGGCCGGCGAGCTGAACATGTCCAAGGCGCTGGCAAGCAAGTATCTGGCGCAACTGGAGGCGCGCCTGGGAGCCCGCCTGGTCAACCGGACGACCCGGCGGCTGAGCCCGACCGAGGTCGGCCGGGCCACCTATACCCGCTGCCGGTCGATCCTGGAGGCGGTGGACGATATGGCGGCCGCGGTTTCCGCCGAGCATGGCGAACCCCGCGGCCTGCTGCGGGTGGCGGCGCCACGGGCCTTTGGCGAGGACATGTTGATGGACGCCGTCGCCGGCTTCATGGCCCGGTATCCCGACGTGCAGGTCGACATGGTGCTGGAGGAGCGTCTGGTCGACATCGTCGGCGAAGGCTTCGATGTGGCCCTGCGCATCGGTGCGCTGAAGGATTCCAGCCTGATCGCCCGGCGCATCACCCCGTACCCGTACATGATCTGTGCCGCGCCGGCCTATCTGGACCGCGCCGGCACGCCTGCGGAACCGGCCGATTTGGCCCGCCATGCTGGCATCGTGATCGGCACGACCGGTGCGGCCACCGGCCAGTGGCGGTTCCTGATCGATGGCCGGCCGGTTCAGGTTCCGATCCCCGTCCGCGCCCGGGTG
>JANQIU010000301.1 GCA_028281985.1 Alphaproteobacteria bacterium | reverse complement strand
GGACAGGGTCGGGACGGCACGGTCCAAGCCACCGGCTTGTCCGCCGGGGGGGTGTCGGCGGCCTCCGGTTTCGGGGCGGCCGACCGCAGCGGCGGGGTTTTGCGAGGCGCCGCTATGCAGTCGACCAACGCGATACGCGACGGGTTCCTGGAGTTCTTCAGCCGCAACGGCCACGAGGTGGTCGCGTCCAGCCCCCTCGTGCCCCGCAACGATCCCACCCTGCTGTTTACCGCGGCGGGGATGGTGCAGTTCAAGAACGTCTTCACCGGCCAGGAGGCGCGGCCTTATGACCGGGCGGTGTCGTCGCAGAAATGCGTCCGTGCCGGCGGCAAGCACAATGACCTGGAGAATGTGGGGTACACCGCCAGGCACCACACCTTCTTCGAGATGCTGGGCAACTTCTCGTTCGGCGACTATTTCAAGGAGCGGGCGATCGAGCTGGCGTGGTCCCTGATCACCCGCGAATTCGGCCTGCCGCCAGAGCGGCTGCTGGTCACGGTCTTTGCCGAAGATGACGTGGCGTTCGACCTTTGGCGCAAGATTGCCGGGCTGCCGGACTCCAAGATCATCCGCATCGCCACATCCGACAATTTTTGGGCCATGGGCGACACCGGGCCGTGCGGCCCGTGTTCGGAGATCTTCTATGACCACGGCCCGGCGATCCCCGGCGGTCCGCCGGGCAGTGCCGACGAGGACGGCGACCGGTTCGTCGAAATCTGGAACCTGGTGTTCATGCAGTACGAGCAGGTCGACGCGAAGACCCGGATCGACCTGCCGCGCCCGTCGATCGACACCGGCATGGGGCTGGAGCGGATCGCCGCCGTACTGCAGGGCAAGCACGACAACTACGACATCGACCTGTTCCGCACCCTGATCGAGGCCGCCGCCGATGTGACCGGCACCGATCCCGACGGCCCGCAGGCGGTGTCCCACCGGGTGATCGCCGACCATCTGCGGGCCAGCGCGTTCCTAATGGCCGACGGCGTGATGCCGTCGAACGAAGGCCGCGGCTATGTGCTGCGGCGGATCATGCGCCGGGCGATGCGCCATGCCCACAAGCTGGGCGCGCGCGATCCGGTGATGCACCGCTTGGTGCCGGACCTGGTGCGGCTGATGGGCGGGCAGTTCAGCGAGTTGGAGCGCGCCGGGGCCATGGTCGCGGAGACGCTGCGGATGGAGGAGGAGCGTTTCCGCGCCACGCTGGATCGCGGGCTGAAACTGCTGGAGGACGAGGTCGCCGGGCTGACCGAAGGGCAGGACCTGTCCGGCGAGGTGGCGTTCAAGCTCTATGACACCTTCGGTTTCCCGCTGGACCTGACCCAGGATGTCCTTCGCGGTCAGGGGCGGGCGGTCGACACCGACGGTTTCGATGCGGCCATGGAACGCCAGCGTGCCGAGGCGCGGCGCCACTGGGCCGGATCGGGCGAGGCGGCCGACGACCGGATCTGGTTCGCCTTGCGCGAACGTTTCGGGGCGACCGAGTTCCTTGGCTACGATGCCCAGCAGGCGGAGGCCGTCGTGCTGTCGGTCCTGGTGGCAGGCGCGGAGGTTCCGCAGGCAGGCGCCGGCCAGGAGGTGGCCATCGTCACCAACCAGACACCCTTCTACGGCGAGTCCGGCGGGCAGGTGGGCGATGTCGGACAGGTGTTGGGCGCCGATGGCCTGAAGATATCCGTGACCGATGTGCAGAAGCGCGCAGGCGACCTCTGGGTCCATATCGGGCGTGTGGAGGCTGGCGCCGTGGCAGCCGGCCAAGCGGTCGACCTTGTCGTCGACGGCGACCGGCGGTCGGCGATCCGCGCGAACCATTCCGCGACCCATCTGCTGCACGAGGCGCTACGGCGCCGGCTGGGCGATCATGTCGCCCAGAAGGGCTCCCTGGTCGCCCCCGACCGGCTGCGGTTCGACATCAGCCACAATCAGAGCCTGTCGGACGACGACGTGGCCGCCGTCGAGGCGGAGGTGAATGCCCGGATCCGCGAGAACACCGAGGTGGTGACCCGGCTGATGGCGCCCGACGAAGCGGTCGCCCAGGGGGCGATGGCATTGTTCGGCGAGAAGTACGGCGAGACGGTCCGCGTGGTCAGCATGGGCGGGGCCGATCGGGACAACCGGCCGTTCTCGGTGGAGCTTTGCGGCGGCACCCATGTACGGCGAACCGGCGATATCGGATCCTTCAAGCTGACCGGCGAAGGTGCCTTGGCCGCCGGAGTCCGGCGCATCGAGGCGTTGACCGGCATCGGCGCCGCGGCGCATGCCGCGCATCAGGAGGCGTTGCTCGGTCAGGCCGCCGCGGCTCTGCGGGCCACACCGGCGGAGGTGCCGGCGCGCGTGGCCAGCCTGATTGACGAACGCAAGCGTCTGGAGCGCGAGGTTACCGAGCTGCGCCGCAAGCTGGCCGGAATGGATGGGGCGTCCGCAGCCGACGGCCCGTCGGTTAAGGACGTCAACGGGGTTCGGTTCGCCGGCCGGGTGCTCGATGGCGTGCCGCCGAAGGAGTTGAAACCCATGGCCGACGACCTGAAGCAGCGCGTGGGGTCCGGCGTGGTGGCACTGGTTGCGGTGGCGCCGCAGGACGAGGGCGGCAAGGCCTCGATCGTCGTCGGCGTGACTGAGGACCTGGCCGGCCGGCTCAGCGCCGTCGACCTGGTCCGCGTCGGCTCCCAGGTTATCGGCGGCAAGGGCGGGGGCGGTCGTCCGGATATGGCGCAGGCCGGCGGGCCCGACGGGGGCCGGGCCGGTGAGGCGCTGGCCGCGATCGAGCGGGCCCTGGCATGACCGATACATCCGGCCGGTTCAGCGGCACCGGCAGCTATGTAGCGACCCGGGACCTGGAAGTCGCGGTCAACGCCGCCGTGGTCTTGGAACGACCGCTGCTGATCAAGGGCGAGCCCGGCACCGGCAAGACGATCCTGGCGCGCGAGGTTGCGGAT
The DNA here is from genome assembly GCA_028281985.1 of Alphaproteobacteria bacterium. Taxonomy (GTDB): domain Bacteria; phylum Pseudomonadota; class Alphaproteobacteria; order DSM-16000; family Inquilinaceae; genus JANQIU01. The sequence continues at coordinate 11,012 of JANQIU010000301.1, read as the reverse complement.
GCCTTCGGCTTTCCGCTGATCGAGTGGCACATCAAGTCGACCACCAAGGCCCAGCAGGGGCTTTACGAGTACGATGCGGTCGCGCGCCTGCGGGACAGCCAACTGGGCGACGCCCGGGTCCACGACATCGCCAACTACATCCTGCGCGGCAAGCTCTGGGAAGCGTTCGAGAGCGATGTGCGCCCGGTTCTGCTGATCGACGAGATCGACAAGGCGGATATCGAGTTCCCGAACGATCTGCTCCTGGAACTCGACCGGATGGAGTTCCACGTCTACGAAACCAAGGCGACCGTCGTTGCCCGGCACCGCCCTGTCGTCATCATCACATCGAACAACGAGAAGGAACTGCCGGACGCGTTCCTTCGGCGGTGTTTTTTCCACTACATCCGGTTTCCGGACGCCGACACCATGGCGCAGATCGTCGAGGTGCATTTCCCCGGCCTGAAGCCGACCCTCCTGCGCGAGGCGTTGTCGGTGTTTTATGAGGTGCGCGACGTGCCGGGCCTGCGCAAGAAGCCCTCCACATCGGAGTTGCTGGACTGGATCCGGCTGCTGCTGGCCGAGGATGTGTCGCCGGAAACCTTGCGCGACCGCGATCCGCGCAAGCTGATCCCGCCGCTGCACGGCGCCCTGCTGAAGAACGAGCAGGACGTGCACCTGTTCGAGAAGCTGGCCTTCATGCATCGCCGGGAAACGCGGTGACGCGATAGCCGCTGCCGGTTTCCCGCCTTGCCCGACAGGTTCAGGTGACGCGGCGGCCCAGCGTCATCGCCTCCCCGCCGGGTTTGGGGTGGGGCCGTGCGATCAGGACATGGCAGTCCGCATGCGGTGCCAGGATCGGTGCGTCGCCGTCCCAGGCGATCACCTCGCCTTCGGCGACCGGGTCGAACCCCTGAAATGCCCTGGCCGGGCGAAACCGGTCGGTCGCGGCGATGATCTCGCCCGTCGCCCGGAACTCCGCCTGGGGCATCTCGGCCACCGCCGGCCGCAGCGCGTCGGCGGTTTCCCGGTCGATAAGGCCGAGGGCCGACAGCAGGTCGACCGACGTCGCCAGGGCGATGTCGCCGCTGCGCCGCTGCCAATGCTGCCCGCATTCCACAACCAGCCCGATCGGCGTGTCGGCCGGGTCGCCGAAGCGTCCGTAGTGGAACAGTCCGCGCCCCTGCATGCCGTTGACGTCCAGCACGACCCGGTTGCCGGGGACCGGTAGCCGCCGGGCAAGCTCGATGGCCCTCGGCAGCGGGTCCAGAACCCAGAAAGCGTGCTGGCCGAAAATCGTCGAATGCAGGTCGAGCAGTACGTCGACATCTCGAAGGATCGGCCGCAATTCGCGCGCCCGTCGTGTCTCCACATCGGCGGGGTCGGCATCGACCACCGCGTCGTCCCAGACGCGGTTCAGGTCCCGATCGACGAACCGGGACAGCGAGGGGCGGTCGGGGTCGAACCGCCGATAGGCCTCGACATTGGCGAAGCCCAGCAGGATCCGGCCGGCCTGTGGACGCAGGCCGGCCTCCAGGAGGGCAACCACCGCCGTCACGCCGCAGAACTCGTTGCCATGGGTCAGCGCGTTGATCATCACCGTCGGCCCCGGGCGGCCGCTGTCCAGCTGATGCACATAGGCGACGCCGGTGTTGCCGTCGGCATAGGCGGTAACGTCCCGCGGCATCACCTCGATCGGCGGAAACTGGCTCGCATGGAAGGTATCGCCTGCGCCGGCTTCGTCTGCGGGCGTGGACGGCGTTTCGGGGCGCAGCGGCGCTGCGGTCGACGGCATGGGATCGGTCCTTTTCTGGCGTGACCGGCAGCATGGCGGTTCCGCGCCCCCGGTCAAGATCGGCCCCCTTGCGCCGGCCCCGCCGACTGTGCTGCGGTCGCCTGTATGTTTGCCGACCTGTTCTTCGCCCTGCGGACCGCGCAGGTCCCAGTGTCGCTGAAGGAGTATCTCGCGCTCCTGCAGGCCACCCGTGCCGGGCTGGCCGCGATGAACGTGGACGATTTCTACTATCTGGCGCGGACCAGCCTGGTGAAGGACGAACGCCACCTGGATCGGTTCGATGTGGTGTTCTCGCGCGTGTTCAAGGGGCTCGAGGCAGCCGGCAGTACCGAAGCGCCGATCGACGTCCAGGTGCCGGAGGAATGGCTGCGCCGGCTCGCCGAACTGGATCTGACAGAGGAGGAGAAACGACAGGTCGAAGCAATGGGCGGGTTCGAGGCGCTGATGGAAGCGCTGCGCCAGCGCCTTGCCCAGCAAGACGACCGGCATCAGGGCGGCAATCGGATGATCGGCACGGCCGGGCGCTCACCCTTCGGCGCCTACGGCTACAATCCCGAAGGCGTGCGCATCGGCCAGTCGGAAAGCCGCCACCGCCGGGCGACCAAGGTCTGGGACCGGCGCGAGTTCAAGAACCTGGACGACACGGTCGAACTGGGCACGCGCAACATCAAGATCGCCCTTCGCCGCCTTCGCCGGTTCGCCCGGCAGGGTGCCGCCGAAATCCTCGATCTGGGCGACACCATCCGGTCCACGGCGCGGCAGGGGGGAATGCTGGACCTGAAACTGGTGCCCGAACGTCACAATGCCGCCAAGGTGCTGCTGTTTCTTGATGTCGGTGGATCCATGGACCCCCATGTCCGGGTGATGGAGGAGCTGTTCTCCGCCGCCCGGAGCGAGTTCAAGCACCTTGAATGGGTCTATTTCCACAACTGTCCGTACGAAAGCGTCTGGCGCGACAACCGGCGGCGCCAGGAGGAGCGGATTTCCACATGGGACCTGATCCACACCTATCCCCGCGACTATCGTCTGATCATCGTCGGGGACGCGGTGATGAGCCCGTACGAGCTGAGCCACGCCGGCGGCAGCGTCGAGCATTGGAACGCCGAAGCGGGGCAGGTCTGGGTGCAGCGGCTGATCGATGCCTTTCCCAAGGCGGTGTGGCTGACGCCGACCCCGGCCAAGCATTGGACGTATCACCTGTCGCTGCAGATGATGCACGAGCAGATGGAAGGGCGGATGTTCCCGCTCACGCTGGACGGGCTCGACGCCGGCATGCGGGCCCTTTCCCGCTAGCCCAAGCCTTCGCCGGAACCGGCCGACCGGAACTTCTTTTCCGAATCCGGGACTAACTCGTGCGCTCGAACGTCATCAGGCAAGGCTGTCTGTCCTATTGGTGCGCACTGAGTGTGCTTTCCGTCGCACCGTTGGGGAGATGACGAGGAGGCCGGCAGGGAACGGCCCGGACCGTTGATAGAGGTCAGAAATGTCAGGGAGATTTTCAACCACAAGGCGCCTGAGGCGGGTTCCGCACGGCGGAAAACCCACCGCTCATCCCCGCCTTCGTCCCCAGTGTCATCCCCAGGAAAATAATCTTGGGGTTCGAATGAACTGGTTTTCAATGTCGCTTATGTAGTATCGTTCAGCGTCGCCGAATACGATATATTGTCTTCTTCTGATGGGACCTAAGTCCCTTTCGGTTGCGGTTGGAGGGGAAATTACGCATGTCTTGGACCGAAGAGCGCGTGCAGGTGCTACGCCAGCTTTGGGGTACCGGCAAGAGCGCCAGTGAGATTGCGGAGATGCTGGGTGGCGTCTCCCGAAATGCCGTAATTGGTAAGGCACACCGCCTCGGCCTTTCCGGTCGGCCGTCGCCGATCCGTAAGAAGCCCGAAGCCCCGCCGCCGCCGGAGCCGGTGGTCGGCGGCGCAACGATTCTCAGTCTGACCGATCGGATGTGCAAGTGGCCGATCGGCGATCCGAAGAAGCCTGGTTTCCATTTCTGCGGGCGACCGGCGCGTCCCGGGCAGCCCTATTGTGCCGAACACGCGGCGATGGCCTATCAGCAGCCGAAGAGCCGGCGCGACGAGGAACGGCAGGTCGCCGGCTGACGCCAAGCTGGTCGGCGGGCATTTCGCAGAGCATCGCCGACCCATCACGGCCCTTCAACGGAGCACCGCAGGTCCCGACCCTGCGGTGCTCTTTTTCATGCCGCGCTCTTTTTCAAGCTGTCGACGGGGATGAGATAAGGGGTGTCGGGGCGCCCCGGTTGCCTCGCGGCATACCCTGTTTAAGCGACCGCTGCCTTCAGGCCTTCGTCGAGCTTGTCCAGGAAGCCGTTGGTCGTCAGCCAGGGCTGGTCCGGCCCGATCAGCAGCGCAAGGTCCTTGGTCATATGACCCGATTCGACGGTTTGGACGCAGACCCGCTCCAGCGTCTTGGCGAATTCGCCCACATCCGGCGTCCCGTCGAATTCCGCCCGGTACTGCAGGCCGCGGGTCCAGGCGAAGATCGACGCGATCGGGTTGGTGGAGGTGTCCTTGCCTTCCTGATGCATCCGGAAATGGCGGGTGACGGTGCCATGCGCGGCTTCGGCTTCGACCACGTCGCCGTCCGGCGTCAACAGAACCGAGGTCATCAGACCGAGCGACCCGAAGCCCTGGGCCACCGTGTCGGATTGCACATCGCCGTCGTAGTTCTTGCAGGCCCAGACGAAGTCGCCCTGCCATTTCAGGGCCGAGGCGACCATGTCGTCGATCAGCCGGTGCTCGTAGGTCAGGCCGGCATTGGCGAAGCGGCTCTTGAACTCGTCATCGTAGACCATCTGGAACAGGTCCTTGAAGCGCCCGTCATAGGCTTTCAGGATCGTGTTCTTGGTCGACATGTACACCGGCAGGCCGCGCATCAGGCCGTAATTGAAGCATGACCGGGCGAAACCGATGATGGATTCGTCCAGGTTGTACATGCCCATGGCCACGCCGCCGCCCGGAAAGTCGTAGACGTCGTAATTGATCGGTTCGCCGCCGTCCTCCGGAACGAAGGTCATGGTCAGCTTGCCCTTGCCCGGCACCTTGAAGTCGGTCGCGCGGTACTGGTCACCGAACGCATGGCGCCCGATCACGATGGGCCGGCGCCAGCCGGGCACGTAGCGCGGCACGTTCTTGCAGATGATCGGCTCGCGGAAAACGGTGCCGCCAAGGATGTTGCGGATCGTGCCGTTGGGCGACCGCCACATCTTCTGCAGGCTGAACTCCTCCACCCGGGCTTCATCCGGCGTGATGGTGGCGCATTTGACGCCGACGCGGTGCTGCTTGATGGCGTTTGCGGCATCCACGGTGACCTGGTCGTTGGTGGCGTCGCGGTGTTCGATCCCCAGGTCGTAGTACAGGAGTTCCACATCGAGATAGGGTAGGATCAGCTTCTTCTTGATGAAGTCCCAGATGATCCGGGTCATCTCGTCGCCGTCCAGTTCGACGACGGGATTGGCGACTTTGATTTTCGCCATAGGGCTGCGCTCCTGCGTTCTTGGCCGGCGGCGGGGGCACTTGCCCCCGGGGGCGGGTGCTGTCTGGGATGCCGTGCAGCGGCGGCCTTATATCACCGCCGGGTCGGCTGGGAAAAGCCGGTGGCCGGGCCGGTTAGCCGGGCGCCGGGGCAATGGCGTCAGATCCACTTGGCCTGTGCCGGGATCGCCGGTTCGGGGCTGCGGTCCAGGGCGGAGAAGACCGCCTCCACGCGGTCGACGACGCGATACAGATGCTTATGCTCCGGGCGGCAGAAGCCGATGCCGACCATATGATCGATCATCGCCTCGAACGGCTGCCAATAGGCTTCGTGGTCGACCAGCACGATGGGTTTGTCGTGCAGCCCCAACTGCCGCCACGTAATGACCTCGATGGTCTCGTCGACGGTACCGACGCCGCCCGGCAGCACGACGAATGCATCCGACCGGTCGAACATCATGCGCTTGCGGGTATGCATGGAATCGACGACGTGCAGCTCGGTCAGTTCCGTGTGATCGACCTCGAGCGCCTGGATGTGCTCGGGAATGATGCCGACAACCCTGCCGCCCGCCGCCAGCGCCGCATCGGCGACGATACCCATCAGGCCGACGCGGCCCCCGCCATAAACCAACTCGATGCCCCGGTCGGCGATCTGCCGACCAAGATCGCTGGCCGCAGCCTTATAGCTCTCGGGGACGCGGGTGGACGAACCGCAATAGACGCAGATTGCGCGGACCGTGGTCATGTCACGTGGGCCATTAGGATGGAAACCTTGAGACGGGATCCCCCGTCGCTATCACACATCGCCTGAAGGGGAAAGCGGCGGCCGCGTTGCGCTGTCCGTCTGCCACGGCTACCGTCACAGTCAGGTTTGAGCAGGGGATTAGCGGATGGTTCGGGCTGTCGTTATCGCCGTCATCGCCGCGGCCGTCATTGCCGTCGTTGTTGCCTTCTGGGATCCCTTCGGTCTGACCGAAAGCGATCCGCAACCGACGGAGGATGTACCGGCCGAAACCGCCCCTGCGGAGCCCAGCCCGAGTGTCGCCGATCCGGCCACCGATGCGCCCGAACCGGCTGACGCGGTCCCGCCCGATGATCCGCCGCCCGTCGAAGCCGACCCGGCCGTAACGGAAGATGAACCGGCGGACGACGTCCCCCAGCCCGAGGAGCCGGCGCCGGAGGATGAGGCGCCGCTGGACGAACCCGCCACCCCGTCCGATGACGAGGGGGCCACGGACCCTGTCGGGGACGCGCCGCCTGTCGACGGTGCCGCGCCGGATGAGGAGGGCGTGCCGGCCGGGGACCCGGCCACAACGTTGGAAGGCGTTCTGGCCCCGCTGCTTCCGGACGGGGCGCTGCCGTTGGAAGACGCCTTGCCCATCGAAGGTGTTCCGGCGACCGACGACGTGTTGGCCCCTTTGCCGTTGGATGACGGCCTTCCCCTTGAGGACCTCGCGCCGGCTGATGCGCTCCCGGCGGCGGAGGATGCCTTGCCGCTGGACGAGGCGGTCCCGGCGGAAGAGCCGGCGACGGCTGAGGACGCGCTGGCGCCATTGTCCTTGGACGACGAGGTTCCGATTGAGGATGCGATGCCGGCCGACGCGGTCCCTGAAGCGGAGGACGTAGCGCCGCTGGAGGAGGCTGTTCCGACGGAAGAGCCGGCGACGGCTGGGGACGCACTGGCTCCGTTGTCCTTGGACGACGAGGTTCCGATTGAGGATGCGATGCCGGCCGACGCGGTCCCTGAAGCGGAGGAAGTAGCGCCGCTGGAGGAGGCTGTTCCGACGGAAGAGCCGGCGACGGCTGGGGACGCACCGGCGCCGTTGTCCTTGGACGACGAGGTTCCGATTGAGGATGCCATGCCGGCCGACGCGGTCCCTGAAGCGGAGGACGTAGCGCCGCTGGAGGAGGCCGTTCCGACGGAAGAGCCGGCGACGGCTGAGGACGCGCTGGCGCCGTTGCCCTTGGACGACGAGGTTCCGATTGAGGATGCCATGCCGGCCGACACGGCCCCGGCGGCGGAAGACGTAGCACCGCTGGAGGACGCGGTCCCGCCGGAAGAGCCGGCGACGGCCGAGGACGCGCTGGCGCCGTTGCCCTTGGACGACGAGGTTCCGATTGAGGATGCCATGCCGGCCGACGCGGCCCCGGCGGCGGAAGACGTAGCGCCGCTGGAAGACGCGGTCCCGCCGGAGGAGCCGGCGACGGCCGAGGACGCTTTGGCGCCGTTGTCCCTGGACGACGAGGTTCCGGTTGAGGACGCTGTGCCAGCCGACACGGTTCCGGCCGTGGAGGACCCAGCGCCGCTTGAAGAGGCGGTCCCGACGGAAGAACCTGCGGCGGCAGAAGACGCGCTGGCGCCGCTACCCCTGGACGAAGGCGCACCGGTCGAGGAATCGCTGCCAGCCATTGAAGAGGTAACGCCATCGGAAGAGCCGGCGGCGGCCGAGGATGCGCTCCCGCCACTGCCCCTGGACGAGGATACACCCGCCGGGCAGGTGGCCCCGGCGCCCGACGCCGAAACGCCCGAGGACTCTGCGCCGTCGGAAGAGGCGGTTCCGGCGGCTGATGGGCCCGAAACGCTGCCGCTTGAGGAGCTGGTGCCCGTCGAGGACTCGGTACCGGTCGACGAGGCGCCGGTCCCGTCGCCGCTCGATGCGGGTGTTGCTGACGAGCAGGTTGAACCGGACACGGATGCCCCGGCACCGGTTGCGGTCGAGGAGCCGGATCCCGTCGAAGACCTGGTGCCGGCCGATGCGCCTTTGCCGGAAGAGGCAGCACCGGTGGCGCCGCCGGCTTTGGAGGATGCCGCCCCGGTTGAGGCTCCGACACCGGCCCCGGCTGCGGCTCCAGTCGACGTGCCGGAAGAAGGGCCGCCGCCGGTCGAGGAGGCGATGCCCGCTGAAGGCGACGTGGCGCCGCAAGCGGAAGAGGACGCCGACGCGGCAGGGACCGAGCCGCCCGCCGCCGACGGCCCGGCGGCCGCCGGATCGGGCGAAGACGACATATCCGATCTGCCAACCCTGCTGGGTATTCCGGAAGCCCCGGACACCGATGGCGATCCGGAACAGGCGCCCGACGCGCCGGCCGCACCGACCGACGGGGAGCCGGCCGATCAGGGATCGTCAATTGAAGAGCCGGGTGTCGATCAACCAGCCGTGGCCGCGGCGCCGGTCGTCCCGCCCGATTTCGATGCGGTTCGGATCAGCGCGTTCGGCGACCTGACGATCGCCGGAACGGCGGCACCGGGGGCAATGGTGCAGATCGACAGCGACGGGACCATCCTCGGGGACACGGTGGCCGACGCCAACGGCCAGTTCGTGTTTCTGGCCGACACGCCCCTGGAGCCCGGAACCTATCGGATCGGGCTTTCCGCCCTATCCCCGGCGGGTACGGCCGACGCCGTGTCCGAGCGGGTTCTGGTGGCCGTCATCCCGCAGCCGGGCGAGGACATCGCCGGCCGGGCCGCCGCGGGTCAGGACGCGGGAAACCTGATCCTCTTCAGCGACCGCGACGATCTGGGGCCGACCGTCGTCGTCCAGGCGCCGGTCGCGCCACCGCAGCCTGAAGACCGTCCCGCTGCGCCGTCGGCCGATACCGCGCCTGCGCCACAGGCGCCGGACAGCGTGCGCGTCGAAGCGGTCGACTACGACGATACCGGCCGGTTCTTCGTGTCGGGCCGGGTGACACCGTCGGCCGATGTCCGACTTTACCTGGACAACGATCTGGTCGCCCAAGGCCGGGCCGATGCCTCCGGCCGTTTTCAGTTGTCGCCGGATCGAACGGTGGCGCCGGGGGTGTATGCCTTACGGGTCGATCAGCTTTCACCGGCCGGACAGGTGGTGGCGCGGGCCGAAACCCCGTTTCGTCGTGCCGAGCCCGTCGACGCGCGCCGAGCATTTCCCAGCATCACCGTGCAGCCGGGCAACAGCCTTTGGCGGATCGCCCAGAACTCCTACGGCGCAGGCGTCCGTTACGCGATCATCTACAATGCCAACCGGGACCAGATCCGGGATCCCGACCTGATCTATCCCGGCCAGGTCTTCGTCCTGCCCGGGGCGCCGGACCTGCTGCCGGCCGGCCCGCCGGTCGAGGGGTAGCGTGCCCGGGGCACACCGCAGGTGTGCAGGCAAGGTGTCTTTACCGCAGGTAAGGGCAGAGCAGGCGGGCAAACGGAAGCGTTGCATGGACGAACTGGAACAGGTCGTGGAGAAGCCGCGCCGGCGCCGGATCCGCATCAATGCGATCGTCGCGCAGCCCCCACAGGATCTGGCCTTCGCCCGTCACCAGCCGGAACCCCGGCGTATCCTGGCACTGGCGCAACAGCGCTTTCAGCGCCGCCCGGCCCGCCGGGGTCTCCGCGGTAAAGGGCATACGGCCGAACTGGGCCATCATCCGGCGCCTGAAGCCGGCGGAGACGGGATCGAGCGGTTCCAGGGCCAGGGCATAGCGGACCGTCCCAATGGCGAAGCGGTACCGGTTCGTTTCGGCCAGCACCGCCGCGGCTGCCGACTCGTCCGGCTCCGAGCTGTGCCCGCCCTGGTCGTGCAAGGTCTGATGCGCGCAGACCAAAAGCAGCGATTTCAGGGGTCGGGCGTGCAGTCGGGTCATGGGGGAGGTCCCTGGTGACGATGGAAACCAGTCCTCCACCTTGGCCCGCTGCACTTAAGAAGGCGTGAAACGGGGGATCCGGTCTTGCTGGACCCGTTGATCAGGCGTGCCATCGATCCGACGGTCGATACTGTCGGTCGTTTCCTTCGCCGGACCGGCGTGTCCGCCAATATGGTCACGCTGGTCGGGGCCGGGATCGGGCTGCTTGCTGTGCCGGCCCTGGCCTTCCAGGCCTATGCCTGGGCGTTGACCGCGATCGCCGTCAACCGGATCCTGGACGGCCTGGACGGTGCCGTGGCACGGGCCGCGGGCCCGACCGATCTGGGCGGGTTTCTGGATATCGTCGCGGATTTCCTGTTCTACTCGGCCGTTCCCGTCGGGTTCGCGCTGGGCCGGCCGGATATGGCGCTACCCGCCCTGGTGCTGGTGTTCAGCTTTGTCGGCACCGGGTCGTCCTTCCTGGCCTACGCGGTGATCGCAGCCCGGCGCGGCGTCGAGACGACGGCACGGGGCCGCGGCAAGGCGCTCTACTATCTGGGCGGGCTGACGGAAGGGTTCGAGACGATCCTGGTGCTGGTGGCGATCTGCCTGTTCCCCGATGCGTTCGCCTGGATCGCCTACGGATTCGCCGCCGCATGCGCGCTGACCACCGCCACGCGGGTAGCGCAAGCAGGGCGTGATTTCAGTTGAACGATAAATCGACGGGGTCTGGTCGGTTTGGCTGGAAACCCCTGGAAAATTGGGGGCATCATACCCTTATAAAATGAACGGTGCCGGCCGCGGATTGCGGCCAGCCGATGGGCCATGGGGGCCGGAGCGATGCAATGGCGGCCATGCCGCCGACCGCTCCGACATGCGCCCGGCACCGTATCTGCTGGGAGATCACCGACGTGACCGTTGCAATGCTCAGCGACACCGACGTCGCACATTTCGGGCATCTTCTCGAGACCGAATTGGCCGAACTCCTTGCTGCCAGTGAGCGGAGCCACGACGCGCGCGATGCCGTCGCCCTGGACCAGGCGCAGCAAGGCCGACTGTCGCGCATCGATGCGATGCAGCAGCAGGAGATGGCGTTGGAACAGGAAAGGCGGCGGCAGCGCGAATTGCGCCGTGTGGAGGCGGCGCTC
>JANQIU010000265.1 GCA_028281985.1 Alphaproteobacteria bacterium | reverse complement strand
CCTGGGGCTCTATCAGGGGCGGCCGGGCGCACGCGGCTGGCGACGGCATTTGACCGAAGCGGGCCGGCGCCCGGGAGCGGCCGCCGGTCGATCACGCGGCCAGCCGAGCTTCCGCCCGGTCGGCAGCGCGCCGAACGATGTCCAGCGCTTCGTCGATCACTTCGACCCCCGCCCCCGGGCGCCGGCCCGCTTCGGTCAAATGCCGTCGCCAGCCGCGTGCGCCCGGCCGCCCCTGATAGAGCCCCAGGATATGCCGCGTGATGGCGGGCAGCGGGACCCCGCCGGCGACTTGATCGGCGGCATAGCGACGAATGCCGGCGACAATGGTCTCCCGGTCCGGTACCGGTGCTCCCGGGTCGAAGAACCGCCGGTCGATCGCCGCCAGCAGATAGGGGGTCTGGTAGGCCGCGCGGCCCAGCATCACCCCATCCACCTTCGCCAGGTGGTCGTCGGCCGCCTGCAGGTCCGTGATGCCGCCATTGATCACGATCGGAAGCTGCGGAAAGTCCTGCTTCAGCCGATAGACTGTTTCGTAGTGAAGCGGCGGCACCTCGCGGTTCTCCTTGGGGCTTAGCCCCTTAAGCCAGGCCTTGCGGGCATGCACGACCAGGACGTCGCATCCGGCCGCACCGATGGCGTCGACGAACCGGCGCAAATGGTCGTAGCCGTCCAGGTCATCGACGCCGATCCGGGTCTTCACCGTCACCGGGAGGTCGACCGCGGCGCGCACCGACGCCACGCAGGCCGCCACGGTGTTCGGCTCGCGCATCAGGCAGGCGCCGAACCGGCCACGCTGCACGCGATCGCTCGGACAGCCGACATTCATGTTGATTTCGTCGAAGCCTGCCTCGGCACCCCGGCGGGCCGCCTCCGCCATGTCTGCCGGTTCGGATCCGCCAAGCTGCAACGCCACCGGGTGCTCGGCCGCGTGGAACCCGAGCAGCCGGTTCCGGTTCCCGTGCAGGACGGCAGCGCTGGTAACCATCTCGGTATACAGGCGCGCCCGGCCACTGATCAGGCGCAGGAAGTACCGATCATGACGGTCGGTCCAATCCATCATTGGGGCGATGCAAACGCGCCAGTCCAGGTTCTTGGGGCCGTCGGCGCCGGTGGAAGGTGACAGTTTCATGGCGCTGCGTGTTTGTTCACGGACAAGTAACCAAACGTATCCAGAGTACCGTTCCAGCGTCGTCGTTCCCGCCCCAGGGTTTGGGCGAACCGTGTTCGCGCGCTTGGTCGGGTGGTTCCCTCCGGGCCGCGTGTCAAGGGTGGGGCGGTCGATGGTGGGAGGCTCGATACTGTTGCTCAACCAGTCCCCGGATTCACCCGAGCCGACCCGAGGCCGTGCCGACGTCGTCGGTCCGGAGCCGCCGGACACTGCCTCGACGCTGCTGGCCCGAATTGATTCCGATCTTGGTTTCGCCTTCCAGCCGATCGTCAGTATGCACACCGGCACCTGCTATGGCTACGAAGCTCTGATCCACGGGCATCAGGCCCTGGGCTATCCCGAACCGGCCGCCGTCCTGAACGCTGCGCACCGCCTAGGCGTCCTGCACGCAACCGATATCCTGCTCCGGCAGAAAGCGGTGGAAGGGTTCTGCCGCTTGTCGGGAGCCGCCGACGCAAGGCTGTTCTTCAATCTCGATATTCGCGTTCTCGAGGCCGAGGACTACCGCCCGGGGATCACGGCCGCGCTGCTGGCACGGGTCAGCCTCGATCCCTCCTCCCTCTGCTTCGAGATCGCCGAGGGCAGCCTCGACACCGACATGGCGAAGGCGGAGACGATCCGCAGCCGCTATCGCGAGCAGCTTTTCCAGGTCGCGATCGATGAATTCGGATCGGGCGCCGCCGGCTTGAAGATGCTCTATGAGCACCAGCCCGATCTCGTGAAGATCAACCGGTACTTCATCCGGCATATCGAACGGGATGACAAAAAGAAACTGTTCGTCAGTTCCATCGTCAACCTGGCCCATGTCCTCGGCGTTGCGGTCATCGCCGTCGGCGTCGAGACGGAACGTGAGTTCCTGGTGTGCCGGGAAATCGGCTGCGATCTGGCCCAGGGCTTCTTCATCTCCCGGCCGGTCCGCCAGGCCGAGCAGACCGCGAGCCGCTACGACTCCATCGCCAAGCTCAGTCGGCGCGCACGGCGCGACCGGCACACCGATCGCAGGCTGGTTCACGAAGAACTCAGTCAGGTGCCGGCCCTGCATGTCGGCTTTTCGATGCAGGAAGTCTTCGAGACTTTTCGGAAACACAAAGAGCAGAGTTTCTTCCCCGTGGTCGACAGCCACGACCAGCCGCTTGGCATCGTTCGGGAAACCGAACTCAAGGACTTCATCTACTCGCCCTACGGGAAAGATCTGCTATCCAACAAGTCCTATCGCCGTGGCCTGAGGTACTTTCTGAGTCACTGCCCGATCTGCGACATCAATACGCCGGCAGAAAAAATCCTGTCGATGTACGCGCTCGATCAGAACCCGGCAGGCGTGCTGATCGTCGAGGATTTCCGGTACGCCGGTGTCCTGAGCATGAATTCGCTGCTGCGGATCATCAATGAGAAGAACCTGGCCGTGGCGCGGGACCAAAGTCCCCTTACTCGCCTGCCGGGAAACAGCAGCATTTCGGACTACGTCAACACCGCAATCGACGACACGGTATCCTCTTGGGTCTTCTGCTACTTCGACCTCGATAACTTCAAGCCGTTCAACGATACCTTCGGATTCCGGCAGGGGGACCGCGCCATCCTGCTGTTCGCCGACCTGATGCGGGGGCGCTTGGCCTTCAAGGATACCTTCCTGGGTCATATCGGCGGCGACGATTTCTTCGCCGGCTTCCGCAACGTTGAGCCGGAGAAGGCGATTGATGCGGTGGAGCAGCTGCTGGGCACGTTCCGCAATGATGTGGAGAGCTTCTACGACGCCGAATCCCGTGAGCGCGGCCATATCGTTGCCCGCGACCGTTCGGGAGACATGCGCCGGTTCCCGTTGCTGACCTGCAGCGGCGTCGTACTGACCGTGCCGTCAGGTGCGCGCATGAAAGTGACAAGCGATGTTCTTGCCGCGCGGATCGCCGAGATGAAGGTGCTGGCCAAACAGGCCGACAACCATCTGTGCATCGGGGGCCTGCACTAAGGGCCGCGGCGGGCTGCGGTCCGCCCTACCGGGGTCGCCGCAGCAACCCCCAGAAAACCAGCACGCCGATGGCCACCCAGGCAGCGACCCACAGGGCGCTGGGCAGCAGCAGTTCTTGGGCCAGTGTGTTGGCGTCGTTGTGACCGACGCCGCTTCCGACCAGGGCCAGCGGGGCCAGGGTACCGGCAACAATGGCGTACACGCCGATGAAGGCCAGCGCCCAGCGTGCCACGCCCAGCCGGCCGGACCACGCCGTCAGTGCCAGCACCGCAGCGATGCCGCCGCAGACGATCCAGGTCTCAAGATCCCGGGCCCAGAGTAATGCCGTGGCCAGGACGCCCAAGGTGCCGACCAGTGCAATGATCCCCGACCGCCTGCGGTTTCCCACCGCCGCCAGGAACAGCGCCGCGCCGCATAACACGCTGCCGGGATAGCCAGCGAAGGCGACCAGCGCCCGCACTGCCGACCCGCTGTGGGTCAAGCTGCCACTGCCATCGAAGTTCAGCTCCAAGGCAACGATGCTGCCGCCGGTGACCAGCGCCGCCAGCCCGTGCGCCATCTCATGGAAGTAGACGGCGAACCAGGCGAACGGTGCACGCACCAGCGCAACGGTGGACAAGACGTAGGCGCCAACGGCCATTGCCACCAGCACGACCCGCCGCTGTGTGATCACGATCGTCCAATCCCTCGGCCGAGGCGGCCCGGCGAATGCTCCTGTGGGAGCCATTGGCCGTCAACCCACGGGCATCGCCGGGGAAGACGGGGGTGGCACTCACCGCAACGCCGAGCGGCTTCGGTGGTTGCGTAATACATCGCGCACCGAACGGACCGGTGCGCGTGCGGGGGCACGGTCGCGGCGGGCGATCCAGTCCGGCGCCCACGGAATGTCCGGATCATCCCTGCCGGTGTCGGCAACCGCGGGCGCTGCCGAGGCCGCTTCGATGGTCCGGGCCAGGACCAGCTTCAGGCAATCGCCTTCCGGCCCCGGCGGCAATCGGGTCACGGTGGTCGCCAGGCTGAGCCGCACCGGGCGCGGCCACCGGAGCAACCCGCGAATGACGGCGATCCGCGTCTTCAGGCAGGTTTTCCGGCTTTCCACGATCGCCCGCAGGATCCGATCGAGCATGCCGGGCGACAGCGAAAGCCGGTGCGCGAAACCCAGCAGATCCCCGACCGGGTCTTCCGGCACCAGCCCACCGGATCCCAGCTGGTTGAGATAGCGGCACAGCGCCGCATCGGTTTGGGCGCGGTCCGCGGCGATGGCCTCTCGGGCCATGGTGCGGAGGAGGCCGAGCGCATCGACGGTCGGCCCCAGTTCGGTCAGCACGGCCGTCACGGTGCGGACCTCTCGGTGTCGGCTCGTCCGGTTCACCAGCGCCACGACGGCCAACAGCCGCGGCCGCGACACCGTGCGCGGGGCCAATCTGGCGGCGGCCGCCACCGCCGTGCTGCAATACGGATCAAAGATCGCGACAAAGGCCAGAACGGCCGGGTTCTCGTAGTCGCCGAGATCGAGATCGTCATTCAGGAGATCGTCAACGCGCAGCTCCCGGTCGCCGTCGTCCGCCAAGATCGCCGGCAGATTGGCGCGGTAGCGTTGGGCAAGATGCTCGATCAGGCTGATATCGGCGGCATCCCCGGAGCCGGCCTCAGCAAGGTCCAGGAGTCCGTTGAGCATGGGATGATCTTTGGGTTCCAAGGACTCGCGCATGCGGGGTTCCATTGGATGGACGGCCAAGCATTCATACGGACGCAGCGCGTTTCCGCATGATCTGTGCCGAAGACTGCTATTGAATGTTTACAGAATCATCAACGCGCGCAGTCTAATATAAGTAAATATCTCGTATAACATAAATCAAGACTCAGAATAATCAGAAATCACGTCGAACTGTTGGCTAAAATATTTGAGACATTCAGTCGCCAAAGCTCCAATGTTGGGATTCCCTGGACAGTGCGCTGGCACACGTCCGTTGGCGGACAGCCCCCAACCGCGCCGGATCGGGACGCAACGCCCGAGGATACCCAGAAAACCACTGTCACTATGCGCAACTAGTTAACTGACAACACTGGATTAATCCCAACCGGCGACCGAGAACGGCATTGTGGCCAGCGCCCAATAACCCTATATGAAAGATGGAGGAGATGCCTATCCGAATGGAGGGCAATGTGATGATCGGACGTATCGATCGACACGGACGCATCGAGCTTCCTGGTGGTTTCGCGGCTCCCGCCCGCAGAAAGCGCGGGTTTGGCCCCGTCTACGCGGCAGTCGTCTGGGGGCTTGCCATCCTGCTGGCGTTGATGCTCACGGCCTCGGTTACCCTGTCCCTACTCCAGGCGTTGGAGCGGCCGGCTGTCCCGGCCCAGGAACTGGTGATCGGCCAAGGCCCGGGCACGGCCCGGTAGACGTCGCAACCTCAGCCGCCCAGGAGTCCCGCATCGACTGCAAGTCGGTCGCGGGCAAACATGCCCGGCGTCAGAAGACGAAGGTCGTAAACAGGAACAGGCCGGCCCCCACCAGGGCGCCAACCAGCGTGCCGTTGACGCGAATGAACTGAAGATCCCGGCCGACCGTCAATTCCATGCGGTTGGAAACCGTGTTGCCGTCCCAGCCCTTCACCACATCGGCGATGAACCGGCCGATCTCCGCCCGCCAGGGAACGATGAACTCCCGGATCAGTCCTTCGATGTTCCGGTTGACCCGCGCGCGCATCTCCGGTTCCGACGCCAGGGTCCGGCCAAGGCCCTGTATGGCGCCGGTCACCGAATCCGTCAGGCGCTCGGACGGCGGCTCCACATTGCGGACGATCAGGTCGCGCACGTCATCCCAAACCGACCCCAGGAAGGCCTGGACATCGGGACTGGCGACGACATCGTCGCGAATCGAGGCCATTCGCGCGCGATAGCCCTTGGAGTCCCGCAGATCCTCGATCATCTGCTTGAGCCCGGCCTCGAACTGCTGTCGGGTCTGGTTGTCGCGCTCCAGCAACTCGTCGAGCAGCCGCAGGATCCCCTGGACCAAGGTGCGCGCCACGGTCCGGTCGACATTCGGCGGCACGTACCAACGGCTGCGTTCGCCGACCAGTTCGTAGATGCGCTGCTCGTTTTCGGTCAGGTATCCGCGGACGAATTCGATCGCCCGGTCGAACAGCTCGTGGTGGTATCCCCGCTCCGTCAGGATCGACAGCCCGCGCAGCAAGGCCGGGGCAATGTCGACCTTGGAGATCTGCTCGTGCAGCGCCCGATGCAGGAAATCCCGGACCTGCTGGTCGTCGAGGGCCCGCAGGGCATGGGGTACGGCGCCGATGGCATGCCCCGCCACCATGGCGGCATTGGCCCTGTCCGACAGCCAGTCGGCCAGTTTGCCGCCCAGATCGGCACGCCCCAACCGCTGCGCCACCAGTTCCGGGGCCAGGAAATTGCGCTCGATGAAGGTGCCCAGCCCACGGCCCAACCCGTCCTTGTGCCTTGGGATCAGCGCCGTATGCGGGATGGGGATGCCCAGAGGATGCCGGAACAGGGCGGTGACGGCGAACCAGTCGGCCAGTCCGCCGACCACGGCCGCCTCCGCCCCCGCTTCGATGAGCTGCACCAGGAACGGGGGATCCGGGATGGCGTGGGACACCAGGAAGACGATCGCCGCCACGACCAGCAGGCCGGTGGCGGATCGCTGGTGGCGGCGCAGAACCCGGCGCTTCTCCGCCTCGTCCTCAGCCGCCAGTAACTCGGTCATTGCCTGTCGATCCTGCCAGACGGACGCACCGGTTCACCAACCTGTGCCATGTTGCGGCTGCCCCGACACGACGCCTACCGCCAACCATCGATGGCCAACGGGTGCGGTGGGACGGCGGGCTGACCCGCCTAGGACCGCCGACGAAACGGCAGGGTCACCGACTGGCGCAGCGCCCCGCCTACGGCGCGGCTCACGGCGACCGTGGTCTTCAGGTTCCGCCGAGTGATGCGCCCGACGGCATCAGTCTGGGTCCGATAGAGATCCTTCAAACTGCGGGCGGTCCACAGCGCGCTAACCGCGGCCGCTCCGTCTCGCAGGTTCTCCTGGGCAACCCGGACGATCACGCTGCATCCCCCCATGCCTTGCGGCCGTCGCCATCCCCTGGGCCGGCCGCCTGAACTCCAAGCCTGCGCCAATCTCTACGCAATGTCGCAGCGGTGGCAACCGTCTTGCCGCCCGTGCGGCTTCACACCGCCTCGACCCCGGTTCCGGCGGCCGGCATCAGGGCCGCCGCCGTCTCCAGGTCCGTCAGGCCCGATTGCAGCAGGTCGGGGAAACGGCCGGCGCCGGGCACCAGATCGGGGCACGCGGTCGCCGTAATGTTGACCGTCCCATTGTAGCTCAACAGCACCAGGATCATGCCCATGCTGTCGAACATCGGGCCAACGCCGTACTGGGTGACCACTTTGGCCCCGGCGCAATACACCGGAAAGGGCGGTCCCGGCACGTTGGTGATGATCAGGTTGAACGGCGGCTGGCCGTGGCGCGCGACATGGGCCATCAGATACATCTGTCCGGCGAAGCTGGTCAGCTGAAACGGCAGGGTTTCGGTCAGATCGGTCAGCAGGTTGCGTGCCGCGCCGCCGGCCTGATTGCGTTTCGACGCCGATGTGCCGGCATGGATCGCCCGCAGCCGCTCCACGGGGTCGTCGATTTCCGTCGCCAGGCGCACCAGCATCGCGGAAATCCGGTTGCCCAGCTTTCCCGTCTCTTCGGTCTCCCGGATCGAGATCGGCGCCAGGGCCACCAGGGACCGGTCCGGCAGCGCACCCTGTTCTTCCAGGTAGCCGCGCAGGGCGGACGCGCAAACCGCCAACAGCACGTCGTTGACGGTCGCCCCGGGGACGGCGGACCGGATCGCCTTGACCCGGTCCAGGCTGAAGCTCGTTCCGTGGATCGATCGTCTGGCGGTCAATGGCGCATTGAACGGTACCGCCGGCGCCTGAAACAGCGCCGGCGGCTTCGCAGCGGGGACGTCGACCGATGTGCCGAGACCGAACATCTGGCTGGCGCGATGGGCCAGTTGCTGGGCTGCATTGGTCAGCATGCCGGTCACCTTCAGCGGCGCCGACAGGGTTTCCAGATAGGCCCGTGTCAGCAGATCGGCCCGGCCGGGAACCGGTTCGGGATGCCAGTCGACTTTCGAACGGACCTTGCGGGGGCGCGGCGCCATATCGAAGAAGGCCGACTGAAACTCGATGCCGGCCAGCCCGTCGATAGCCGCATGATGCACCTTGCCCAACAGCGCCGCGCTGCCGGCCGGCAGGCCGGGGATCCCGTCGACCCCGTCGACGACCACGAAATCCCACAAGGGGCGGCTGTGATCCAGCGGCGCCGCGAAGAAATCTCCCGCCAGGTCCATCAGCTCCGCCTCGCCGCCCGGAGCCGGCAAGGCCATATGCATCAGGTGGTTGTCCAGGTCGAAGTCCGGATCTTCGATCCAGTACGGGTGCCCCAGGTCCAGCGGCACATGGATCAGGCGCTGGCGGAAGGTGCGCGCAAGATGCAGGCGGGATGCCAGAAGGTCGCGGAAACGCTCGAAGGAAAACCCGTCCTTGGCGGCCGTCGTGTCCAGAAGCGTAACCGAGCCGATATGGATCGATCCGTGGCCGATCTCCAGCGACAGGAACATGGTGTCCAGGCCGGACAGGTGCTGCATGCCGTTTCCCCCATTCTGGCCCCAACCGGTCCGCCGGCCGGGCCGGCCTGGAGGCTGGGACGTTTTGCCCTTTTCAACACTTGTCGTGGGCTTCGGCCAGAGCCTTTTTCGCCTGTTCTGCCGTCGATCATCGCGCTTGGTGTTGGCCTGGCAAACGTCACAAGAGTGTAAGACCCTGGCCGAAATGCTGCATCGCGGTTACATTGCAGTGCGAAAAGCCGGGGTCACGGGCGAAGAATCGGTAATCGCGCTTATCATACCAAGCGCTCGCCCGACCCGAGATTGACGGAGGCTTTGATCATGGCGAGCGCACCGGCCCCAGGGCATGGACCGCAACGCCGCCGCGCCCTGGTCACCGGCGCCTCTTCGGGCATCGGGGAAGCCGTCGCCAGGGTGCTTGCCGAGAACGGGCACGACCTCGTGCTGGTGGCACGGCGACAGGACAAACTGACCGATCTGGCGGCAGACCTGACCGCCCGGCACGGCCTGAACGTCCAGGTCGTCGCGACTGATCTTGCCAACCCCGATGCGCCGGCGGCCCTTGCCGATGAAATGGGGCGACGCGAACTTGCCATCGATATCCTGGTCAACAATGCCGGTACCATGACCTTTGGCCGGTTCGCCGATGCCGATGGCGAGGCGATCGATGCCATGGTGGCGCTCAACATCGCCGCGCTGACCGGGCTTTGCCGCCGGTTCGTCGATCCCATGGTTCAGCGAGGCTATGGCCGGATCCTGAACGTGGCGTCGATCGCCGCGTTCCTGCCGGCACCGAGCCTGGCGGTGTATGCCGCCACCAAGGCCTATGTGCTGTCGCTGACCGAGGGGCTGGCGGAAGAACTGCGCGGGACCGGCGTGACCGCGACCGCCGTTTGCCCGGGATTGACCGACACCGAGCTGGCGAAACCGCTGCTGTCGTCCCTGCCCTTCGCCCGGCTGGTGCCGAAGGGGCTGGTGATGTCCAGTACCCGCTCGGTCGCCCGCGAAGGCTATCGCGCCTGCATGGCCGGCGAGGTCGTGGCCCTGCCGGGACCGGTAGCGCAGGCGACGGCCCTGGGCACGCGGTTGCCGCCGAAATGGATGTTGCGGACGGCGCTGGGGATCGTCGGCCGCCGGTTGTCATGAGGATATCGGGTTTCGGCGCCATGCACCGGGACTGGCCGGAAAAGGATCGAGGGGGGAATGTCCAAGTCTCGCAGTGAAAGCTACGACTACATCATCGTCGGCGCAGGTTCGGCCGGCTGCGTCCTGGCGGCCCGGTTGACCGAAGACCCGGACGTCCGGGTGCTGGTGCTGGAGGCCGGCCCCCCCGACCGGTCCCCCTTCATCCACATGCCGGCCGGCGTCTCCGAACTGCCCGAGTCCCGCTACGACTGGGCCTACTACACCGAACCACAACCGCGGCTGAACAATCGCAAGCTCTACTGGCCGCGCGGGCGAACCTTCGGCGGCTCCAGTTCGATCAACGCCATGGTGTACATCCGCGGGCACCATTCCGACTACGATCGCTGGCGCCAGCTCGGCTGTCCCGGCTGGTCCTACGCCGACCTGCTGCCCTACTTCCAAAGGGCCGAGCACAACGAGCGGGGCGGCGATGCGTTCCACGGCGCGGAAGGTCCGGTCAATGTTGCCGACCTGATCTCCGTCCACCCGCTGACGGGCATGTTCCTGGAGTCCGCGGCAGCGGCCGGCATCCCGCTGAACCCGGATTTCAACGGCGCCGAACAGGAAGGAGCGGGCCACTTCCAGGTGACCCAACGCCACGGACGGCGCTGGAGCACGGCGTCCGCCTATCTGCGCCCGGCCATGCGCCGGCCCAATCTGACGGTCGTCGCCAATGCCCAGGCGACCCGGGTGCTGGTCGAGCGCGGACGCGCCGTCGGCGTTGCCTATGTCCGGCGGGGGCGCGAAATCAGCGCCCGCGCGGATCGTGAATCGCTGCTTTCCGGCGGCGCGATCAACACCCCGCAGCTTCTGATGCTGTCGGGGATCGGCCCGGCGGACGAGCTGCGGCGGGCGGGTATCGACCCGATCCACGATCTGGCCGGCGTCGGCAAGAACCTGCAGGACCATTTGAACGTAAACGTCATCGCCACCGTGTCCGGGCACCGGTCATACGACCCCCTGTACAATCTGGTGCCCAAGGTGATCGCCGGCGTGCGCTACTACCTGACCCGGACCGGGCCGGCGACGTCGAACATCGCCGAAGCCGGCGCCTTCGTGCGCAGCGATCCGCGGATGGCCGCCCCCGACATTCAGTACCATTTCCTGCCGCTGACGCTGTTGGACCACGGGCGGTTGCGCCCGACCAAGGATCATGGGCCCGGCAACGGCGTCACGTTGCATTGCTGCTGCCTGCGGCCGGAAAGCGTCGGCGAGATCACGCTGGCCAGCACCGATCCGTTGGCCAAGCCGCGGATCGAGCCCAACTACCTGGCGGTCGACGCGGATCTGCAGGTGTTGATCGCCGGCATCCGCCGCGGCCGGGATATCCTGGCCGCCGGCCCCTTCGGCAGTGCCGGCACCACCGAGATGTTCCCCGGATCGGCACGACAGAGCGATGCGGAGATCATCGAGTACATCAGGGAAACGGCCGAGACCGAGTACCATCCGGTGGGCACCTGCAAGATGGGCACCGACGAGATGGCGGTGGTCGATCCGACCCTACAGGTCCGCGGGCTGGAGGGGCTGCGCGTCGTCGACGCGTCGATCATGCCGCGGCTGATCAGCGGCAACACCAACAACCCGACGATCATGATCGCCGAGAAAGCCGCCGACCTGATCACGGGTGCGGCTCCGGCGCTCGAAGACCCGGCGCCGCCCCTCGCGGCGGCCTCCTGAAGCGCGAAATCGGCAGGCGGCACCTGCATACGGTGGAATGCAGGTGCCGCCACCAATAACAGTTTGATATGATGACGATCGGCGACCTTCTTGGAGGAGATGCCGATGGCGGTGAATGTTCTTGAAGCGCTGATCTACGGGCTGGTGGTGTCGGGAGCGCCCAGCGCGACCTCCTGCATCCTCAGCAATGACGGCATGAATGTCCGCTGCGACAACGGGATGACCGTTTCGGCCGATGCGGACGGTAGAATTCTGAACTTTGCGGATGGCGTGACCGTCACCAAGCAGCCGGACGGATCCATCGATTTCTCCAATGGCATCGAAGCCCATTTTGACTCGCTGGGATGGATCGAGTTCAGCAACGGCATCGCCGTCCGGCGGGAGACACTGCCCGACCGGGGAACCGGCTTCCTGATCGGTAGCGAGCTGTTCTGTCAGCCGATCGGGCGGTTCGCCGCCCGCTGTGACCCGCTGTAGCGAGCAGCCCGCAGATCAGAGGCGCAACATGGTCCGGTAGATCCAGTCGGCAAACGCGCCGAAGGGCGGGCGCATCCGCTCGTAGGGGTGATAGCGCGAAGGGTGGAGCACCGCCCGGGCGTGGCTGAAGGTCCGAAAACTGGTGCGGCCGTGATAGGCGCCGTGGCCGCTGGCGCCGACCCCACCGAACGGCAGCTCTTCGATGGCGGCGTGCAGCATGGTCGTGTTGATCCCGGTGCCGCCCGAAATCGTCATCGACAGCACCTGCCGCCGCCGGTCGCTGCGGTTGGTGAACATGTAGAGCGCAAGCGGCCGTTCGCCCCCGTTGATCCGGGCGATGGCGCCGTCCAGGGCGTCGTACTCCAGGATCGGCAGAATCGGCCCGAAGATCTCCTCCTGCATCACCCGCATGTCGTCGCGGGCGTTCAGGATCACGGTCGGTGGGATCTTGCGGGTGTTGCCCATGCTCTCGCCGCCGGGGTTCACCTCGATCAACTGCGCGCCTTTTTCCCGCGCGTCCTCCAGCAGGTCCAGAAGCCGCTGGTGGTGCCGGTCCGCGACGATGCTGGTGTAGTCGGCGTTTCCGGCCAGCGTCGGATACATCGCCGTGGCCTCGCGCACCACGGCGTCGGCAAATGCCGACGATTGCCCAGAGGGAACCAGAGCGTAGTCCGGCGCGATGCAGGTCTGCCCGGCGTTCAGAAGCTTGCCCAATGCAGTCAGCCGCGCCGCCTTCTCCCGGGGATAATCGTCGCAGACGATCACCGGCGACTTGCCGCCCAGTTCCAGCGTCGTCGGCGTCAGGTTGGCGGCTGCCGCGGCAGCCACCTTCCGCCCCACCGCGGTGGAACCGGTGAACAGAAGGTGGTCGAACGGCAATTCGGAGAATGCAGCGCCGATTTCCGGCCCCCCCGTGACCACGGTCAACAGGTCGGGTTCGAAGGCCTCGGCAAACAGCGACTGCATCAGCGCGCTGATCCTGGGCGTCAGTTCAGACGGCTTGACCATGACGCGGTTGCCGGCCGCCAGCGCGCCGGCGACCGGTTGCAGCACCATCAGCAGCGGGTAGTTCCACGGGGCGATGACACCGATGACGCCCAACGGCTGATAGACGACCCGGGCACTGGCCGGCATCATCTTCAGCCCGACCCATCGGCGTTCCGGCCGCATCCAGCGCCGCAGGTTCTTCTTGGCGTGCCGGATAG
>JANQIU010000264.1 GCA_028281985.1 Alphaproteobacteria bacterium | reverse complement strand
CCGCCCGGCTCGGTCCGCGCCTCGCGGCTGCCGCCGGCATCGAGGACCGCGACAAGGGCGTCCGTGTGGGCCAGCGCGGCCGCGACCAGCAACGGGGTGTAGCCTTCCACCGTCCCCTTGGCGTTCACATCCGCGCCGACGTCGGTCAACAGCCGAACGGCCTCACCAGAGCCCTGGCCGGCGGCGAACATCAGCGCAGTCCAGCCATTGTCCGCCCGGACGTCGACATCCGCCCCGGCGACGATCAGGAGCCGCATGACGCTGAGATGCCCGCCCTCGGCCGCCAGCATCAGCGGCGTGCGCCGGTCGCCGCTATCGCGGATGTCCGGATCGGCCCCCAGTTCCAGCGCCGCCAGGGTTTCCCCGACCGATCCGCGGCTCGAACCGAGCAGAAGGAGCCGCCCGGCAATGGCCTGGCCCAGGGCGTCGTTGAAGGCCTCCTGGTCCGGGCCGCTGGACGACGCCCCCGGTCCGCCGCCGGCGCAGCCGGTGACGAGCGCGCCGAGCAGGGCGGCGATGACGAAGTGGAAAGGCGTTCGAACCATAACAACCTATCTACGCCGGTTGGCCGGGTACGGCTATCCCGCGGATGGTTCCCGGATGCCGGGGCGGGCAATTCGATCAGATGCGTTGACTCACGGCGTGGCGGGCAGATCTTGCGGTGATGCAAGGCGATCTCTTCTGCAGGAATAACGGCCGTCGCGCGTCGTCCTGTCGCTGCCGCGGCGCCGGGCCGCACCCCCGGGACGCCGACCGCCAGCCATGACCGATATGGACCAGCTCGTCGCCAAGCGGCCCACCGGCGCGTTTCGCACGATGGCCGACCTGGCACCCTACCTTTGGCCCCGCGGCGCCTGGGGGCTGCGGGGCCGGGTTGTGGTGGCGCTCGCCTGCCTGGCGCTGGCCAAGGTCGCGACCGTCACCATTCCGCTGTTCTACAAGCAGGCCGTCGACGCTCTGTCGCCGGAAGCGGGGCTCGCCGTCGTCCTGCCGGTCGGCGCGATCCTGGCCTATGGCATCGCCCGGGTGTTGAGCCTGGCCTTCGCCGAACTGCGCGATGCCGTGTTCGCCCTGGTGTCCCAGCGGGCGATCCGCCAGGCGGCCCTGAAGGTGTTCCGGCATCTGCACGCTCTGTCGCTGCGCTTCCATCTCGACCGCCAGACCGGCGGCTTGAGCCGGGTGATCGAGCGGGGCACGGCGGCGATCGAGCGCCTGCTGTCGTTCATGCTGTTCAACATCCTGCCGACCCTGCTGGAGATCGCCATGGTGGCGGTCATCCTGTGGTCGCTGTTCGATATCTGGTTCGCACTGATCACCGTGGTCACCGTCGTCAGCTACATCGCCTTCACGATGTGGGTGACCGAATGGCGCCTGAAGTTCCGTCGCCAGATGAACCGCACCGACCAGGAGGCCAACACCAAGGCGATCGACAGCCTGCTGAACTACGAGACGGTCAAGTATTTCAGCAACGAGGAGCATGAAGCCCGGCGCTACGACGACTCCCAGCGCCGCTACGAGCGGGCCGCCGTGCGCAGCCGGACCTCGCTGTCGCTGCTGAATATCGGCCAGGCGGTGATCATCTCCACCGGTCTGTCGATCATTATGTACATGGCGGCGGGCGGCATCGTTGATGGGACGATGACGGTCGGAGATTTCGTTCTTGTAAACACTTATCTCATTCAGCTCTACCAACCTCTTAACTTCTTCGGCTTCGTCTACCGGGAGATCAAGCAGTCGCTGGTGGATATCGAACACATGTTCGGCCTGTTGTCGGAGGAGGCGGAGGTGCGCGACCCGCCGGATGCGCCGCCGCTGCAGAACCGCGGTGGGGAGATCGTCTTCCGCGACGTCACCTTCGCCTACGATCCGAGGCGGACCGTTCTGAAGGGGGTCAGCTTCACGGTGGCGCCGGGCCAGACGGTGGCGATCGTCGGCCCCACCGGAGCGGGCAAGTCCACCATCAGCCGGCTGCTGTTCCGGTTCTACGACGTCACCGACGGCGCGCTGCTGATCGACGGTCAGGATATCCGTGAAGTTGGCCAGGCCAGCCTGCGCCGCGCGATCGGGATCGTCCCCCAGGATACGGTGCTGTTCAACGACTCCATCGCCTACAACATCGGCTACGGCCGGCCCGGCGCGGATGAGGAAGCGATCCGCCGGGCCGCCCGTCTGGCCCATATCGATGCCTTCGTCGCCGCGCTGCCGGATGGCTACGACACCCGGGTCGGCGAACGGGGCCTGAAGTTGTCGGGCGGCGAGAAGCAGCGCGTCGCCATCGCCCGGACCATCCTGAAGGACCCGGAGATCCTGATCTTCGACGAGGCGACATCGGCGCTGGATACCCACACCGAGCGGGAGATCCAGGCCAATCTGCGCGAGATCAGCGCCGGGAAGACCACCGTGGTGATCGCCCACCGCCTGTCCACCGTGGTCGATGCCGACCTGATCCTGGTGCTGGACCAGGGCCAGGTGGTGGAGCGCGGGACCCATCCCGAGCTGCTGGCCGGGGGCGGGCGCTATGCGGCCATGTGGCAGCGGCAGCAGGAAGGGCAGGGCAACGGCGCCGACGCGAACGACGCGGCGGGCAAGGCGGCGGAATAGATGTGGCGTGTCTCCTGTCGGGCGGCGCTTGACGGCCGGCCGCTCGCCCGCCTATAAGACGCCGCTTCGCGCCCGGGTGGGCAGCGAGCGACCGGGCATTTGTCCCGACGAAACCAACGCAATGAGACGGTACTAGAGGTCGCCAGCCATGGCACGACGCTGCAGTTTGACCGGCAAGGGCGTGTTGACGGGGAACAATGTCAGCCATGCCCACAACAAGACGCGGCGGCGGTATCTGCCCAATCTGCAGCGGGCGACGCTGTTGTCCGACGCGCTGCAGGAGTCGGTGAAGGTGCGCCTGACCGCCAATGCCCTGCGCACGGTGGAGAAGCGCGGCGGCCTGGACGCCTTCCTGTTGTCGACCAGCGCCGATACCCTGTCGCAGGATCTGCGGCGGCTGAAGAAGCGCATCGAAAAGACGGTGGCCGCCGCCCAGCCGGCCGCCTGACGCCAGGTCGCCCAGCGCCCGGTTCCTGGGGTGCCCGGCGGCCTGCGACCGGGATGAACCGATGTCGTACCTGATCGACGTCATGCAGGGTCTGCCGCCGGAGGCCCTGTGGGGCCTGATGCTGATCGTCTGCTTCGTCGCGGTTGGCCTGGCCGCGCGGCTGTTCGGTGCGATCGGCCTGACCGTCTACATCGTCGTGGCGGTAATCGGCGCCAATCTGCAGGTGCTGAAGGTCGTCGATTTCTCGGTCTATGCCGATCCGGTGCCGTTGGGCACGATCCTGTTCGCTTCGACCTATCTGTGCACGGACCTGCTGACCGAGCTGTACGGCAAGGCGGCAGCGCGGCGGGCGGTGCTGCTGGGCTTTGCCGGCTTTCTGTTGTGGACGGTCATCGTCATCCTGACCCTGGGTTTCGCGCCCTATGTGCCGCCGAACCCGGACGATTTCGGTACCGGCGTGCCGGCGGCGATGGACCTGCTGTTCACGCCGGTACCGGCCCTGTTCGCTGCGGGCATGATCGCCTACCTGACCAGCCAGTATCATGACGTCTGGCTTTACGGCCTGCTGCAGCGGTTGACCGGCGGCCGGCATCTGTGGCTGCGCAACAACGCCTCCACGGCGATCTCGGCGCTGATCGACAACACCATCTTCAGCGTGCTGGCCTGGGTGGTGTTCGCGCCCGATCCGGTGGGGCTGGAGCCGCTGATCTTCACCTACATCCTGGGCACCTATCTGCTGCGCCTGCTGGTCGCCGCGCTGGACACCCCGTTCCTGTACCTGGCGCGGTGGATGGCCGGGGGCCGGCGTGACGGGTCCCTGGCCGGCGCGGTGCCCGAAGCGTCGTGACGGCGCAGCCGGCCGCCGACGCCGACGTCTTTCCGCGCTTCGCCGTCACCGGCCGCGATCCCGGCAGCCGCGCCCGTACCGGCCGGCTGGAAACCGCCCACGGGTCGCTGGACACGCCGGCCTTCATCTTCTGCGGCACCAAGGCGGCGATCAAAGGGGCCACGCCGGCGCAGATGCGCACGCTGGGCACCCAGATCATCCTGTCCAACACCTATCACCTGATGATCCAGCCGGGGGAATCGGTGATCCGGAGCCTGGGCGGTCTGCACCGGTTCACCGGCTGGGACGGGCCGATGCTGACCGACAGCGGCGGCTTCCAGGTGTTCTCCATGGGGCACGGCTCCATCGCCGACGAGATCAAGGGCCGCAGGAACCAGGGTGCCAAGAACCAGGCGAGCGGTCAGGCCCAGGGCGCCAAGCGCCAGCCGACCCTGCTGTCGGTGAGTGAAGACGGCGCCCGGTTCCGGTCCTACCTGAACGGCGCGACGCTGTTCCTGTCGCCGGAGCGGTCCATCGAGATCCAGCAGGCGCTGGGCGCCGACCTGATCGTCCAGTTCGACGAGTGCACCGCCTTCCACGACACCCGGGACTATACCGCCCGGTCGATGGAGATGAGCCTGCGCTGGGGCGACCGCTGTATCGCCGCCCATGACCGACGTGGCGGGCTGTCCGACCAGGGGCACGCGCAAGGCCTGTATGCCACCATCCAGGGCGGCGTCTACGAAGACCTGCGCCGGGCCTGCTGCGACTACACCGCCCAGCAGCCGTTCTTCGGTACCGCCGTCGGCGGCTGCCTGGGCGCGGACAAGGCGCAGATGTATGAGGTGGTCGGATACTGCATGCCCCATGTCCATCTGGACCGCCCGGTGCACCTGCTGGGCATCGGCGGCTTCTCGGATATCTTCGAAGGGGTGGCCATGGGCATCGACACCTTCGACTGCGTCACCCCCACCCGGGTCGCCCGGCACGGCTGGGCTCTGGTGAAGGGGTATCCGGGCGAACGCATGAACCTGCGCAATGCCGAACATCGCACCGCCGATATGCCGATCGACGAGACCTGTCCCTGCGAGACCTGCCGGACCTTCAGCCGCGGCTACCTGCACCATCTGGTCCGCACCGGCGAACCGCTGGCCATCATCCTGCTGACCGCCCACAACGTGGCGACCATGAACCGGCTGATGGCGGAGATCCGGACGGCCGTACCGGCGGGCGGACTGGAAGCGGCAAGGCGCGACTGGATCGGGCCGGTTCCGTAAAGGCATCGATGCGGCTTCACGGATGGGCGGCCAGGAACGCCTGTACGTGGCCGAGCCACTCTTCCGGCGCGTCCTGCGGGATCCAGTGCGATGCGTTGGCGACGCGGATCAGCGTGGCGTCAGGGATTTCGGCGGCCAGGCGTTCGCCGTCGCGGATCGGCTGCCAGGGGTCGTCCTCGCCCCAGACCAGCAGGGTCGGGGCGGCGACGGTGTGGTGGCGGTGGGCCAGCATCATGGTGTGGCTGGTGTTCAGCCCGGACGCGTTGCGGATCAGGCTGATCTTGCCCGCTTCGCTCAGATGCGGGGCAACGATGCCGTCGACGAAGGCCGGGGTCAGGCGCTCCGGTCGCGACAGGCCGTCGGCGAAGCCGGCGACCAGGAAGGCGCGGATCTCGTCGATCGACTTCCTGCGCCATTGCGGATGGCCGACCTGCAACATGTCGTCGATCGGCCAACTGTCGTAGGCGACGATGTTCGACAGCACCAGCCGGTCGACCCGGTCGGGGTTTTCCACCGCCATCATCAGCGCGACGCCGCCCCCGGTGTCGTGGCCGACCAGGGTGGCGCTGCCAAGCCCCAGATGGTCCATCAGTGCCAGGACCATCGCCCGCTGGGCCACCAGCGAGCGGTCGAACATGTCGCGCCGGTCGGACGACCCGTGGCCGATGAAGTCGGGGGCGATGACGCGATGTGTCTCCGCCAGGCGGTCGATCACCGCGTGATAGAGAAACGACCAGGTCGGGATGCCGTGCAGAAGCAGGATCGGCGGGCCGTCGCCCAGATCGGTGTAGGCGATCTCAACCGGGGCGTGGGCGATGCCGTCCAGCATGACGGTTCGCTGGCGGGCGATGAAGGCATGGTGGTCCATCGGGGCCTCCGTGGTGTTTGGCGGTGCGTGTGTTGGGATCAGGCCGTCGTCGCGACTTTCAGGCCGACGACGCCCAGGGCGATGGCACAGACGCTTATGATCTTCATCGGGTTGACCGCCTCGCCGAGGACGAGCACGCCGATCAACACCGTGCCGAGCGCGCCGACGCCGACCCAGATCGGGTAGCCGACGCTGACCGGCAGCGTCTTCAGCGCCAGGGTCAGGAAGCCGATCCCGGCGATCACGGCGACCACCGTGATTAGACTGGGCCAGAGTTGGGTGAAGCCGTTCGACTGCTTCATCGAGAGGGCGAAGGTCACCTCGAAGCCGGCGGCCAGTGCCAGATAGAACCATGCCATGTCGACCTCCCTCACGACCGCGGATCGCCGACATAGGCGATGACGTCGATTTCAATCAGGCTGGGGGCGGGGATCAGCTGGTTCACGGCGATCGCGGTCCACGCATGCTGGTGGTCCGGCATGTAGCCCGCCTTGGTCTGCAGCAGTTTCGGGAACTGCCCTTCCAGATCGGCGCCGACATGGAAGCTGCGCATCTGGACCACGTTGGACCAGTCGGCCCCGGCGTCCTTCAGGATGCGGTCCAGATGCCGGAAGACGTTGTCGACCTGGGTGTCGTAGTCACCGGGGAACTGGCCATCGTCGTCAAAGCCGATCTGCCCGGTGACGAAGAGCAGGTCGCCGGCTTTCGCCGCCAGGGCCAGGTTGAACGGCTGGAAGACGTCGTAGGTCGGACGCGGGTTGAAGGTTTCGATCTGACTGGTCATCGGTGAGGTTCCTTTCAGGGTCAGGTTGGCAAAACATGAACTGATAGTCATAAATTGGCCAAGGGAACGAGCGTTTGATTTCCTCCCTGTTTTTCAGTGGAGTAGATCGATCAGCGCACGGAAGGCTTGAACCGCGGGTTGGACGGCGCCGCTGGCCCGCGCGTTGAGGAGCGCGCCGTCGCCGACGGAGACGGCAAGACGGGCCAGGTCCGCCGGGTCGTGCGATGCGGCCAGCTCGCCTTCCGCCTGTGCCCGACGGAACGCAGCTTCGAACGCGACAGCCAGACGGTCGCTGGCCTTGCCGACGGCTTGGGCGATGTCGGGGTCCTTGCGGCCGAACTCGCCCGCCGTATTCACCAGCAGACAGCCGGGATGCTCCGGGTTGGTGGCATCATCCAACCAGGTCTGGAACACGGCCCGGATGTTGCCGAGCGGTGACCCTTCGGCTTCCAGCATCGCAACGACGGCGCCGACGCGCTGACGCGCGTAGTGGTGCAGCACCCGGTCGAACAGGGCGCGTTTGTCGCCGAAGGCGTAGACGAGGCTCTGTCGGCGAAGGCCCGTCGCCCTCTCCAGGTCGCTGTAGGTCGTTGCCTCGAAGCCGCGGTCCCAGAACGCGTCCATAGCCGCCGTCAGCGCGACGGTTTCGTCGAAGGACCGGGGTCGGCCGGGCATGGAGTGTTTATCGCTCATGCGCTATATATGAACTGATATTCATGAACATCAAGGGGAAAGTGCCGGTGTATCGCGCAAAGCTCTACGGGGGGCGGTCTTGCAGACCCCTTGAACGGTCGACCACCGGACCGGCAGGTTTGAACGACGTCGCGATGATCTTGAGCCCGCAGCGCATCGAACGTGCCTTCTGAGCGCCAAATCTTGTCGAATATAATGAACGATTGTTGAAATCGTGGCAAATGTATCGTAAATTTGAAATCTAGGCTTCTGGGCGACTTTTGGCTCATTGAGCCGAAGCAGCAAAAATATAACTGTCAAAACATCAGTGCTTTTACCAATTGTTTCAATGACATTTAAGTTTCAGCTAAATATCAGTAATGGTGAGACAGATGAGTTTTCCCAATCTGCAAGAGGAAATCGCGGCGCTTCGGGAATATGCATCCGGGGATCTGAGTGATGAAGTGCAGCAGTTGATCGCTGATTTGATACCACTTGCCTACCGAATTGCAGGTCTCCATTCCAAGCATTCCGATCGCATGGCCGAGATGTTTCGATCAATGATACCCTTGGTTACGGCGAAAAACCCGAACCTGATTGTCTGTAGAAGGCTGTATGCAGAAATTGAAGTACTGGTGAGCTGGAAGCGCTCGCTGGTCATGCGGTTCATCTACTTTCTTTCCCGGGGCGGGGCCAGCAGCGCAGCGCTGGCCGGCGTCGTCTCGGCGCTGCTTCTGTCGATGCTGATCGCCTGGCTTTTGTTGCCGGAGTTCTTTCTGGAACAGCCGGAGGCACCGCCCGCCATCGAGATTGCAACAGTCGATCGTCTACCGGGCCGGGATTGTGCCGTCGTCCGTGATGAACCCGATGTCACGGGCTCGGTATCGGAGAACCGATACGCCATCCAAGTGGTGGAGGGCGCCTGCGAGCATCGTCTGGTCGCGAACCTGGGCGACCTCTTCGACGGTACCCGCAGTGCGGTCTATGAAATCGTTGCGGGCAACGAAGACCAAGCTTTCGCCGTGCGAAAGGACGCGTTGTGGCTGGTGGACGGTTCGATGCTGGACCACGAGACGAGCACCGAGCGAACGCTCATGGTCTCGGTAGGCGATGACGACGTCTCGCCTGTGACGGTGCAACTGGCGATCGTCGACCGCAACGATGTGCCTGTCGTGCCCGAACACGCGGTGACGGTCCGCGGGACGGTGGCCGCCGGTTTTGTCCTGGGTAGACTGACGGCGACCGACGAGGACGATGGCGCGTTGACCTTCACTCTGGTGGACGGCGCGGATCAGCCGTTCCGGCTCGCGCCGTCGGGGGAGTTGACGGCGGACGAGCCCTTGGTGCCCGGCAGCGGGGAAACCGCCCCGTATGTCCTTGCCGTGGAGGTGTCGGACGACAGCGGTGCGGTTACCCAGTCGCAGGTCACGATAAGCCACCTGTCAAATGTCAGTAAGCGCCTTCTGCAGTATGACCGGAAGGATCTCTTTGCCCTGTTGGTGTCGGCCTTCCTCGGCAGTCTCGCCAGCATCGTGATGTCACTGACGAATAAACGAGAATCGACGGCAGCTGAGCTTTACGACCCCGAAAGGGTGTTCGTACGCGCCTTCTTCAAGCCCGTAGTGGCGATGATCTTTGCCTTGGCCGTGTTCTCTGTCTTGAAGACCGGGATCGTGACGATCGAAGGGTTGCGGGTCTCCGGGCTCGGCGAGGCGCATTTCCACATGCTGTGGGTGATCGGCTTCTTTTCCGGCTTCAGTGAGCGGTTCGCGCCGCGCATCTTCGGACAGGTCGCCGGCGAAGGACAACGGCGCCCGACCTAGCCCTGATGGGCGTGCTTCGCGGCTTTGGCCCGACGATGGGCGTCTCCGTCTGGGAATGGTCTCATTCGTCGTGCCAAAGGCCGTGCGCCCGGTGCCAGTCCTCCAGGGACTGGGTCGGATAGCGCGCGAAACCGGTCGCACCGTCGGCCGTCGGCGGGCCGCTCCAGGCGGGGGCAAAGTCGAGCATGATGTCGACATGATCCGGCGGTGCGGGCAGGGGCGTGTCGATGGCTGAGGCGAACGGGTGCACCAGATCGGGCCAGCGGGGGTCGAACAGCCACAGGGCGCTGCCGCAGCGCTTGCAGAAATGCCGCCGGGCCGGGCTGATCTCCGGGGTTGCGTCATCGCCCGGGCGGTCCATCCGCGCCTGATAGACGGAGAGGTTGTCCGCCCCCTGGACGGACAGGGTCGCGGCCTCGCCGCCCAGATTGATGGCATACCCGCCACCGCCGCCGGTCTTGCGGCAGATGGTGCAGTAGCAGCGCATGTAAGGATACGCGGCCTTCGCCTCCAGGGTGAAGCGGACGGCACCGCAATGGCAGGACCCTTCAAGATGCATAACTGGGGAATCCCCTTCATCGAACCGCGAAGGCTGTCGGCGGGTTAGCGGGGTACCAGCGCCGCGGGATCGCTGGTGATCCCTTCGAAGAACAGGCTTACCTGGGGCACCTCGCCATCCGGTTCATAGAAGACTTCGCGTCCCAGAACGAAGCCCAACGCGGAGGCATAGTACACGCGGACCCGGGGCAGGGGGCCATCCTCCGTCTCACCGACGCTGTCGATGATGGTGGCGTCGTAGCGGCAGCCGCCGATATCCAGCGTCACCGTCTCGCCGATCGAGTAGGTCTCGGCGAAGATCCGTTCAGCCGTCGGCGAGACTTGGCGGGCCTGCAAGGTGACTTCGCTGCCGGCTTCCAGATCGAAGATGGCCGCGACATCGCCCCGGTAGTCCACCGTGTAGTTCGCGGCGGCTGATCGTTCGGCCACCAGAAGCAGGCCCCGGTGGAAGGCGATCTCGTCGATACGGCCGTTTTCGGCCTGGACACGCATGACGGTCACATCATCGGCTTGCGGATAGATCGAGGATGTGGCCCCCCAGCCGCCCGACAGCGTGAAAGGAGTCAGGCTGCCGCCCTCCGGACAGGCGGCGAAAGCGGCGCCGGGAAACAGGGCGGTCAGGACCGCGACACGGAACATGGGGCGCATCTCTCTCCGGTGGCGGATCGGATCGGGCGGTTCAGTTTCCCGGGTGCCGGTGGCGCCACCAGTCGGCCGCGCCCAGCAGCATCGCCACGTCGGGTCCCCCATCCGTAAGTGGAAGAAAGACGCCCGTAGCGTACCGATCAAGCAACGCTTCACTCAGATACGCCAGTTCATAGAAGCACGGGCCGGCGGTAGCGACAGTTTGGTCCAGTAGCGGCCGCAACGCCGTTGCTGACGGATTGCCGTCTTCCAACTCGGATAATCGGGTTCCCGTCAGGCTGATCCCGTATTCCTGTTGGTGGCGATCCCCGAACAGCCGCCAGCGATAGTCGCTGCCGCCACCCAGGACTTCGATCAACACCAGCATTGGGAGCAGCGTCGGCCCGAGAACGACAGGGTCGACCTGCCGACGGTCTGGTATTGCCGCGTTGCCGATACGGCGCCAGACCGCGTGCGCTTCCCGCGCCACCCGATATCGGGGATCGCTGGTAACTGTCGCCGGATCGACGATCCTGCCGACCCCGCTGAGCTGACCGGTCTCAAGCAGTTCGGACAGCGACTTGTTCACGTCATGCCTCCCCGAACGCGCCAAAACTCACGGTAGACCATTTTCTGCGGTCCTTCGAACCAGAACTACAAAGGGCGCTCAACGGTTCAGGCCTTGCCGTGTGCTGCCCCCCGTTCCGCAACCAGCAACGCCAGCGCCTCCGCGGAGCCACCTGCTTCCCGAAGGCCCGCCTCGACGCCGGCCCGGTCGGCCGCCGGTCGGTTCTGGCTGACCTTCCATTTGCCTTCGATACGATCGATCGGGATCTCCAGACCAACGATCCCCTTGATCTGGGCGGTTACGAACGGTGATGGGGCGTCGTCGACCTGCCAGGGGTCCGCGCGCTGGCCTTCGTGCCGGTCGGTCAGGTCGTCCAGAAGACGGCGCAGCCAGGATGCGTCATCGACCAGGGTCGGACGTCCGCGAGCCTGCACCACCACATAGTTCCATGTGGGCACCACTTTGCCGGTTTGCCGCTTGGTGGCGTACCAGGACGGGGTGATGTACTCCTGCGGGCCCTGAAACACGACAAGGCATGTATCGACGGCGGCCAGCTCGGCCACCTGCGGGTTTGGCCGGGCGAGATGCGCGCGCAGGCGGCCCTGCGCACCCGGCGCCGGATCGACCAGGAAGGGAAGGGCATTGGCCTGCAAGCCACGGGGTCCGGCGGTGATGAGAAGGCCAAGGGGATGGGTTCGAACCAGCCCGTGCAGAACCTCAATCCGGTCCTCGCGAAACGGCGGCGGTTGGTACATGCGCAGGCTCTTCCGTCCAAACGGGTCCACGTGCCGGATCGACCAGCCAGTCGGCGATGATGTCGCGTCGCCCCTAAAGCTGTGACGCTGCTTCCTGCAGCAGCGCGAACGCCTCCTGGGTCGATCCCTCCACCATCCGGCGGATCCAGAAGGTATAGGCGTAGTGGTCCAACGCCCCCAGGGAAACGTAGGTCTCCTCCCCATTCACGCTCAGATAGAGGAAGAACGGCAACGTGTAGCAGATGTCCGGATTCCGCGGCAGGCCCAACCCTTGATACAGCGGTTCCGCGTCGTAGGCATCGGCGGCGATGGTCAGGGCGTATTGCTGCATTCCCGGGTTCTGGGCCAACGTCGTCTTGAACGGTCCGAAGGTCTCCAGCAGAAGCCCGACGCCGGACCGGGCCATGCCCCGCATTTCCGCCGGGACCCAGGACACGACGTCCGGCAGCAACGCCATCGGGCCGTCGGGCCCCAGTGCAGCCGCCAGGTCGACGGCGTCGACGCCGGCCAGAAGGCTGCCGGGCTCCTCGTCCAGATAGTGGGGGTAGGACAACCGCCCCGATACGGGCAGGCCCCGGAAGCTGCGCTCGGCGACGGTGTAGTAGAGCACGGCCGCCGACAGGCCTCGTGCAGCCTCCATGAACCCGGGATTGCCGGCGCATTGCTGGTTCAAGGCGTCGCCCTGGAAGAACTCGATCTCCGCGGCGGCCAGGTCCACCGACTCCTTTTGCAGCGCGCCTTGAACCGCGCCGACGAAGGGTGGCCAGTCCTGCGCCATGGCGGGGGCTGAGACGGCGGCGGCGAAGGCCACCGCGACGGCGCATCGGACCATGGGTGACCTCCTCGGTTGGCCGGACTCCGGTCGGGGCGACCCGGCGGCGCCGGCCAAGGAAAGACTATCTCGAAAAGCGAACGAGGTGAACGTGTCGATGCCTTGGCGCGCCCGGGTTGCGGCGGCTAAGGTCGCGCCGCTCCCACCCCGGTTTCCGATCCGCCCGCCAGAGGATCTCCATGCACCAGCACGCCGACTTTCCAAACCTCTACATCGTCGACCATCCACTGGTTCAGCACAAACTGACCCACATGCGCGACCGCGGCCGCTCGACAAATGGCTTCCGCACGCTGCTGCGGGAAATCTCGCTGTTGATGGGGTACGAGATCACCCGCGACCTGCCGATGACCACGACGACGATCGAAACCCCGTTGGAGTCGATGGAAGCCCCGGTTCTGGCAGGCAAGAAGGTGGCGCTGGTTTCGATCCTGCGGGCGGGCCTGGGCATGACCGAGGGCCTGCATGAGTTGATCCCCTCGGCCCGGGAGGGCCATGTCGGCCTGTACCGCGATCCGGAGACCAAGATGCCGGTGGAGTATCTGGTGAAGCTGCCCGAGCCGGAGGGGCGGATCTTCATCGTCGTCGACCCTATGTTGGCGACGGGCAACTCCGCCGTGCATGCGGTGGACGTCGTCAACCGGCATGGGGTAGCCGACACGAATATCCGGTTCATGGCCCTGGTATCGGCGCCGGAAGGGGTGAAGGTGTTTTCCGAGGCCCATCCGAATGTGCCGATCTACACCGCGTCCCTGGACAGGCAGTTGAACGACCACGCCTATATCCTGCCGGGTTTGGGCGATGCCGGGGACCGTTTGTTCGGCACCAAGTAGGGGGCCCGGCAGGGCTTGCCGCCGCGCCCGGCCCGGACCACCTGATGACCTGACAAAGCGTGCCGGCGGCAGACCACCGGCTTCAAGACAGGCAGGGAGGCCCATACCATGCTGGCTCGTCGTACCGTTCTGAAGACCACCGCCGCCGGGGCGAGCCTTTCGATGGCCACGGTTCTTTCCGATCCGCGGCTGGCGAGCGCCCAGGCCAAGGAGACCCAAACGGTCACGCTGACCACGCCCTCCGGGCGGCAGGTGTCGGCCGCGCTGGCGGCGCCTGAAGCGACACCGGTCGGCACCGTTTTGCTGATCCACGAATGGTGGGGACTGAACGACCAGATCAGGGCCGTCGCTGTCGAACTGTCTCGCGAGGGATACCTGGCCCTGGCCGTCGACCTGATGGACGGGCAGGTTGCCGAAACGCCGGATGCGGCCCGCGCGCTGACCCAGGCCGTGGTCCCTGACGAAGCGACCGAAACCCTGGTGTCCTGGATGGAGTGGCTGCGCGACCAGGACACCAGCACCGGCCGTCTGGTCACCATGGGCTGGTGTTTTGGCGGCGGCTGGTCGTTGAACGCCTCGCTGGCGGCGCCGGCCGACGGCACGGTCATCTACTACGGCCGGGTTCCCAATGATCCCGGGCAGTTGCAGGCGCTGAGCGGCCCGGTTCTGGGCCATTTCGCGACCCAGGACGCCTTCATCAACGCGCCGATGGTGGAAGGTTTCGCCACCGCGCTGGAGGCGGCCGACCACCCTTATGTCATCTACTGGTATGACGCGGATCACGCCTTCGCCAACCCGACCGGCAATAACTACGACGGGGAAGACGCGCGCCTTTCCTGGCGCCGCACCCTGGATTTCCTGGGCCAGGTCTTCGGATAGCCGGCCATGGTGTTCGGCGACCTGGAGGACGCGCGCCGCTGGTTTGCCGAGGATCTGCGGATCACCGCACCGATCCGGCACAGCCCGCGCCTTGTCGATGCCTTCGCCAGGGTTGATCGGGAGCGCTTCGTCGGCCCCGGCCCCTGGCGGTTGATCCCGCCGCGCAGCGACTGCGTCTCTTACACGACCGACGGCGCCGATCCGCGCGATCTGTACCATAACGTGCTGGTGACGATCGACGCGACGCGGGACCTCAACAACGGCGAACCGCGGCTGTGGGCCTACCTGCTGGACCATGCCGACCTGAAACCCGGCGAGCACATTCTGCAGGTCGGGGCAGGGACCGGCTACTACAGTGCCGTCCTGGCTGAAACCGTCGGGCGCACGGGCCGCGTGACGGCCGTCGAGTACGATGCCGACCTGGCGGCCCGTGCGCGGGACAACCTGCGGAACCGCGACTGGATCACCGTCGTGCATGGCGACGGCACCCGGTACGACTCGGGACCGGTCGACGTCATCGTCGTCTTTGCCGGGGCCACCCGACCCGCCGACCTGTGGCTGGATCGCCTGCGGCCCGGCGGCCGGTTGCTGATGCCGCTGACCGGCGGCAATGGCTGGGGATTCTTCCTGCGCGCCAGCCGGCAGTCGGACGGCTTCGACGCCCTGTCGCTGGGATCGGTCGGCTTCTTTCCCTGTATGGGCGGCCGGGACGCGGACGAGGCGGATCGCCTGGCCCGCAAGCTCAAACGGTTGCGGGGTAAGCCGGTACCGGTCCGCTCACTGCACCGGGGCCGGCCGGCGGTGTCGGATCGATCGGTGTGGTACGCCGCCGGCGATGTCTGGTTGTCCAAGGCGCCGCCGGACGGGACCGTACACTGAAGGCTATTTGACCGCGCCGGCGGTCATCCCTTCGACGAAGTAGCGGCCGATCATGGCGAACAGGATGACCACCGGCAGGGTGATCAGCGTCGCCCCAGCGAGCAGCAGGCCCCAGTCGATCTGATACTGGCCGATGATCCCGGCCAGACCGACCGGCAGTGTGCGCTGGTCGTCAGACAGGATCAGGATCGAGGCGAACATGTACTCGGTCCAGGACATGACGAAGGCGAAGATGGCGATGCTGGCCACGCCCGGCGCGGTCAGCGGCAGCATGATCCGGGTCAGCACCTGAAACCGCGAGGCCCCGTCCAGGATCGCCGCTTCCTCCAGCTCCAGCGGGATGGTCTGGAAAAACGCCTTCATCATCCACACGGCGAAGGGCGCGGCGAAGGTGACGTTGATGACGATCAGCGACATCAGGCTGTCGATCAGGCCCAGCGTGCTCATCATCCCGTACATCGGCACGATCAGCAGCACACCGGGGAAGGCATAGGCCAGAAGAGTGGCGTTCAGCAGCCATTCCCGGCCCGGAAAGCGCAGCCGGTAGAACCCGTAGGCCGCCAGCGTGCTGACCACAACGGTGAACGCCATGGTGCCGAAGGCGACGATCAGGCTGTTCAGCAGGTAGGTGGGGAAGGGCGACTGGCGCAGCAGGTTGCCGTAATGCTCCAGCGTCAGCGACCGGGGGAACCAGGGTGCCGCGCGGGCGATCACTTCCTCCGGCGTACGGAACGATCCGGCCACGACCCAGTAGAAGGGCAACAGGACGAAGATCGCCAACAGGCCGAGAACGATGACCTGCGCTGCGGATCCGCGCCAGCGGGTCATCAGAAGGCCTCCTTGGGCTTGGCGACCTTCACGAAAAAGGCGGCGAATGCCACCAGCAGACCGGCGGTGATCACCGACATCGCCGCCGCCTGGCTCAACCGGAACTGCTTGAACGCCGTCTCGTAGATCATCACCGGCACGGTGGTGGTGTCGCTGGATGGGCCGCCTGCGGTCAGCAGCCAGATGACGTCGAACACATTGAACGACAGCAGCGTGCCGATCAGGCCGACCACGAACAGGGTCGGCTGTAGCAGCGGCAGCGTGATGTAGCGGAACTGGGCCGCGGCGCTGGCGCCGTCGATGCTGGCCGCCTCGTAGAGGTCCGATGGCACGCGCAGCAGCGCCGCCAGCAGAATGACGGTGATGAACGGGAACCAGCGCCACGAGTTGATGACTACCAGGGTGGCGAAGGCGGTTTCCCCGGACCCGAAGAACCCGACGCCGCTTTCGGTCAGGCCCAGGGTGATCAGCAGCGGGTTGATCAGCCCGCCGCCCGAGGCGTTGAGCAGAAACCGCCAGATCACGACGGCGACCACCGTCGGCACGATCCAGGACAGGATGATCCAGGTTCGGGCCACCCGGACGCCGGGGAAGCGGCGCTTCAGGGCCAGGGCGGCGGAGAACGCCAGCAGGGTCTGCAGGATGGCATTGCCGACGATCCAGATGCCGCTGCGGCCGACCGCTCCCCAGAACCGGTCGTCCCCCAGCACGCGCCCGTAATTGTCCAGGCCGATGAACTCGCTGGTGGTACCGATGATGCGCACGTCCTGCAGGCTGAGATGGATGGACGCGATCAACGGCCAGACGATGGTGGCGACCAGCCACAACAGCAGCGGCGTGATGAACAGGAAGCCCAGCAGGGCCTCGCGTTGACGCCTGTCCAGGCGCGGCGGCTGTCGGTCGGTCGGTGTGGCCATGGGGTCTCGGCGCGGTTTCCGGGCGCCCGCTTTGCTGATGTGGGACGCTATCCGGGGACGGCGGTCGGCCCGCCGCCCCCGAATGACCCGGTGTCACCGGATCGCGTCTTCCATGCGCTCCTGGATTTCGCTGGCCGCTTCAACAGCGGCCATGTCGTCCAGGACGACGGCCTGGGTGGCCTGGGCGATCAGGTTCTGGGCCGAAATCGCCGCGATGCTGGGGAAGATGTTGCCGCTGGTGAAGCCGAACAGGCGGCCGGCCTGCGAGTTCTCCAGCATGGTTTCGATCTGCGGCCGGTAGCGTTCGGCCATCGGGTCGCTCCAGAAGCTGTCGGCTTCGGCCCCGGTTTCCGTCACCGGCAGGAACAGGCCGGGTTCCATGTTCAGGAAGCGGCCATAGGTTTCCGGCTCCATCAGGAAGGTCAGGAACGCCTCGGTGGCCGCCCGCTTCTCCGGATCATCGGTCAGCAGCATGACGCCGTTGGAGTAGGAGATCGTGCCGCCATCCGCCGATGCGGCATGGGGAATGGCAACGACGCCCAGGTCGGCCGGGTCGCCGTCGGTCTGGGTGTCGTAAGTGGTGATCACCGTGAACTGCAGGATCATGGCGCAGGTCTGCGACGCGAAGCAGGCTTCCGCCTCGCCCCAGGTCCAGTTCGCGGCGTCGGGTGGCGAGAACGCGAACAGGCGGCCGTAGAAATCCAGCGCCGCTGCTGTTTCCGGGTTGTCGAACCGCACCGTGCCGTCGTCGTTGTACAGTTCCGACGCGCCGGCATTGACCATCAGCGCATAAGTGGTCTGGTCGGTGTAGAGATGCCGGTTAGCCGGCAGACCGATCCCATGCACGCCATCGGTGCTCAGCGTCTCGACGGCGGCGACCCAGTCGTCCCAGGTTTCCGGCGGCGTCACACCGGCGGCTTCCAGCATCGGCCGGTGGTACCACAGCGAAATCGCCATGTTGTAGAGCGGTACCGCCCAGATGCCGCCGTCATAGGCGTACGGTTCCACGGCGGCATCGTAGAAACCGTGGGCATTGTCCAGGCCGGCGACGATTTCGTCGACCGGTTGCAGCGCGCCGATGCCCTGCAGCAGCGGCGCGAAATCCGGGATGGCGAACAGCAGGTCCGGGGCGTTGCCAGCGGCCACGGCGGCCGGCGCCTTGGCATAGATCTCGCCCCAGTTCTGCGGCTCCTGACGGACGACGATACCGGGGTTGGCGGCATTGAACTCGTCGAGCAGTTCCTGAATGCGGTCGACCCGGTGGGGCGGCTGCTCCATGTGCCAGATCAGCAGCTCTGTCTGGGCCTGTACCGTGCCGGCGGACAGCGCGGATACGGCGACGGCGGTGGCAGCTCCCAGGATGAGAGGGGTGCGGATTCTCATGTCGGTCGTCCTCCTGTTGACGGTTTGTGGCCCGTTCGAGCCGTTGTGCCGGCCGTCGGCGGCCGGTGACTACAGATGCGGATTGCGGCGCCGGTAGCGCGCGATCAGGTCGGCGTTGTTCTCCTTGGCGCCCGGCATATTGGCGCTGAGATAGACGGGGGCTGTCTGGCCGGTGGCTGTCGTGCGCATGACCGCTTCGGTCAGAATCGCGTTCAGGATGAACGCAGCCGCGATGGTCGATCCCGGGCCGGCCCGCTGTCCGGTGTCCGGCACTGCCACCAGCGCATCGCCCGGCGGCCCATGATTGTCGACGACGACATCCGCAACGTCCGAAAGGCGGCGTCCGGAGGGACCGGGCCGGGTTTGCCCGGCATAGGCTCGGGAAAGGACGGCAATGACCTTGGCGCCGGCCGCTCTGGCGGTGGTGGCGGCTTCGACCGGTGCAGCGTTGACCCCGCTGTTGGAGAACACGAAGACCACGTCGCCGACACCGATCGGATAGCGATCCATGATCGCCTCCGCCAGTCCCAGTGTCCGTTCGAAGCGCGAACTGGCGACCGCGCCCTCGTGCAGCATCAGCGGGCTGGCCAGGATCGGGCAGACCGCCGCCAGGCCACCGGCACGGAAATGGCCTTCCTCCGCCAGCATGTGCGAATGGCCGGTGCCGAACACGTAGATCTGCCGGTCCGACCGGATGGCCACGGCACACAGTTCGGCAGCCTGGCCGATCGGGCCGGACTCGCTTGCCTCCACCGCATCCAACTGCCGGCGGACGGCGGCCATATAGCTTCGGGCACCGGTGATGTCGGGAGCATCGTCGATGGCGTCCATTGGCAGTCTCACGTGGCGGGTGGCCGCAGCACGGCGCGCAACCGGTAGAGGTCGGCCCTGTAGGTGGAGATCACGTATTCGACGGGCCGGTCGTGGGCGTCATAGGTCACGCGTCGAAGGCCGAGCACCGGGATGCCGGCGGGCATCTCCAGGTCGCGGCGGACGGCGGCGCTGGGTGTGTCGGCTTCGGCCGTCTGGTCGGCCCAGGCCAGCGACACCCCATATTCGGTGAGCAGAAGGCTATAGAGGGAGCCGGTGGCCAGATCCTGGCGCTCCGCCAGTCCGGGGAAACGCGCGGCGTCGAGATGGGCCCATTCGATGGCCAAGGGCGTGCCGTCGATGCTGCGCAGCCGTTGCAGAACCACCACCTCGGCGCCCGGCGCAAGGCGAAGCCGCTCGGCCACGTCCGCATCGGCCGGACGCCGGGCCGCGGAGATAAGGCGTCCGCCCACGACATGGCCAAGGCGCTGCATCTCTCCGGTGAATCCGCTCAACCGGCGCAGCGACTGGTCGATCTTCGGCCGGTCGACAAAGGTGCCCTT